>DYDD01000094.1 GCA_020718045.1 Fibrobacter sp. | reverse complement strand
CCCCGCGCGGACGTCGACGGCCGCCGGCACGACGCGCGAACCGTACAGCGGCGCGTGCTGCGGCCGGAAATCGCCGTGCTCGGGATCGCGCAGTCCCGGGTCGAGTCCGAGGATGTTGTTGTGCGGTGCCGAACCGGCATCGTCCCACGGGGTGGGGATCACTCAGCTGTATTCTCAGAGGAAGCCGAAGTGGCGCAGCGGGTCCTCGTTGGTGCGGGGGTCGCTGTGGTAGGTCCAGTTGTCGCGCACGTCGGGCAGCCCGAAGGCGCCCGTCTGCACCGACAGGCCGAAGGCCAACCCCGTCGGCAGGTTGTTGCCGGTGATGCCCGTCCATATCATCACGTCCTGGCCGACGTCGACGGGATCGACCACGAGGTTGCGCTCGCACAGCACGCCGGCGCCAGCGCCCTGCAGACGGACGGCGTATTCCTCTGGCCGGTAGAACGTGCAGTAGCGCACCGACCCCACCGGGACCCGCCGGACATCGACGCTGTTGTCCCCGACGAAGCGCACGCCGCCGTTCAGGACGATGCAGTCCTGGATGTCCAGCCGGTTCGTGCAGAACGAGATGCAGAGCTGCTCGCCCTCGAGGTCGAGGATGGCGCCGTTGCCGGCGATCATCACGTCGAGGCCCAGCTCGGCGTCCTGGAAGCGCGTGCGGTCCTCGTCCCAGGTCGGGCCGACGAGCAGACCGCCGGTGTAGACGCGGCCGGTCTCGAGTTCGAGGTAGCGGTCGTAGCCGTGCAAGGCCGGCGCCGCCTCGAAGACGGCCTGCAGGGAGAGCGGCGGCGGCGCGGCGGACGCGCAGGTCGCGGCCACGACGGCGATCAGGATCAGGGTCGGACGCAGGCGCACGTCGTTCCTCCCGCGGGTGTCTTGTCGACGACGATCCTACCACAGCCGGCGCGCGAAGGGGCCGGTGGATCCTCTCTCCACCGGCCCCGTTTCATCGCGAACGCGGACTCGATCAGTCCGCCAGATCGCCGGTGCCCAGGTTCCCGACGTAGTGCCGGCCGTTCAGTTCGATCGCGGCTTCGCCATCGCCGAAGACGATGGTGAAGGAGCGGTCGACGTGGCGCTCGAGGTAGTCCTCGCCGCGCTCGACGGTGATGTCGGCGACGTAGGTGCCGGTGACGGTGCCCGAGACGGCTTGGCTGAAGTCGTGACCGGCGCCGCACGGCACGGTCACGTCGATCAGCTCGAGGTCGAGGGCGCCGGTCATGGTGCGCACGAAGCGCGGCGTCTCGAGGCGGTTCGAGGCGTCGCGGCCGTACGTGCCGTTGATGGTCAGCAGGTCCGTGTTCACGCCGGTGACCGTGAAGGAGGCGACGAGCGCGTCGAGGTTCTGCTCGATGCGCAGCGTGCGGTGGACGCCGACGCCCGAGAGGATGTCGAACTCGACGGTGCGGGCGGTGTCGCCGTCCACGACGCGGAACCGCTGGGGCTCGCCCGCGGCGTCCAGGAAGCGCAGCGTGTAGACGCGGGAGATGAAGGCGTAGGGCGTGCCGGCGGGATCGCCGCGCTCGCGCTCGACGGTGATGGTCCAGGTGCCGGTCAGCGGGTCGTACGTGGCCTCGTGGAACACGCCGGCGGGGGGCGTCTTGGCGGCGTCGAGGCCGCCGACGGCGACGGACAGGTCGGCGATCTGGTCGGTCAAGCCGCCGTTGTCGGTCGCGACGTCCGCGGCGATGACGCCGGCGGCGTCGGCGTCGGCGGTGACGTCGGTCGCCGACGGCGAGACGGGATCGTCGCCGCAGCCCGCCAGGAACAGGGCCGAAGCCAGCAGGGCGAGCAGCGCGAGTCGGGAAGTCGTGGCGGGGAGGATCTTCATGATGGGCCTTCCTTGTGCGGGTGATGCGGGGCCGTGATTCGCAGTCCCCCGTGCAAGAAACCTGCCCGATCGAGGCGCCTCTGGCCGCCGACGTGGCCGTCTATGTACATGACATGAATTCAATATGTTACAGGAATAGTCGTACCGAGAGACCGGACACCGGCACGCCTGTGGCGTGTACCTGAAGGTACGATCCCATCTCATCGCCGGATGCCAGCAGTGAGGTCGCCGATGCTGATGTTTGATATGATTTACAATTTGTAAAGTCTACTTGACATCAAACCGAACACCCGCTAGGATCGACGCATGAAAGACGACATCCGCACCGAAGTCCGCCGGCTCCGCTTCCAGAACAGCGAGATGACCCAGGAAGACTTGGCCGTCCGCGTCGGGGTAAGCCGCCAGACGATCATCGCGATCGAGAAGGGCAAGTACAACCCCTCGGTCGGGCTGGCGCTGCGGCTCGCGCGCGCGTTCGGCGTGCGTGTCGAGGATGTGTTCGCATTGTCGGACGAGGAACCACAGGAGGCACGCAATGACGAGATTGGCTGACCTGGTCGGCTGGCACCCGACCGCCGCGACCCTGATCGGCGCGATCCTGGTGATCGGCGGCTTCCTGCTGGCGGAGGCGAGCTGGTGGTTCATCGTCCTGTCCGGGATCGGCGCCTTCGGCCCCGGCATCCTGCGGGAGCTGGGCTGGCTGCGCGACAACGACGAGTTCGCGCGCCGCGCCGCCCAGCGCGCCGGCTACCACGCCTACCTCGTGACGGGTCTGGTCGCCTTCGTGCTGATCGGCTTCATCCGCTCCGGCGAGCGCCACCTCAAGGACCCGGAGGAGCTGTCCACGCTCTTCCTGGCCCTGCTGTACTTCACCTGGCTGCTGAGTTCACTGCTGGCGTTCTGGGGGGCGCGCAAGGCCGCTTCGCGCATCCTGATCGGCTTCGGCATCTGCTGGCTGCTGTTCAGCGCCGCGGACAGCTGGCGGGACCCGCTGGGGCTGCTGATGCACTCGCTGGTGGCGGCGCCATTCTTCGTCCTGGCCGCGACGGCGCGGCGCTGGCCCCGCGTGGCCGGGCTGCTGCTGATCGCGGCCGGGCTGTTCTTCTACATCTTCTTCGACTTCCACTCCGACAAGCGCGGCGGGCTGATCACCAACAGCGTGACGGCGGTGCTGCTGGTAGGGCCGCTGGTGGGCAGCGGGGCGGCGCTGCTGGGAGAGCGGGACAAGCACGCGCTTTGATGATCGAGCGCCTTTCCGCTCGGAGTACGTCGATCCGGATCCTCGGTCGTGTCTAGCTAAGGGAGGGATGACCATGTCCAAGCTGCTGGTTCTCGCGTGGATCCTCGCTCTCGGCCCTCAGGCCTCCCTCGCGGCCGACCCCGCGCCGGCCGAGATCGCCCGGGAGGCGTTCGACTTGCGGCTGGCCGGCGAAGTGGACGAGGCGGTCCGGCGGCTGGAGGCCGGGCTGGCCGCCGACTCCACGCAGGCGGCCCTGCTCTACGAGCTCTCCCGGACCAGGATGTTCCTCATGGACTTCGAGGGGATGCAGGCCGCCATCGAGAAGGCGGTGGCGTTCGCGCCGGACAATGCCGACTACCACTACTTCGCGGGCCTGGCGACCGCCTACTCGCTCATCAACGCGGCGCATCAGGGCCAGGAAGAGCAGATGAGGCAGTTCGCAGGGAAGATCATCGACGAGCTGGAGTCCGCCGTGCGCTGCGACCCGGACCACCACGAGGCCAGGTGCTTGCTGGTCCAGCAGATTCTCGTCATGGCCGAGGACATGGGCTGGGACGTCGGGCGGGCCGAGAATCACGCCCGGATCCTGGAAGGAAAGGATCCGGTGATGGGAGCCAGGGCTCGCTCCAACCTGATCCCGCAGGATCAGCGGGCCCCGTTGTGGGAGGACGTGGTGCGTGAGCACGCCGACAGATCGCTGGCCTGGTACGAGGGCGGATCCGGCTTCATCGACGCGGGGAATCTCGTCCGGGCCGCCGAGTGCATCGACAAGGCGCTCGCGATGAACCCCCGTCGATTCGACATCCTGCTGCGCCTCAGCACGGCTTACGCCATGACCGGGGACTGGGACCGGGCCGAAGCAGTCGTCCACCGCTTCATCGGCATGACGCCCCCCCTCCCCCTGGAAGCGTTCGCCTGGGCGCGGCTCGGCCAGATCGCCCAGCAGAGGGGGAACCGCGCCGAGGGCGGAGAGCTGATGAGCAAGGCCGCGGCGATGGATCCCCATCTCTGGCGCGGGTTCATGCCGCCGCCCGAGGTGATCTTCGTCCGGCCTTGAAACCCGTCAACACGGCGGGTTGAGCCGTCGAATTCCGCCAATGAGCGCTCTCAGTACGGCGGCATCGCGCTGAGGCTGCATCGTGCACACCGCCGCCCGGGATCACTCCGTGTATGTCGCCGCCACCTCCCCGATCCCCCGCGCGCAAGCGGCACAGAACGACTTGAGCCCCTTGGTGAACATGATGCAGTCGAGCTGCGCGCGGTACATGCCCTCGCTGCAGTAGCCCGCGCCCTCGAAGGCGCCGACCACGCCGCCAAGTCCCGTCTTCGCGAACCAGGCGTCGAGCTCCTGCTGGTGCGAGAGCGACAGCTCCTCCCCCGCGGCCACGGCCGCGTCCACCTCGGCCTGCGGCGCGCCGCCGCGCATCAGCGCGGCGATGCGGTCGGTGATCTCGCCGCGCCGCTGCTGGTAGACGGCGTCCGCGGCGTCGTGCTCGGCCTTGGGCCAGGCCGTGGGCACGGCCGCGCCCGGGGTGGCGAGGTCGCCCCACTTCAGGCCGCCGGGGGCCAGCAGCGCGGTGATGTTGCGCTCGCGGGGCTCGACGCCGCGCGGGTAGAAGTCGTTGTAGGCGGTGCTGGACGAGTAGTACTCGTCCGCGAGCCCGGCGAAGCCGTGGCCGAACTCGTGCACGAAAACGTAGGGGCTCCACTGGTTGTCGCTGGTGAAGGTGTTGAACAGGTTGTAGATGCCGCCCCCGCCGTAGCGCTCGTGGTTGACCATCAGCGACACCACGTCGTAGGGCACGCAGGCGGCGACCTCGCGCAGCGCGCGGTTGTCCTCGGTCAACAGGTAGCGCTCCGAGCCCAGCGAATTGAAGGTGCAGCCCAGGGCGGTGTTGCGGTGGACGCCGCGCTCGGGCTCGTCGCAGCCGGACTGCTGCGACGGCACCATCACGCCGCGCACGCTGAGGCGGCCAGCCAGCGAGAGGAAGGGCTCCTGCCCCAGCAGGATGCCCGCGAAGCGCCGCACGTCCCGGTCGAACTTACCGGCCTCGGCCGCCGTGTAGCCCTCGCCCAGGATAGCGATGTCCAGGCAGGCGTGGGGATCGCCGGCGATGGCCGCCTCGATCACGACCGCGTCCGCGGGCGCGGGGTCGCGCCGGACCTCGACCGCGGCCGGGTCGATCTCCGTCGCGAAGATCTCGGCCATGGTCCCGTCGGTGCGTCGCGCCTCCAGGGAGAAGCGGATCGGCGTCTTGGGCAGGGGCATCAGCACCGACTCGTGGTAGGTGCGGCGCACGCCCGCGGCGGCGGGGCCGGTGGTCGCCCACTCGCCGAAGTAGGAATCGAAGCCGCGCGAGAAGATCACCTCGCCGGAAGCGACGTCCGTCGCGACCGCCAAGTAGCGGCCCAGGTCCAGGCAGTCGACCAGGTGCACGAGGCTGCCCGCCCAGGTCCCCTGGCGGTGGACGCGGTCCAGGGCGACGATCTCCTCGCCGGCGGCGCCGGTGTGGAAGTAGTCGACGCGCAGCGTCTCGTCGAGGAAGCGGTCGGCGAACGCCGGTCCGGCGGTCGCGGCGGCGGCGATCGCGAACAGGATGGAAAGCGTCGTCGTCGCGGCCAGGATCGCACGTTTCATGACACGTCACTCCAGGTTGCTGGGGGAGCGCCGGTTGCGGCGCGATCGCGGCATGATAGCACGGACCGCGACGCCGTGTCGCGCCGCAACCGCACGAGATCCGTCCGCGATCCCGACCAACCTCGGGATGACCGGTCCTCGCGACGGTAGTAGGATGGCGGCATCGGAGACACGGACCGGGGGTCCGGCGAACACCATCGCAACCGGGAGGGAACCATGCATCGCGCCACCATCATCCTGTTCATGCTGGCCGCGGCTTGTTTGGCCCAGGCCGGCACCGGCACCGGCACCGGCGCCGAGCCGGTCGGGCCCGAAGGCTGGCGGTCCGGTCCGAGCCGGGCCGGGGTGCTGCTCATCGAGACGATCGATACGGCCCTCGGCGAGGCCCTGTCGCGGCTCGACGTCGCCCACGACACCTACTACGGCGACGACTTCACCGCCCTGGATCTCGCCGGCTACCGGCATGTGTTCCTCGGCCTCGACGGCGGCATCATCGAAGAGGCGAGCATCGCGCGCGTCGCCGCGTTCGCCGAGGGCGGGGGCTTCCTGCACCTCTACGGCGGCTCGTGCGACTTCGGCTACGCCGCCGCCGTCAACACCCATCTGGTGCACAACAACACCGCCAACTACTGCTGGTCGCAGCCGACGGGCAGCCCCGACGTCGCCGTCGCCAACGCCGGCCACTACCTCGCCGCCGGACTGCCGGCGACATTCGATTTCACGACCTCGGGCGCCTCGTACTACCAGCTTCGCATCACCGGCGACGACGTGGCCGTCGCGGCCCGCAACGGCGACGGCGTACCCGCCCTGGCCGCGCGGCGGCTCGGAGTCGGCAGGTTCGACATCTGCATCAACTCCCCGGGAGAGAGCTGGTACACCGATCCCACGGACATGTCTTGGCTGACGCAGGTCGTCGCCAACATGCTGAGCGTCGAGACCTCGGCGCCCGAGGTCCTGCTGTTGACGACCACCACCGACGCCGTCGGCGCCGCGCTCGACGACCTCGGCGTCGGCTACGACTGGGCCACGACCGCCGACTTCACGACGTTCGAGCTGGGCGCGTACCGCCAGGTCTTCGCCGCCCTGGACGGCGGCGTCGTCGACTTCGCCTCCGTCTCCGCGCTGGCGTCCTTCGCGCAGGCGGGAGGCGCCCTGCACCTGCTGGGCGGCACCGCCATGCTGGTCTACGTGCAGGCCGTGAACGGCCTGCTCATCGGGAACAACACCTCGGAATACCTGTGGGCGCAATCGCCCGCGACCCCGCACAGCCTCGTCACGGACGCCGGCCACTACCTGACGCGGGAGCTGCCCGCGGCCCACACCTTCGCCAACGTCGCGGCGACCTACCACCAGCTGCGGATCACCGACCCGACGGCCGAGGTGGCGGCGATCAACAGCGCGGGCAGGGTCCAGCTCGCCGCCAAGGAGCTCGGCGCGGGCAGGTTCGACGTCTGCACGAACTCGCCCTACACGACCTACTACGGCGGCGCCGATGTCGTCTGGATCACGACGGTCGTCCGCAACATGCTCGACGCCGCCGGCCCGCGGATCCGCGCCGTCGCCGACGTCCCGAACGACCAGGGTCGCCAGGTGCGGCTGTCCTGGGCCCGCGACCTGGACGACGACGCGGCGGCTGCGGACCCCGTGATCGAATACGCCGTCTACCGCCGCATCGACCCCCTGCAGACGGCCGGCGCCGCCGCCGCGGACCTCGGCACCCGCTACCCGCCCGGCGACTGGGAATTCCTGCATTCGGTGCCCGCCGACCGGGAAGCCGCATACGCGATCATCGCCCCGACCCTGGCCGACTCGACGCTCGCCGACGGCGACCACGACACCGTGTTCTTCGTGAGGGCCAGGACCGCGACCGCGGGCGTCTACCGGGACTCCACGCCCACCGCCGGCAGCTCGGTCGACAACCTCGCCCCGAACGTGCCCACCGGCCTGATGGTGTTCTACGGCGCCGCCAACCTGCTGACCTGGCACCCGAGCGCAGACGCCGACTTCCGCTACTTCAAGGTCTACCGCGACGACGGCTCCGGCTTCTACCAGTACCTGTTCTCGACCACGAACACCGCCTGGATCGATGGCGGCGGCGGGTACGACGACCGGTACCTGGTCAGCGCGGTCGACTTCGCCGGGAACGAGAGCGCAGGCGCCGAGCCCGGCATGATCACCGACGCCGACGACGCACCGGTCCTGCACACGGCGTTGTACCGGAACGCGCCGAACCCGTTCAACCCCGCCACGACGATCCGCTACGAACTGGCGCGGACGGGCCGCGTCGACCTGGTCGTGCTCGACGTGTCGGGGCGCGAGATCCGCCGCCTGATCGACGGCGAAACGGTCGCCGCGGGCCGGCGCGCCACGGTCTGGGACGGCAGGGACGCCTCCGGCCGCGAGGCGGCGGCGGGCCTCTACTTCTACCGGCTGACGACGGAGGATTTCTCCGGCACGGGACGCATGATGCTCGTCAAATGACCGGTTCCCGCCGACGCGAAAACCCGCGCTCCCCGAGGGGCGCGGGTTTTTCGTCGCCTGGTGCCGGCGGTCGCGGGGTCAGGCCGGCGGTCGCTCGGCATCGACCCCGCCCGGCAGCTCGTACCAGGTGCCCTTGCGCTGGCCGCGGCGGGCGAGCCGGCCCTCGGCGACCAGCCGCTGCAGGTGGGCCTTGACGGTGTTGCGGTTCGCGCCCGTCAGGGCCGTCGCCGCGCGGACCGTCACGCGCCCGTGCGAGCGGACCGCGGCGAAGATCATCTCGGACAGCGGCGGCAGGGGCGCCATCCGCTGCTCCCGGTCGATGCGCTCCGCGAGGGTCGTCACCTGGCAGGCCAGACAGTCTAGGAAGAAGGCGGCCCATTCGGCGCTGGCCGTCTCCGCGTCTGCTTCGCGCAGCCGACGCACGGCCAGCTCGTAGGCATCGCGCCGGTCCTCGAAGACGCGGTCCAACGCGCAGCAGGTCGCGTACGCGTAGCCGTGCTTGAGCAGCAGCAGGGTCGCCAGCAGTCGCGACAGCCGGCCGTTGCCGTCCTGGAAGGGCTGGATGGCGAGGATGCCGCCCGTGACCGCGGCGATGGCGAGCAGGGGGTGGGCGCGGTCGCCGTCGAGATCCGCGGCCGCGTCGGCGAGCAGCGCGGCGAGGCGGCGCGACGGTTCGGGATCGGCGCCGGGCAACGCCGCGTCGGGGGCGGCAGGGACGGCCTCGAGGAAAACGTTCTGCGGCAGCGGCTGGCTGCGGGGGCGGCCGCGGTGGCGGGCGTCGCGCTCGGCGTGGCGCAGCAGAAACCCGTGCAGCAGGCGCAAGTGGTGTTCGGTCAGGCCGATGTCGCGCCAGGATTTGACGACCATCTCGAGGGCGTCGGCGCAGCCGGCCGCCTCCTGCTCGTCGCGCGAGGCGAAGGCGCGGGCCTGGGGGCCGAAGAGCAGCCGTTCGACGGCGCGGTCGTCCATGGCCGCGCCGTCGAGCCGGATCGAGGAACCGACCGACTCGACCGTGGCCACGCGTTGCAGGGCGGCGAGCCGCTCCGGCGGCAGGATCCCCGGGCGCGACCAGCGGCCCTTGAACTCGTCGACGGTCCCGACGGCGCGCAGCATGCCGGGGGTGATGACCTCGGTGTGCCTACCCTCCATGGCGGCGGCTCCTTTGCGGTCCGGTTGCTCGGGGATCATGGGGTTGGTCGACACGATGGGCGAGTCTTCACCCCGGTGCGGGGGGACGCTCGTCGGCCACATCCTGTGGCCGGCTCGCTCGACTTCCAGGCTGCCCCGCCATCCGTGGCGGGGCGGCCTTGCAGACGCCCCCCGAACCGGGGTGAAGACTCGCCCATCGTGTTGACCACCGCCACGAACGCGGGCGGCGATCCGAAGGTGGCAACCGTGAACATGTTCATATATATCCTGATGGTGGCATTCTGTCAATGTTTATGATGGTATTCGGGTCGGAATTTGGATATATGGATGTCGATAGCACCCTGGTGGCGTGGATCGGGCCCTCCGGGTGACCGGACTGCCATCTCATTGACGCATATGCTGTTACGTGGTAGGCTGGCGGGCGGTTTCTTCGGGAGGGGCGATGCGTCACGATCTTGGCATCCGACGGAACGGGGATCGGCGGCTGCTGGCCGTCGCTTCGGCGGTCGGCTGCCTGGCCCTGTACGGCGGGTGGCGGCTGTTCTGGTTCCTGACCGACGACGCCTTCATCGCCTTCCGCTACATCAGCAACGCCCACCTCGGGCACGGCTACGTCTGGAACGCGCCGCCCTTCCTGCCGGTCGAGGGGTACACGAGCTTCCTGTGGACGGTCCTGCTGGACCTGGTGTGGAGCGTGACCGGCGTCGAACCGCCCGACAGCGCCAACTGGATCTCCCTGCTGTTCGCGTGCGGGACCCTGACGCTGGCCGGCCGGATGCTGCTGCGCCTGGACTGGCGCGAGCGGCTGCGCCCGCGGCGGGCGGCATTCCTGGGCCTGATGTTCGCCTACCTGCTGTTGAACCGCACCTTCCTGGCCTGGAGCAGTTCGGGGCTGGAGACGGCGATGTTCAACTTCCTGGTGCTGCTGTGGGCGTCGACGATGATGTCGGCTCCCGTCGACGCGCGACGGCTGGCCCTGGCCGGCGCCGGCGCCGCCGCCCTGGCGCTGACCCGGCCCGACGGTCTGCTCTACTGCGCCCTGACGGCGGCCGCCGTGGTGGCGGTCGCCTTCGGCGCGCCCGACCGCCGGGCCGCGCGCCGGCTCGTGGTCGCGGGCCTCTCCCCGCTGGTCGTCGTCGTCGCCCACGAGGCCTGGCGGCTTTCGTTTTACGGCGCGTGGCTTCCGAACACCTACTACGCGAAGGTGACGAGCGCCTGGCCGCAGAGCGGCGCGCGCTACCTGTGGAGCTTCACGCTGGAGTACGCCCTG
>DYDD01000093.1 GCA_020718045.1 Fibrobacter sp. | reverse complement strand
AAGAGATCGAAAACGGCTTGGCGTCCTACGGCGCAGGCTCCTAGTGTTCAGCAGCAGGACCTCGTCCGTCCAGGTCCAGAAGTTCCAGGCGAAGGCCGTCGCCAGCGCGTTGCCGGCCTCGTCGGTCAGGCCGACGGTCGCGGTCGCGGTGATCTCGGTGCCCTCGGGCCAGTCCGTGTGCGACACGACGAGCGTGCGCGCGTCGGTCCACGCGGTGCCGGTGACCGTGCCGTGGGACAGGGTCACGCCGCCGGTCGCCGTGGCGGGATCCATGTCCTCGTTGAACGCGATGGCCAGCTCCTCGTCCAGGTCCACGTTGCCATCGTCCTGGGAGGGGTTCACGCTGACGACCAGGGGTGCGGTGGTGTCCGTCGCCGGATCGGTCGGGTCGTCGCTGCAGGAAGCGAGGGCGAGCGCCAACCCGAGGAGCAGGGCCACCAGGATGAGACGTCGGCTCGACATGATTCCTCCTTGAAACGCGGGGTAGGCCTCCCAGGCGGGAGGTCGGAAAGCATGTTGATCGGCCGCAAGCAGGATCCGGGCCTTGACCGGGGATTGTCAAGATCGGTTTCGAACCGGCGGTGGCCCGGGAACTCGGCGTGGGGTATACTGTTGGCTGTCCGACGACCGGCGGACCGGACCGGGAGGGGATCCATGACTGCAACGCCTGCAATCAAAGCCTGTTGTGCGGTCTTCGGCCTGTTGCTGCCGGCCGCGGCGACGAGCCTCGCCGCCGCCGGCGGCTTGACGTTCGCAGCGACGACGGAATCCGTCGCCGTTACTGCGACGGAGGGAGGGCCCGTGCGCCTGCTGTTCATCCACCATTCCTGCGGTGGTCAGCTTCTGGCCGAACCGGGGGCGCAGGACGGCGGCGGCAAGGACTCCGCCGCCCGCTGCATCTACCGGAGCCACCCCAACGGGGGCGGCCTGCGGTCGCTGCTGCAGGCCGCGGGCTACGAGGTCCACGAGGCGACGTACGGCTCGCTGCTGGGCGAGGACACGGACATCTGCCACTGGCGCCGGAAGTTCGCCGAGCGGATGGACCGCATCCTGGCCTGCGACGAGCAGGATCGCTCCTACGCGGACGGCCGCACCAACGAGATCGTGGTCTTCAAGTCCTGCTACTCGAGCATCGACTTCACGGGGCCGGGCGAAGAGCCCGGGGATCCGGACTCGGCGCAGCAGACCCTGGCCAACGCCAAGGCCGCCTACCGCGCCCTGCTGCCGCTGTTCCGCTCCCGACCCGACGTGCTGTTCGTCGCCGTCACGGCGCCGCCGCGCGCCGAGCCGCAGCCGCAGGGGCTGAAGGACCGCCTGGGCGCCGCGTTCCGCCGGGGACCCGACTCCGCCGACCACGCGCACGCGCTGCACGCCTGGATGGCGGACCGCGAGGGCGGCTGGCTGCGGGACTACGACCTCCCCAACGTGGCCGTGTTCGACTACCATGCCATCCTGACCGACGGCCGGAGCGCCAAGTGGTCGGCGTACGCCAGCGGCGGCGGCAGCGACAGCCATCCCAACCGCGAGGGCAACGCGCGCGCGGCGGCGGCGTTCGTCCCCTTCCTGGACGCGGCCGTAGCCGGCCTGCGGGCCGGCGGGCGCTGAACCGTTCCGAGGAGCGCAGACGAGCATGACGCAGCGCCCAGCCAGCGACATCCCGCGCCTCCCGCGCCCCTGGGAGGCGCCGCCGTTCGTGACCGCGACGTTCCTGCTGTTCATCACCGCCCGCTACATGCAGTGGGGCGCGCGCCGCGACTTCCTGGCGACGCTGCGCGTCGAGTTCCTGCTCGGCCTGGCCCTGACGGTGATGTGCATCGGGGTGATGAGTTCCCGGCCGGTCCAGCTCGGCGGGCTGCGCCCGGCCCGCAACGTGCTGATCGGGATCGGACTGCTGTTCTTCATCATGCTCACCCAGATCCCCTTCGCCGCGGCACAGGACCTGGCCTGGACGATCTTCTTCGACCGCGTCATCAAGTTCGCGATGATGACCTTCTTCATGGTCGCGCTCATCCGCTCGCCCCGGGCCATGCGCTGGTTCCTGGCGGCTTTCCTGGTCTCCTGCTTCTACATCACGCAGGAATCGACGCGGGGGCAGATCTCGGGGGGGCTGGTCTGGGAGAACCAGGGCATTCCCCGTCTTCATGGCGCGGTGCCCATCTACGCGCATCCTAACAGCCTCGCCGGGCTGGCGATGGGCACGCTGCCGTTCGTTCTCTTCCTGTTCCCGGTGATCAAGAACTGGTACTACAAACTGATGCTGCTGCCGTTAGCTGCAACCGCGCTCGTTTGCGTGATCTACACCGGGTCGCGAACCGGATACGTATCCCTGGGCGTGCTGCTTTGTTACTGGTGGAGTCAATCCCGTCGGAAGATCCGCAACCTGGCGATCGCGGCCGCGGTGGGCGTGGTGGTTTTCCCGCTGCTTCCCAGTCAGTATGTCGAGAGGTTTAAGAGTATCGGGGGGCATGAGGCCGAGGGTAATTCAAAGGAAGCCCGTATTGTGATCCTGCAGGATGCCTGGGAAGTGCTCCTGAAAAACCCGGTTGGTGTGGGCATCGCCTCATTTCCGGCGGTTCGCATTCAGATGTTCAATCGCAAGCAGGACACACACAACCTGTACCTGGAGGTGGCGACCAACCTGGGGGTACATGGTTTCGCGGTATTCTGCTTCCTGATCTTTGCGATGTTCGCTGCACTACAGAGCGCACGCCGATCATTCGCGCACAAGTTGCGGATGATGAAACAGGGGCTGAGGGCGGCGGGACAGGACAAACGTCTGGTTAAGTTGGCTCGTGCCGAAATTGTCGATCTGCAGTTCCTGGAAGCCGCCGCTCGCGCCACCACCGGCTTCCTGATCGTGCGCCTCGCGCTGGGGCTGTTCGGCATGGATCTTTACGAAGTCTACTGGTGGTTCGCAGCCGGTATGGCGTTCTGTCTGGTCATGCTGGCACGCACGGGAAGCAGGCGTACGGAAGCCTTGCTGCAGGCGATGAACGAGCAATCGTGACGTGGGTTCGCGCGGTAGCCTGATTGGTCATCTGCCGGTGATATCTGCCACGACGTCCAATGCCAGCTTCAGGTCCCTCTCCCAGTTGTATCGCGACTGCACGGCGGAAAAACCGCATTTTCCGAGATTGCGCCGCAGGTCGGGATCGGCCAGGGTCGCCATGCACCGGGAGAGGCTTGCCGGATCTCCGGTCTTGAAGACGCATCCGCAGCCTTCGGATTCCACGATACGCCGCAACGGTGCAGCATCCGATACGATGACCGCCAGTCCCAGAGCCATGAAGTCGAAGAGTTTGTTCGGCACGGTGGTGTCGGTATGTTCGGTGCGCAAATGGGGGATGATGCCGACATTGCACCGCGCGATGAGTTCGGGTATGCGGGTGTTGGGGATCCAGCCATGGAACACGACACGGTCCGACAGGCCCAGCCGAGCCGAGAGGGATTGCAGCCGTTGCAGGTAATCGCCGCTGCCGATGACATGGAAGCGCATCGGCGGCGCGTCGGCGCCGGCGCAGTTCATGGCTTCCAGGACCTGTTGCAGGCCCCTGTTTCGCGTCACGTTTCCCACATAGATCATTTCCAGCGAGGCGCCGGCCGCCGCCGGTTTGGCCGCGGCCTGGATTCCCAATCGCGGAGTGTTCGAGACGATGTGCACCCTCTCCGCCGGTGCTCCGATGGCGATGAGGTGTTCCTTCATCTCCTCGACCACCACGAAAAGCGCATCTGCGTGTTGTGCGACCTTTCGTTCAAGGCGCTTGGCCAAGCCGGGATTTTTCAGCAACCAGCTACGCAGCGGCAGGGGATCGCTGGCCATCACGTTGCGCCACATGGCCGGGTGGTTTTCCGCCATGTCCACCAAGACCGGCAAGCCGTGGCGCCGTGCCTCGGAGATGGCCAGCGTGGCGAGCGGGAGATCGCGGACCATGACGAAGTCGGGGTGGACTTCCGCGATGGCCTTCCTCAGGGCGTGTTGCCAGATGGGATTTAGGGGAGCCGGCAGGGTGAATGCCTGGTGCACGAAACCGGGAGCCTCCGGTCCCAGGACCCGGTGACACGTGATCCCATCGACGATCTCCACGTGTGCGCTGCGCTTGAGGTTCCGGCAGAGCAGATGGGCATCATGCCCTTCGGCGAGGAACCCGCTGAGGAGTTTCTCGACCCTGACATCCCACGGATAGTCTTCGGCGTACAGGCAGAGGATGGTCATGTCGTCAATTCCGGCAGACTACTGCCTGATCGGCTGCCCCGGCGTACCGGGGGGGCCGGGTTCGGTGCTGCCGGTCCCGACGGTCATGGTGAACGGGTTCGAAGCGCGATTCTCCGCATCGTAGACGATCAATTGCACCTGAGTGCCCGGGGGATACCGGCCGGGATGGGCCGCCACCTGGATGCTGTTGGAACTCCAGGATACCGGAATTTGCATTTCATGGTTGCCGCCGTCGGGACCGACGATCTGGACGCGCGCCAACGTCGTGTCCGCATACACGTCGTCGAGATAGAGATCGGCATCGTATCCGTCGCGGCTGATGTATCCGCAGAAGTATGCGGCCCGCAATCCACCCATGAAGCCCGCGGCGGATTGCTGGGTGATGATGTTCGAGCGCTGGCTGACCGAGCCGCCGATCTGGCGCCCCGCGAAACCGTTGGCGACATTGGGAGTGCCGAGATGGTCCCAGATGCTGATGCTGTTCCAGTCGTCGGGTTCGGGAAGCGAGTCGAACCCGCTGAGGTAGACCATTCCATCCAGGGCGTTGTTGATCTGACAGTTGAAGTTGACATACCCGCGATCTTTCCCCACGCAGAGATTGGGAGAGCCGTGCGTCGGATCGGGGTCGCTGGTGTTCAGGCGGATGAGCTTGATGTTGTGCGGCGTGATGTCACCGTAGGTGCTGATGATTTTGAACTTCATCGAGGCGAATCCATCGAGAGCCAGGTTTGGAATCCAGTCGGCGACGAGTCCGGGTTCACTCTGAGTCGCCCTGATGGGAGAGAACGTGCACCTGCCGCCGGTATAGGGATCCACCTGGCTGTAGACCGTGTTGCCGGTTCGTGTGTAGTGCCCCACCACGGGGTTTCCGATCGGTGACCCGACGGTATGTCCTTCGAAATCATCCCATAACACGGGGGCGGGGGGGGATTTAACTCCGAAACCGAGGCCGGAGATTGACAAGGTCTGTCCTTCTCCGAGGGTCCCCGTCACTCCGGTGATGGTGATGTTCGGATCGCTGAAGGCCTCGCCGGCGGTGAGCAGGAGCAGGCAAATGGAGGCTGCAGAGATTGGATTCTGCCCGTTCCGGAAGCGCATGAAGATCCTCCTTGGCGACCGGAATTCCACTTGCCGGTTTGCTGATCATCGCACAATAGCATTATGCAAAACTTGTGCCAGTCATCACTTAGGGGCCGGCTCCGGGAACAGGCACGTGCCGTCCCACTCAACCTGTTGAGGTATTGAGACTTGCCGGTCACTTACGGATCGCTACCTACTCACGGCCAAGCGAACTCGGCACTGTACCCAAACACGGGATGTCACGAACGTCAAGAGCAGTCCCGTAACGTGGGAAGTGCTTCAAGGTCAGGACACTAGGCCCCGAGTGAGGACTTAATGTAGCGTCGCTTGTGTGACGGTTCCAGCGGAATCTCCGGGACCTGCTCGACGGTGATCCGCAGGTCGGGATCCCCCTTCTCGAGAATCCTCGCCTGCACGGCGTCCCAATCTCCTGTCTGGAAATCAGCTCCGGGAACGATCCTGACGTGGATGCTGTCAAGCTCCGTCTGCAGGATTTGAAAGTGCTCGATCGTCGGAGCATACTGGAAGATGCCGTTGAAGAATTCCACGATCAGCCGATTCCCGGAGGGTGTGCGCACGATATCGGACGTGCGTCCGTCGATAGCCTGCAGCAGGGGGAGGTTCCTGCCGCAGGCACAGCCGGCGGCGGTCGCTTGACGGCCCATGTCACCAACGGCGTAACGGATGAGGGGCATGGCGCCGGCGTCGAGCCGGGTCAGGACGATCTCCCCCAGTTCCCCGGCGGGAACAGGCTTGCCGTCGGTGACGGTTTCGCACACCACGTGGAGGCTGAACTGGTGATAGGCTCCGTCCACCCTGCCGCATTGGGCGCCGATCTGCATGCCTTCGCCCACGCCATAGCTGTCGTAGGTTTCGCACCGGAAGGCGGCCCGGATCTCGTCCCTGTACTGTTGGAGCATGTTGCTGCCCCAGGATACCGCGCCGTCCAGGTTTCTGTTGAACCCAACGTAACGCGCACGCTTCGCGAGCAGGAAGAGGCTCTGGGCATAGCCCGTCAGGTACCGGATGCGGTGGCGTTCGATGAGGGTGAGGTAGTCGTCGAGCACGGCATCCGAAAGATCAAACGCCGACACGTAATGGATGCGCATGAACCGGTCTTTGAGCATTTTCGTGCTGCCGCGCGCGACGGCCATGCCGGTTTGCAGGGTCGGGTCCCCGGGAGACCAGCCCGCGTACATCGTGCGCAGGATCATCAGTGCGCGGGCGCGGGACATCGTGTCGTCGTCCACGCGCACCGTGAAAGGGTTGCCGGTCGACCCGCTGGTGGAATAGTCGTGCCATCTGTATTTCGTAGGACGCGTGCAGCCGGTGGGAAAGGCCTCGCGCAACATCGACTTGTTGACGATCGGCAAGAGGTGGAGGTCTTCGATGCTCCGCACGTCACCAGGTGTGACGCCGCATCGTTGGTAAAGGTCTCGGTAGAAGGGCACTTCCGCGTACGCCGTCGCGATGGTATCGCGCAGCCGGCGATCGCATTCCGCCCGCAATCGGCTGGCCGGCCAGTACTGCGATGATTCGTACAGCGAAAGATGATGCATCACGCGCTGGTTCATCAACAGGTCCCCGGCAGGCAGGAGCAGCTTCCGGCACACGTTGGCATAGAGTGAAGCCATCTGCTCCTCCTTCGGCGCCGGGCGGATGGTGCCGGCGGCAGCCAGGTCAATCCTTGCGCAAACCGACCCGGCGCTCCACGGCCTTGCGGAGGATCGCCATCAGGATCGCCGGTTCGTAGTTCAGAAGATTCCGGCCGAAGTAGCGGTATGATGCCCGCCGGTGCACTGCCAGTTCCCGGACGATCTCTGCTTCGTAGACAGCCGACTCTGTCGAGGTGGCGGGAACGTCTGGCTGAGACGCGATTTCGGAGGCGCCGGCCGCGAGCTCGGCGAGGATCTCCCCGGATAGGGTTTCGTCCGCCGGTCGAGGCTGAAAATCGTCGCCGATGAGCAAGGGGAGCCAGGTCGCCTGTGCCACGGCCCCTGCGGACAAGCTGCAACGGAGCAGCGCTGTGCGCCGTAAGCGGCTCTCCCAGTTCATGTCGAACATGAAATTTCCCAGACTGTAGGCGATGAGGGCGCCCCCGCGTCGTTCCCAGCCCTGCAGGACGTGCGGGTGATGCCCCAGCACCAGGGTCGCGCCGGCGTCGACGATTCGGCGCCCGAGCGCGATCTGCGCGGGTGAAGGACGTCGTACGAACTCGTCTCCCCAATGCAGCGATACGACTACCGTGCGACCGGCGCGACATCCCGCGTCGACATCCGACAACAGGGATTCGGTGGTCGGTTCGGCGTACAGCGGCTGGTCGTCGAAGTGTTGGCGCGGCCGCAGGGAGTAGGCCAGGAATCTGAACGAGGTTCCCTTGATGTCCATGTCGAGCGGGGCGCACGAGCGAGGGTCGTTCTCCGCCGCGACGCCGACGGCATGCACCCCGGCAGCTTCAAGCAAGCCGAGCGTTTCCCGGAACACGTCACGGCCATGCTGCAGGATGTGGTTGTTGGCGACACTGACGACGCGCAGCCCGGCTTCCTGCAGGAAGCCCGCCCCGGTCGCCGGTCCGATGCACTCCCGGGAGAAGTGTGAGCGCCCCAGATTGCGGTCCGTCAACGCGCATTCGAGATTCGCAAAGGCGATGTCCGCCCGGTGCAGTTCCTCGGCCACATGAGTGAGGGGACGGTAATTCGGGTCCTTGCGGAACTGTGTAGCCATCCCTCTGCCGACCATGAGCGGATGCTCTCCGAGCATGATGTCTCCGCCAGCAACGAGGATGACTTCTCCATCCTTCCGGGACGATGCACACACGGCGATACCTCGAGGTCGAATGACATGCGGTGGGCGTGCAATTCCGGTCCGGAAGCAGCCTTGCGACCAGGAAGATATACCAAACGATCGCGCTTCGCATTCCCCGAACTAGCCCCGCACATCAAACCTACCCTTGCCGTGCATCGGCCGTCAATTCTAGCTTAAGGACGAATCCGTCCACCGCGAGGGCGAGTCGGATCTCGATGGCGTGGAATCTGCCGCGATTCGTGGCAGGCTGCCGCGCAACCGGGGCTGGCGATTATCGGGACCGTCAGGTAGTGTGGAACGTGATCTGTGACATTCCAGCGGCGCTGTCATCGGCATCCGTCGCCGAAGTCCAGCTCGACAAACGTGGTTCGCGGGACCGGCGATCTCCACCAGCAGGGACGACACATTTCCGAAAGTTGCGTGAATCTCCATGACCCGTGTGGCCATGCTTTCGCCCGGAGAGTTGTTCGGCGGTGTCGAGCGCCAGATCGTCGACGTTTGCCGCTGCGTACGGCTCCGTCCGGATATATCGGCGCTGCCGGTTCTGTTTCATGAAGGAGAGCTGTCCGCCCAGTTGCGGCTGCAGGGCGCCGACCCGGTGCTCCTCGCCTCGCACGGACGCTATGATCCCGCTCAAGCCCGTCACCTCGCGGCCCTTCTGGTGGAACGAGAGATCGACGTGGTGCATGTCCATGGTTACAAGTCCATGGTCGTCATGGCTCTGGCATCAGCCAAGCGCCGGATCCCGATCGTGAAGACCGTGCACGGGCTGCCTGAGCCGACCGGACGATCGCCCGTCGGTAGGAATAAATCGCGCGCCAACTCCTGGCTTGACAAGAGGGCCACCCGTATCGTGAAGGCGTCCATCTGCTATGTAACCGCTGAGATCAGCACTGGATATGCCCGTGATCATCGGGGCCTGCCCCGCCGAGTGATCCACAACGGCATCGATCCCCTCGCCCGCGAAGGTCGCCCGCGCCCGCAGGGTCTCGAGCCCGGCCTCTTCCACGCCGGCATCGTCGGACGCGTCAGCGAGATCAAGGGCATCGTGCACGCGCTGCGCGCACTCACTTCGCCGGAGATGCCGCCGCAGGTTCGCCTGGACGTGATCGGCACCGGCCCGCTGCTCGACGCCCTGCAGGACGAAGCCCGGGCGCTCGGCGTCGCGGACCGGGTCCGCTTCCACGGCTTCCAGCGCGACATCCTGGACTGGATCGCCCACCTCGACGCGCTGCTGATGCCGTCGCTGCACGAGGGTCTGCCCTACACGCTGCTCGAAGCCATGTCGCTGGGCGTCCCGGTGATCGCGTCGCGCGTCGGGGGTCTCGCGGAGGTGCTGAGGCAGGAGCAGACCGGTTTGCTGGTCGAGGTGGGGGACGCCGCCGGGCTGGCCGACGCGCTGGCGCGACTGGCCGGCGATCCCGAACTCGGCCGCCGGCTGGGCGAGGCCGCCGCCCGTGAGCAGCGGGAACGTTACACGCTCGCCCGCATGGTCGACGACTACCTCGAGGTCTACGCCGCGGCAGCTGCCGCGCGCTAGTTCCCGACCCGTCCCGCCAGCACGGGTCCGAGCGCCCGGCACGGCTGCACCAGCAGCGCGTCGACGCGGTCCTCGCGGCAGCGGAACACCGGGTGCTGCAGTTCGTGGTAGGCGTGCTCAAGCCAGGAAGCCAGCGCGCCGCGCGCGAGGTCGTCCGGGCCGCAGTCGAGCGCCGCCAGCAATCCCGGGACGTCCAGCGTCGGCGGCAGGTCGACGAACTGGCCGCCGGCGAGTGTCGCCAGGCTCCGCGCGCGCGACCAGCCTTCCAACTGCCAGAGCCACGAAAAGAGCAGGTCGCCGAGCGGTGCCAGGGGATGGCGCGTCACGCCCGTCTCGTCCCAGTCGATCAGGCCAGAGATCCGGCCGCCATCCAGGAACACGTTGCTGAGCGAGAGGTCGCCCTTGCGCAGGTGGAGCCGCGGGGCGCGTCCGTCGTCGAGCAACGCTTTCGCGCGTCGCAGTGTCTCCGATTCCGCGGGTTCGAGGAGACCGGCGAGGTCGTCCAGGGCGCGCGTCAGGCTGTCGTGGCGGTCGTCCAGGCCGCAGGTCGCGGGATCCAGGGCCGTCAGATCCGCCATCACCTCGACGATGCCGGCGCGCAGGAGCCCGGGAGCGGGGCGCGCCGCGGCCCAGGGGCGGCCATCGCAGAGGCTCTCGAGATGCAGCCGCAGACCGCGATGCTCCACCTCCAGGGCCTGCGCCGGCAGCAGACGCCGCAGCCGGTCGTCCGCGGGCAGGTTCTCCAGCAGGGAGACCAGGACGCCCTGGCCGTGCCGCATCGCCGCGGCGACGTCGTCGCGCAGGGGGACCTTCACGATCCAGCCGCGGCCGTCGCCCGCGTGCAGCGTCAGGATGAGCTTGCCCTTGCGCAGCGCCTGCGGCGGCGAGGCGCGCCAGGAGCCGTCGGCCAGACCGAGGGTGCGCGCGGCGCCGGCCAGTGCGTCGTCGAGCCGGGAAGCACGGGCCGGCGCCCGTGACGCGGAAAAAGCGAGGTGCGGCGCCGTCAGGCGGTACACGACGCGCGGGAGCCGCCGGGCGACGTCCTTCGTCTGGCGGCGGTGGTCCGCGACGGCGGCCGGATCGTCGAGATCCACCCAGCCGCGCGGACCGTCGGCCCGGCCCTCGACCGCCCAGCGC
>DYDD01000092.1 GCA_020718045.1 Fibrobacter sp. | reverse complement strand
GCGCGTCGCGTCCGGGCGACGCCTGCTGGCCCTGCGCACGGGCGACGCCGCAGCGGCCGGCGACACCGTGACGGTGCGGTGTCGCCTCGCCCGCTGCGTGGATTGGCCGCAGGCGCGGGGGCCCTTCGGGGCCTACGACCTGACCCGCACCTTCGTGAACGATTCCGGGCTGGCGATCGGCGTCTACCGCCTGGTCCTGGCGCTCCCGCCCGAGTACCGTATCAAGCGCGTCACCGGCACCGAGCCGGCGTTCAAGCCGCAGGACTCGCCCGAGCCGCCCTACGCCGTCGGGCAGCGGGACGGCCGCGACACGGCGGCCCTGACGGCCGCCCCCCTGCGGCCGGGCGGCCGCGCGCGCCTGGGCCTCGCGGCCGAGCGGTCGCGCCGCGGCGCCGTGCCGCTCGTCGCCGGGCTGCTGCTGGCCGCGGCGTACCTCGTCTTCTTCCGCAACCTGACGAAGCCGGCGTCGCCCGGAAGCGCCAAGACCCCGCACAAGGAGGATCGAGCATGAAACCTCGAGGGAATCAACTGCTGTGGGTCGCGACGGCGCTGCTGCTGGCCACGATCGCGGCCGGCACGGCCGGCGCCGCGACGCCCCTGCACGCGTCGAGCGAGGACGGGTATCTGGTCTTCGGTTCCGACGACGGCCAGTTCAAGTGGTGGCTGGACGGCCGGATCAACCTGGACGGCGCTTTTTTCATCGAGGACAAGAACCCCCTGGGCGACGGCGTCCAACTGCGCCGGGCGCGCCTGTCGTTCAAGGCCATCCTATGGGGCGACTGGTACGCGGAGTGGGACGTCGACTTCGCCGAGGAGATCGTCGGCATGAAGGACACCTACCTGCGCTACGACAACCTCTTCGACCGCCAGGGCTACGTGCGGGTGGGCAACTTCCGCGAGCCCTTCGGCCTGGAGGAGAACACCTCCAGCCGCAACATCCAGTTCCAGGAGCGCAGCCAGGCCACCGACGGCTTCGTGCCCGGCCGCAAGATGGGGATCGAGGTCGCCCGCTTCGCCCCCTGCTACCGCGTCGCGATGGGCGTGTTCGGCCCGGACGTGACCGAGTACGAGACCGAGGCCGACGACATGGCCTGGAACGTCACCGGCCGGCTCAACGCCAACTTCCTGCGCGACGAGGACACGGTCCTGCACCTGGGCGTCGCCGCCTCGCGCCGCCAGCCGCAGTTCGACTCCGGCCGCCTGCGCTTCCGCACGCGCAACGAGTACCACGTCAACAACTACAAGTACGTCGACACGGACAACATCAGCAGCGTCGACGGCTACGACCTGCTGGGCGGCGAGGCCGCGTTCGTGGACGGGCGCCTGCGCCTGCAGGGCGAGGTCATCGACGTGAACGTGGACCGCGCCGGCGCGCTGGACGACCTGGACTTCGGCGGCTGGTACGCCAGCGCCTCGTACTTCCTGACCGACGACAGCCACCCCTACGAGTGGAAGGACGCCGAGTTCGGGCGCCTCGTCCCGCAGGGCCGCCGCGGCGCCGTGGAGACCCTGGTCCGCTACAGCGCCGTCGACATGAGCGACGCCGACGTGCACGGCGGCGAGTCGACCGCCCTCACGCTGGGCGTGAACTGGCACGCCAACGCGAACATCCGCTTCTACAACAGCCTGGTCCTGGTCGACAACGACGCCGACGCGAACGCCAAGGGCGCGCTGGTCGGCGACGACGATTTCCGGTTCTACCAGTGCCGCGTGCTGATCATGTTCTAGGCCGCCCGGGGCGGAAACGAGACAGGAGGACGACATGAAGGCATCCAAGTGCGCCGCGATCGCGCTGACGGTGCTGCTGGCGCTGGTCGCCTGCGGCTGCGACATGGACCAGGCGACCCCCCCGCCGCCTCCAGGCGGCGGCGACCTGGTCGTCAACGAGTTCATAGCCAGCAACGCCACGCAGGGCATGGACGAGCACGGCGACTTCGACGACTGGATCGAACTGTACAACCGCGGCGACGCCGCGATCGACCTCGCAGGCTACACCGTGACCGACAACCTGGGCGACCACCAGAAGTTCATGATCGAGGCCGGCTCCCCGACGGTCACCACCATCCAGCCCGGCGGCTTCCTGATGATCTGGTGCGACAGCCAGACCGACCAGGGCCCGCTGCACGCCAGCTTCAACCTGAGCGCCGGCGGCGAGGACATCGGCATCTATGAACCCAACGGCGACGCCGTGGCGGAGTTCACCTACGGCGCCCAGTCCTCGGACGTCTCCTACGGGCGCACGACCGACGGTGGCGACTCCTGGGCCCTGTTCAGCGCACCGACCCCGGGGGCCAGCAACGCCGGCGGCGGCCAGAACACCGACCCGGTCATCGCCACGCCCGTGCTCGATCCCGTGGCGCCGGCGGCGGGCCAGGCCGTCCTGGTGACCGCTGACGTGACCGACGATGGCACCGTAGCCGCGGTGGCGCTGTTCTACGCGGTCGACGGCGGTGTCTTCACCGAGGTCGCCATGAGCTTGCCCAGAAGCGTCTGGAGCGCCGTTATTCCCGCGCAGTCGGCCGGCGCGGTGGTGACCTACTACCTGCGCGCCGTCGACGACGAGGACAACGTCACGCTGCTCCCGGCCGGCGCACCCGCGACGAACCTCACCTACACGGTGGCGGGCGGCGGGGCGGTCCCGGAGCTGTTCATCAACGAGTACCTGGCCAGCAACGATTCCGGCAACACCGACCCCTTCGGCGACTTCGAGGACTGGATCGAGATCTACAATGTGGGCGCCACGGCCGTCGACCTCGGCGGCATGTACGTCACCGACGACCTCGGCCAGCCCACGAAGTACCTGATCCCGACCACGGACGCCGCGGCCACCACGGTGCCGGCCGGCGGCTTCCTGATCCTCTGGGCCGACAACGAGCCGGAGGAGGGCGCGACGCACATCGTGCCCAAGCTCAGCAGCAGCGGCGAGGCGATCGGGCTCTACACCGCAGAGCTGGATCCGATCGATACGCGGACCTTCGGCCCCCAGACGCCCGATGTTTCAGAGGGCCGCGTCACCGATGGCGGTGAAACCTGGACGACGTTCACGACGCCTACGCCCGGCGCCTCGAACGGAACGCCGGGCCAGTGACCACGCCGCGTCGCAGGCGTCTGTCGACGTCGCCGGCGCTGCTCGCGGTCGTGATCGGTATCGTGTCCGGTTGCGATCACGAGTCGGCGCCGCCGACGCCGCCGCAGGACGGCGACCTGGCCCTGGTGCGCGCCGTGCCCATCGCGGTGGCGGAGCCGTCGGACTTCTGCCTCGACCGCGACGGCGTCCACTGGTGGACGGTCAGCGATGCGACGCACCGGGTCTACCGCCTGCGCCTGTCCGACGGCATCGTCGTGCAGACCCTGTCCTACGTGGGCGCCGATCCCGAGGGGGTCTGGCAGGACCCCGCGGACGGGTCGCTCTACGTGGCGGAGGAGGGCTCGCGGGAGATCGTCCACCTGGACGACGCAGGCAACGAACTGGGACGTGTGTCCGTGGCGGGGCTTGAGGGGGACGCCAACAGCGGTCTCGAAGGCCTAACCTTCAGCCCCGTCACGGGCCGATTCTACATCGTGAAGGAGAAGGGCCCGCCGGTCCTGGCCGCGGTCTCGCTCGCGGGTGTCCTGCAGTCCTCGCGCGAGGTCGACTACGCGGCCGACCTGTCCGGCGTGGCCTGGGACGCCGCGGCCGGCGAACTGCTGCTGGTCAGCGACGAGAGCGCGGAGGTCTACCGCACCGACCTGTCGGGCACGCCGCTGCACACCTACGGCATCGACGTGGAGAAGGCCGAGGGCGTGGGGATCGATCCGGTAAGCGGGCACATCTACATCGTCAGCGACAGCGCCGAGACCTTCTACGAGTTCAGGCTGCCCTGAGGGTCGGGCGCCGCTGCGGTGACGGGCATGGAAAAGGGGGAGCGCGCGGGCGCTCCCCCTGTTTCATCCCCGTCCGGCGCCGGGATTAACGGTACAGGCCCTTCACGAGGCCCCAGGACAGATCCTCGTTGCCGACCGTCTGGGTCAGCACGCCCGGGGTGCCGTCGGTGATGCCCACCGTCCAGCAGGCGGCGTCGTTGAAGTTCGCGCAGTTGTTGCTCAGAAGCAGCAGCGACGGGCCGGAGCCGTCGGCGCCGGTCGGCCAGGGGGCGGTGTCGTCGAAGATCAGCGCGTAGACCGGCTGGGCGGCGGCGTCGAAGATGTTGATCTGGTCGCCGCTGTTGTTGAACGAGAAGCCGGGCTGGAAGGTGGCGGGGAAGTAGTTCGTCACGGCCGGGTACTTCGCGGTGAACGTCGCCATCGTGCCGACCACCACTTTGACCTCGCCGGGAGCCATCGTGCCGGACAGCGCCGCCGGCGTGTGGCCCAGGTCGTCGTCCAGGACGTACCAGCCGGTCAAGTCGAGGGTGGCGCTCGAATTGTTGTACAGCTCGATCCACTCCACGTCGGTGGCCTCAATCGAGTTGTACATGATCTCGGTGACGATCAACTCGTTGGCCGCGAACGCCGCGCCTGCGACGAGCGTCAGGGCGAGGGCCAGGAAGGTAGCCTTGCGCATGTTGTACTCCTTCTTCTTCTGACGGTGTGACCGCCTGCGGCGGGCGGGCGGACGGTGGTGGGCCGGGTTCCCGCGAACCCGGCCCGGGAACAATGCTATCACTTCATCAGGAGCATCTTGCTAATTTCCTGCGAAGATTCCGTGAAAACGCGGGCGAAGTAGACGCCGCTGGCCGCCCGGGCGCCGTGGTCGTCGTCGCCGTTCCAGACCAGGACCGCGGGGCCGGCGGCCAGCGGCCCGCGGTGCAGTGTCCGCACCAGCCGACCGGCCGCGTCGTAGACGGCCGCGGTCACGACCTGCTGCGACCCCAGCGCGAAGCGGATCTCCGTGCGGGGGTTGAAGGGGTTCGGCGCCACCAGCAGGGCGGTCAGGGAGCGGGCCGCGGGCGCCGCGCCACCGTCGCCGACGGCCGTCGGGGCGGTGTTCGCCAAGCCGCGGGTCGGTGTGGTGAAGCGTATCCACGGCACGGCGCCGTCCGTGAAGCGGCCCTCGCTGACGTCGGGCGTCTGGGCGGTGTAGTCGTAGAAGTCGAGGCCGCTGGTGCTGTCGGGTGCGGTCAGCACGATGACTTCGCCCAGCGAGCTGAAGCCGAAGCCCAGGACCGTCTCGTCCACGCTGATGAACTGGTCGGCGCCCAGGATCGTGCCGGCGGGGATCTGGTACTTCAGGTTGTCGGCGCGGTTGTCGGAGATGAAGAAGCCGCCGATGTCGAGCGGGGAGTCGCCGCGGTTGTACAGCTCCACCCAGTCGTCGACGCCGCCGCCGGCGCTGGTGGTGTGGAACTCGTTGATGCAGACCATCGAGTACAGGGTGGCGCCGTCGTTGCTGGCAGCGGGCGTCGGCGTCGCCAGGTACTCGGGCGCGTTGAAAACGCCGGCCGGGAGCGGCTGGAGGTTCAGCGGGTGGTAGCCGATCGACACGTCGGCGGCGACCGGTCCGAACTTGAAGCCGTGGATTCGGGTGTTGCCCAGGTCGCGGGCGCCGCAGATCGCGACTTCCTCGCCGCCGGCCGACAGCTTGACCGCGGCGTGGCGCGGTCCCTGCTCGGTCTGCTCGTCGGCCCAGAACAGCAGGTAGCCGCCCGCCGGGATCGTCTGCCCGGCCGGGATCTCCCACTTGTTCCGGTTGCCGAAGTCGTCGGTCAAGTACATGCCGCCGAGATCGACGGCTGCGATGCCGGGATTGTGGATCTCGATCCAGTCCTCGTGCTCGCCCATCTCGTCGACCGGGCCGGCGACGTTGCTGGCCACGATCTCGTTGACGACCAGGCGCGGCGGTATGTACCCCACCGTGTAGGCGCGGTAGTCCGCGGGTGCGGTGGCCGGCCAGGTGTCGGTCTGGCCGACGGCGTCGGTGGCCTCGGCGTAGTACTTCACGAGCGTGCCGAGGGCCTGGGCGGGGATCGTCGCGCCGAAGACGCCGTCGGCGGCGGCGCCGTCGCCGTGCAGGCCGTCGTCCGCCATCGGCGTCGCGGCGTAGGCGGCGCCCGTGCTCACCCAGAGCGCCACGCCGGCCAAAGCCTCGGCGTCCAGGGCGGTGACGGTGATGGTGACCGCGTCCGCTGCGGTGGGCAGGTCGGGGTCGCGCTGCCCGTCGCGGCAGATGGGGGCGGCGTTGGCCGCATAGGCGCTGTTGAGCACGCCGGGGGTGCCGCCGACGGGCACGCTGGGGTCCCAGCTCGACGGCAGTGAGTTGTCCAGGAAGGGATTGACCAGCTCGAGCGAGGGGCCTGTCCCGTCGGCGGAGGTGGGCCAATCGCCGCGGTCCTGGTAGGTGACGGTGTCCACCAGCAGGTCGTCGTCGTCGAAGAGGTTGACCGTGTCGCTGGTGTTGCCGAGGCCGAAGCCCGCTCCGGACGGGTCGAAGCCGAGCGGATTGAGGTTGCTCACGCCGGGGAACTGCGCCGCGAAGATCGTCACGTCGGCGGCCACGACCAGGTACTGGCCGGCGGCGAGCGTGCCCGTGAGGTAGCACTTCGGGTGGCTGAGGTCGGAATCGAGCAGGTACCAGTCGCCGAGGTTGACGACCGCCGGGCCGGTGTTGGTCAGCTCGACGTACTCGACGTCGGGTGCGAAGGAGGAATTGTACATGATCTCGTTGATGACGACGCTGGCGAGGGCCGGCGCCGCCGCGCCGAGAACCGCGATCAGGACGAGCAAGCCGGGCAGAGCGAGCCGCGAGCCTCGAGTCATCGGGTGACCGCCTTGGCTGGATGTGGAGAACGGGATGCAACGCATCGACGGTGATCCACCGCACTGCAACAAGGGGCGGTCGGCCGCAGGGCCGCCGCGTCTGGGGATGGGCCGGTAGATCATGGTACAGCCGAATTCGCTCTCTGCGGTCTCGAATACGGATGATACCCCGGACGGGGTGCTATGTAAAGCTCAAAATTCCGTCACCGGGGCATCAAATTCCCGATTCGTATCGGAACACCTTCTCCAGCAGCAACTCACGGTTCCAGTACACTTTGACCGCATAGTCACCGGATTCGCGCTTGCGGTCGGGCGCCACGTTCAGCCGGGAGGCGACGGTCACGTCGGGAGCGGGGCCGACGACGGCTTCTTCCGTTTCGGCGAAGCGCAGGTTGTTGCCGTCCTTCCAGACGAGCTGCGTGCGCCAGCGGCCGGAATCGGCGGGCGCCACGGACACCTCGGCGTACTTGCGGAAGAGTTCCTCGCCGTCGGGCTTCAGCCAGACGACGTGGACCTGGTGGACGCCCGACGGGAGGTTGCGCAGGTCGGCGAAGGCGTGGATGTTGCGGTCGCGCTCTTCGTCGCTGGCGACGAAGCGGTCGCCGATGTCGAGGCGCTTGCCGCTCTTGGTCCCGATCCGCCGGCAGAAGACGAGTTCGCCCTGGAAAACACCTTCGGCCGCGGCGATGCCATCGTCAGCGACAACGGCCGCCGCACGGACGGCGCGCACCTCGTCCTGGGAGCAGCCGGCGAACAGGGCCAGGGCCGCCAGCGCGGCCGCGATCAGCAACTTCATCTGCACTCCTTCGCTGGCTGGCGAACAGCCCGGTCGCGGGTCCCGCGCCGGTCGGCTTCGCAAAGGCGCGGCGGAAGGCCGAAGGTGGCCATCCGCCGCGCCGCAAGTCAAGCGAACATCTCGGCGTCGAGCCGAAGTCGGTCGAATCACTTCAAAAGCATCATCTTGCGCGCCACCGTCGCCCCGTCCGCCGTCAGCCTGTAGACGTACAGGCCGGAGGACGCACGCGCGCCCGCATCGTCGTCGCCGCGCCAGACGGCCGCGTGCTCGCCGCCCTCCAGTTCGCCCGCGACCAGCGTGCGCACGACGCGGCCGGCCAGGTCGTAGATCTTGAGGCTGACCGCGGTCCGGCGCGGCACCGAGAAGCGGATCTCGGTCGACGGGTTGAACGGGTTGGGACGGTTCTGGTCCATGATCAGCCGCGACGGCAGGTCGCCGTCGTCGGCGCCGGTCGGGAAGGACAGCACGAAGGTGCCGTTCATGGCGTCCTGGCCGCTGTTGAGCGTGGTGTCGAAGCAGACGACCTTGACCAGGGCCTGGTCGCTGGCCGGCACCGAGGACCAGACCGGCCAGAGCGGCGAGGTCAGCCCGCCGGCCCCCAGTATGTAGGGCCAGGTTGTGCCGCCGTCGGCCGAGTAGAGCACGACGGTGGCGTACAGGCCCGTTTCGTCGTAGGGCGTCCAGGTGACCGCGAAGGGCTGCCCGTCGTTGTGGACCGAGCCCGGCAGGGGCGCGGTGACCGTGACCGTCGGGGCCAGCTCGTCGACCGTGCCCTGGTGGCCGTTGAGGGAGAAGTCGTCGACGCCCGCCTCGATCACCGAACCGCTGCCGAAGTCCGAGGCGATGAAGCGGAAGCGCACGTTGGCGGTCATGTCGATCAGACCGGTCAGCGGCACCGAGACCTCCAACCAGGTGCGGTCGCTGGCCATGGTGTTCTCGAGGTCCACCCAGGTCGTGCCGTCGTCGGTCGCCTGCACGGTCCAGGTGTCCGAGTTGGGGTTCAGGCCGGTCTCGTTCGTGTACCAGCGGAAGTAGGTGACTGTGACGTCGTTCCAGCCGGTCAGGTTGTAGACGGGGCTCAGCAGCGTGGTCGCGCCGCCGTCCACGTCGGCGCCGCCCTGGGCGCCGCCCACGGGGTCCTGGCCGGTGATCCAGCACATCGTGCCCGCGGCGGTGTGGTCGTCCTCGGGCGTGACGGGCGAATCGTTGATGTAGATGCCGTTCGGGTCGACCCGCGTCCAGATGCCGGCGGTGGCGGTGTCGCCGGCCATGCCCGCGGACCAGCTGCCGGCGGACTCCATGTCCGAGGTTGTGATCCGGGTGTTCTCGACCCAGAAGCTGGTGGCGGCGGCGGGTGCGCCCGCGGGTTCGGTGCCCCCGAAGCCGAGCGCGTCCAGGGCCGAGAACCAGTAGCGGACGCGGGTGCCCAGGGGCTGGCCGGGGATCTCGCCCCGGTAGCGGCCCGTCGCGGGGTCGATCAGCGTCAGGGGCAGTTCCTGCAGGCCGCCGCCCGCGCTGGTCAGGTACCAGCAGTGCAGCTCGTCCAGGCCGCTGTGGTCGTAGACCTCGGTCTCGACGACGTAGGGGCCGGCCGTGTCGGTGGTGCCGGTCAGGACCGTCGTGTTCGTGAAGACGGGGCCGGCCACGTCGACCAGCGAGAAGTCGACCGTGGTGGTCTGGTCCTCGATGATCACGACGTTGCGGGTCGTGTCCGGCGCGAAGCTGGGGTGCGAAGCCACGATGTCGTACGTGCCGACCGGCACCGAGCCCAGGTAGGAGCCGAGGACCGAGGAGGTGAAGGCGCGGCCGTTGTCCAGGACGGTGACCTGCACGTCCTTGGCGGGCGCGCCGCCCGCCGAGGCGTTGGTGACCGTGCCCTGGAGCATGCCCGACGGCAGCACCGCGAGGGCCTCGTAGCGGATCGCCCGCCCGGTGGTCAGGCTCGCCGCGGCGGCGGGGTAGGCGTTCCAGTAGGTGTAGAGCAGGCCGCCGGTGTGGTCCAGGTTCTGCAGGCCCGCCGTGGCGTAGCCGTTGGTGAAGTCGACCTGCGACACGGCGTTGTACTGCACCTCGATGATCCCGTCGCCGGTATCGGTGTCGTGGAAGGCCGGGTCGTAGAGGATGACCTCGAAGGTCTCGTTGCCGCCGCCGCTGTCGTTGCGCAGGCGGCTCCACTCGACGACCAGGCGGTGGTTGGCCGTGTCGTGCCACCAGTACACGCCGCCGATGCCGGACTCCACGTACAGGTTGTCCCAGAAGGCGCAGATCATCGCGTCCGGCGAGCCGGCGCAGGGCAGCGTCCAGTTGCGGTAGTTGCGCAGGGACGTCGCGCCCATCGCGATCCAGCCGTTCGAGCAGACGGAGATCTTGTCGAACGACTCGCCGTAGTAGGTGAACGGGAACGGCAGGGTCAGGATCTCGGTGTCGTCCTGCTCCCAGCCGAAGTCCGTCAGGGGGATCGCCGTGCCCGGGCCGCTCAGGGCCGGGTCGATCTCGATCCAGCTGTAGGTCGGGTGGTAGGGGTAGGCGGTGTCGGTGTTGTCGAAGGCGTAGTAGCCGTGGGCGTCGGGGCCGAGCGGCTGGTTGGCGGTCGCGGTGCCGACCGGCGCCGTGAATTCGAGGGTGTCTCGCGCCCCGGTCGCCGTCAGCAGCGCGACCTGGAACGTGGCGAGGTGGCCGCGGAAGCAGTCGGCGGTCACCGACACGGCGAACGTGTTGCCGGCGTTGCTGCCGGTGGCGTTGACGGCCAGCGGGCCGTAGGCGCCCAGGTCGTCGGTGACGTCCACCCAGGGGCTGTTCGAGAGCAGGGTCGCCGCGGCGGTGGTGACGCCGACGTTGCCGGTGTTGCGCAGCGTGACGGTCAGGCTGCCGGTCTCTCCCGGGTCCAGGCTGCCGCCGGGGCCGCCGTAGACGAAGCTGACGTAGGTGAAGGCGCCGGCGTTGATCTCCAGCTCGAGCAGGGAGGTCCAGGTCGTCGCGCCGCTGGTGACCGCGAGGTCGAACTGGCACTTGTGGGCGGCGGGGGCGCCCGGCGCCAGGGATACGGTGAACGGGAGGTCGCCCGCCGCGTCGGCGCCGGCGGCGATCGCGCCGAACAACGCGGATCCGGACACCACGCTCGCCCACGGGTCGTCGGAGGTCAGCACGGCCGTGACGCCCGTCGCGGTGCTCGTGCCGAAATTATGCAGCACGGCGGCCAGGTCCACGGTCTCGCCGGGACCGGCCAGGCCGTCGCCGTTGCCGGCGGCGTCGTCGACGGCGAAGGAGCCGAGGCCGACCAGGTCGACGGAGGCGCCCACCGTCACGGTGCTCTTGTAGGGCAGTCGGTTGTGCTGGGTGACGGTGACCAGCAGGCTGCCGGCGGTCAAGTCGCCGAGCGGCAGGTCGACCCGGCCGTCGGCGT
>DYDD01000091.1 GCA_020718045.1 Fibrobacter sp. | reverse complement strand
CCGGCGCCCGGATCGGCGCCGAGGTCGTACCACGCCGTTGCGGCGTCCGGCGACAGGACCGCGAAATGGGGCCACGCCCGCACCGCCGTGCTGGGCGGCCCGTAAAGAGTGTTCTCCAGAACCGCCGGCGAGGTCGCCCCCGTCCAGACCGGCGACGTCGCGTCGGCGCCGACGGGCCACAGATCGGTGCGACCCCCCAGACCGTCCGGCGCCGGCCAGCCCAGCGTGGCGCACAGCGTCGGCAGCAGGTCAGCACTGGAACGGTCGCCCTCCAGGCGCCGGCCGGCGGCACCGCCGGCCGGGAGCTTGACGATCAGCGGCACGGCGCTCACCTCGGGCAGGAGGCTGTGCCCGTGCTCGAAGCCGCCGTGGTCGAACAGCTCCTCGCCGTGGTCGGCCGTCACCACGATCAGCGTCGAATCCCAGAGTCCCGCCGCGCGCAGCGCCGCGAACAGATGCGCGAGGTGGTGATCGGTGTAGCGGACTTCCCCGGCGTAGAGCGACGCGATGGCCGCGCGCACGTCGGGCGGTATGTCGGCGATGCCGTCGCGCACGTCGGTGAGCAGGTGTGGAGACAGCCCGTGGTCGTCCAACAGGGGATGGCTCGGCAGCGCCGGCGGCGGCCCGTCTCCCGGCAGACGCCGGACGGTGTAGGGCAGGTGCGGGTCCAGCAGGTGCAGCCAGAGCAGGAACGGCCGGTCCGCGGGGCGCGATGGCAACCAGCGCAGCGCCTTGGCGACCACGAACTCCGACTTGTCGAGTTCGGCGAAGCGGTCGACCCAATAGGTCAGCTCCCGCGCCAGCACCGAGCGCGACGCCGGCTGGAGCGGCTCCAGGACCATGGCGTGCTCGTACTCGGCGAAGCCGCGGTCGAAACCGTAGGCGCCGGTCAGGTAGGGATTGGTCGCGAAGGCGGCCGTGTGCCAACCCTGCGACCAGGCGATTTCCGCCAGCAGCGGCGCGCCCCGGGGCAGAGGTCGTTTGCGCTCGATTCCCAGCTCCCGCGGGGAGCGCCCCGTCATCAGGGTGCCCATCCCCGGCAGGGTCCAACAGCTGCTCGACCAGCTGTCGGGGTAGAGCAGGCCTTCACCCGCGAGCCGGTCCAGCTCCGGCGTGAGGTCGTCGCGCCCGCCGAGCGCGCCCAGGTGGTCGCGGCGCCAGGCGTCGATGGTCACCAGCACGACGTTGGGGCCGGACGGCGGCGCCGACGCCCTCTCCAGGCCGCCGCAACGCGCCTCGCGCCCCTCGTCCCGCCAGTCGGGCCAGAGGCTGGTGAACACCAGCAGGAAGATCACGGTCAGGAAGAGATTGCGTCGCGGCGTCAGCACCAGGGAACCCGCCAACGTCGTCAGCGGACGCACCAGCAGGATGGCCAGCGCCAGGAAGCAACCCACCTGCAGGACGAACGCCTCGCGCAGCTCGTGAGCCGCCCACCACTGCGGCCACAGGTGTTCGCGGCCCGCATAGCCGGCGTAGAAGAAGACGAGCGAGGCGACCGCCGTCGCGGTGGTCAGGGCGTAGGCGCGCAGGCGCGCCGACGGGCGCCGCCGCACGGCCAGGGCATAGGGGCCGAACATCAGGGCCGCGCACGCCATCGCGAACCAGCTGTAGAGCGTGACCGACGGGGCGACGCTGCGGACGAAGCCGGACTCGCCGCCGCCCGCGGTCCAGCCGCCGAAGCGGGACCACTGGCTGACACCCTCCGCGAAGCCCACCAGGCCGGCCAACACCCCCGACCACAGCACGGCCGCGGCGCAGGCGCGCACCCACTTCCAGAGTCTCCTCATCGACGGCCCGTCCTCCCCGCCCGGCTTCCGGCGCCGGAACCACCCGTTTTTAGACAAGTTTCGACGCTTGGTCAAGCAGTGCTTCCGCACCGGTGCTTGCAGACGAACCGGGTGATGCTATCCTCAAGGCTACGAACACGAACCCGAGGGGCGGACGTGAGACCTTACGAGGGCGTCGACTACTACCGGTTGGAAGAGGAGCTGGGCGACGAGGAGCGGGCGGCGCGGGACCTCTGCCGGAGCTTCGTCAAGCGGCGATTCCTGCCGCTGGTCAGGGAGCACCATCGCGCCGGGACGTTCCCGCTGGAACTGGCGCCGGAGATGGGCGCGCTCGGCCTGCTCGGCACCTCGGTGAAAGGGCCCGGCTGCCCCGGCCTCTCCCCGACGGTGTACGGGCTGGTCTGCCAGGAACTCGAGCGCGGCGACAGCGGCCTGCGCAGCTTCGCCTCGGTGCAGGGCAGCCTCGTGATGTGGCCCATCGCCACCTACGGCGACGAGGCCCAGCAGCGCCGCTGGCTGCCCGAGCTGGCGGCCGGCCGCCGGATCGGCTGCTTCGGGCTGACCGAGGCCGGGCACGGCAGCGACCCCGGCGGGATGGAGACCCGCGCCGAGCGCGACGGCGACGGCTGGGTGCTGACCGGGTCCAAGATGTGGATCACCAACGCCGATCTCGCCGACGTGGCCGTGGTCTGGGCCCGCGGACCCGAGCGCGTGCTAGGATTCCTGGTCGAGCGCGGCACGCCGGGTTTCACCGCGCAGCCGGTGCACGGCAAGTTCAGCCTGCGCGCGAGCGACACCGGGGAGCTGAGCCTCGACGAGGTCCGCCTGCCCGAGAGCAGCCGCCTGCCAGGCGCCGCCGGGCTCGTGGCGCCGCTGTCCTGCCTGAACCAGGCGCGCTACGGCATCGCCTGGGGGGCGGCGGGCGCGGCGGCCGCCTGCTACGACCACGCCCGGCAGTACGCGCTGGAGCGCGAGCAGTTCGGCCGGCCGATCGCGGCCTTCCAACTGGTGCAGCAGAAGCTCGTGGAGATGCTGACGGAGGTGACGACGTCGCAGGCGCTCGTGCACCGGCTGGGCCGACTCAAGGATCGCGGCGTCGACGAGGTGGCGCTGGTGTCCCTGGCCAAGCGGCACAACGTGGCCGCGGCGCTGCGGACCGCCCGCCTGGCCCGCGAGGTGCTGGGCGCCGCCGGGATCACCGACGAGCACCCGATCGGCCGCCACCTCACGAACCTCGAATCGGTGTACACCTACGAGGGGACGCACGACATCCACACGCTGATCGTGGGCGCGGACGTCACGGGGCTGCCCGCGTTCCGCTGACGGTCGCCCGCCGGCTAGAAGATCATCTGACGATACGTGTGGGCCGCCAGCGCGTAGAACGAGCCGGGCACCACGCCGAGCAGCAGCACCAGCAGCGCCAGCACGCCGCAGGTGAAGGCCGCCTCCCAGCTGTGGCCGTCGTGCACCTCGCCCTCGGCCGGCTTCATGTACATCACCACGATGACGCGCAGGTAGTAGTACGCCGACAGCAGCGAGTTGATCACGCCCCAGACGGCCAGCGGCACCAGGCCGGCCTTCACCACCGCGTCGAAGATATAGAACTTGCCCACGAAGCCGGCGGTGGGCGGGATCCCCGCGAGCGAGAACATGAACACCGCCAGCGTCGCGGCCACGAAGGGGCGGCGTCGGGACAGGCCGGCGTAGCCGTCGATGGCGTCGGCCTCCTCGCGGCGGCTGCGGCTGAGGCAGGCCACCACGCCGAAGGCGCCGAGGTTCATCAGGGCGTAGACCACCAAGTAGAACAGGATGGCGCCACCGGCGGCGTCGCGCACCGCGGCGGCCTGCACGGCCGTGGCGCTGTCGCGACCGGTATTGAGCACCGCCAACACGCCCAGCAGCAGGTAGCCGGCGTGGGCGATGCTCGAGTAGGCCAGCATCCGCTTCAACCCGTTCTGGGACAGGGCCACGAGGTTGCCGTAGGTCATCGTCAGCACCGTGAGCACCGCCAGCAGCGGGAACCAGGCCTCCGCGATCGGGGGCAGCAGCCAGACCACGCGCAGCAGCGCGGCGAAGGCCGCGGCCTTGACGCCCGTGGCCATCAGGCCGGTCACGTAGGCGGGGGCGCCGTCGTAGACGTCCGGCGTCCACATGTGGAAGGGCACCATGGCCACCTTGAAGCCCAGAGCCACCAGCACCAGGCCGCAGGCCAGCGGCAGCAGGATCCCGCCGTCGGGCGCCGCCTGGACCGCCCGGTGGACGGAGGCGTAGTCGGTCGCCCCGGCCTGGCCGTACAGCAGCGCGAGGCCCATCAGCAGGAAGGCCGAGGCGAACGCGCCCAGGATCAGGTACTTGAACCCGGCCTCGCTGCTGCGCAGCGAGCCGCGTTCGCCGGCGACCAGGACGTAGACGGCCAGGCTCATGGTCTCGACGGCCAGGAACAGGCTCAGCAGGTCGGTCGCCGCGGCCAGCAGCATCATGCCCAGGGCGGCGAACAGCGTCAGGGGGTAGAAGTCGGCGCGGTAGCGCCCGTCGCGCTCGAACATGCTGGTCGCGTAGACCGTCGTGAGCATGGCGATCGTCACGGTCAGCAGGTTGAAGAAGCGGCTGAAGCGGTCGGCCGCCAGCATGCCGCCCAGCAGGGTCGCGCCGCGCGGTTCGGCGGGCGCCGCGCCCTGGGCCGCCGCGGCGCCCAGCAGCACCAGCAGGGTCAGCAGCGACAGGTGGTCGCGACGCCGGCCGCCCGAGAAGGCGTCCACGAGCATCACGGCCAGGCCGCCGACGGCCAGCACGAGGTAGGGCGCCAGCACGGGCAGTTCAGCGCCGAGCGTCACCGGGGTCGGGCCGTTCATCGGTCCCCCTTCAGAGCCGCGACCGCCGCGGCGGGCCGGTCGGCCGGCATCCCGGCAGCCAACCCGTAGGTGGATTCGGTCTGCCGGAGCGCGGCGACGGGCGCCAGGATCCGCTCCAGCGAGGGCTCCAGCCTCTCCAGCAACGGCGCGGGGTGGACGCCCAGCGCCACGATCATGACCAGGATGGGCAGCAGCACGGCCCACTCGCGCGGACTGAGGTCCGGCAGGCCCCGGTTGCGCTCGCCGAGCTTGCCCAGGAACACGCGCTGGTACATCCAGAGCATGTAGATGGCGCCCAGCACGACGCCGGTGGCCGCCAGGGCCGTGAGCAAGCGCGCGTGGGGCAGCAGCCCGCTGCCGAAGGTGCCGAACAGGATCAGAAATTCGCCGGTGAAGCCGCAGAGCCCGGGCAGGCCGATGCTGGCCAGGGTCACGAACAGGAAGACCGCGGCGAAGCGCGGCATCGCGTGGGCGAGGCCGCCGAACTCGGCGATCATCCGGGTGTGGCGCCGCTCGTAGATGATGCCGACCAGGAGGAAGAGCGCCCCGGTCGACAGGCCGTGGGCCAGCATCTGGACCACGCCGCCCGCGGCGCCGGTCGTCGTCAGGCTGAACAGGCCCAGCACCACGAAGCCCAGGTGGCTGACGCTCGAGTAGGCCACCAGCTTCTTGACATCCTGCTGGACCATGGCCACCAGGGCCCCGTAGACGATCCCGATCACCGCCAGCCAGGCGAGCCAGGGGCCGAGCGCCAGGGCCGCCTCGGGGAACAGCGGGATCGCGAAGCGCAGCAGGCCGTAGGTGCCCATCTTCAGCAGGATGCCCGCCAGGATGACCGAGCCGGCGGTCGGCGCCTCGACGTGGGCGTCGGGCAGCCAGGTGTGGAAGGGGAACAGGGGCACCTTGATGGCGAAGGCCAGGGCGAAGGCGGCAAACAGCCACGACTGCTGCCCGCGCGACAGCTCCAGTTGCAGGAAGTCGGCCAACGCCATGCTGCCCGCCTGCTGGTAGCACCACAGGATGGCGACCAGCATGAAGACCGAGCCGACCATCGTGAACAGGAAGAACTTCACCGCGGCGTAGACGCGCCGCTCCCCGCCCCAGATGCCGATCAGGAAGTACATCGGGATCAGCATCGCCTCCCAGAACACGTAGAACAGCAGCATGTCGCGGGCCAGGAAGGTGCCGATCATCGCGGTCTGCAGCAGCAGCAGGAAGGCCATCGCCTCGCGCACGCGCTCGGCGATCGCCCGCCAGGCGCTCAGGATCACCAGGGGGCCCAGGAAGGTCGTCAGCAGGACGAGCCAGAGCGAGACCCCGTCCAGGCCCAGGCTGTAGGCGATCTTGCCGCCGGCGAGCCAGGGGGCGTGCTCGACGAACTGGTCGGCGCCGTTGCCCGTCTCGAAGTACCGCAGCAGGTGCAGGGAGAGGACGAAGTCGACCAGCGCCGCGCCCAGGGCGAGCCGCCTGGCCGTGCCGGGCGTCCGCCCCGCGGCGAGGACCAGGACGGCCCCGAGCGCGGGCGCGAAGGCGACCCAGGTCAGGATGTGGTCCGTGATGAAAGCCAAGGCCGGCCCTCCCCTAGGTCGTCAGTGCCAGGTACAGGACGAACGCCGCCGCGCCGAGCGCGAAGACGTACGCGTAGAAGCGCAGCTTGCCGTTCTGGAACAGGCGCAGCAGCGCGCTCGTGATCGAGACCAGCAGCGCGGAGCCGTTGACCAGCAGCCCGTCGATCAGGCCGGTGTCCACGGCGCGGAAGAGCACGCGGTCCGACAGCGCGTAGCCCGGCCGCACCAGGGACGCCTCGTAGCCCTCGTCCACGTAGTACTTGTTCAGCAGCACGCGGTGGGGCCGGCCGCCGGCAAAGGCGTGCAGCTTCCCGGCCAGCGTCGCCCGGCCCGCGTAGGCGCGATACCCGGCGTACAGGCCGAGCAGGGCCAGCGAGAGGGAGGCCGCGGCCAGGAGCCATTCGGTCGAGGCGGCGGCGTGCGTGACGGCGTCGTGTGCAGAGGCGCCGTGCCCGCCCGCCCCGGCTGCGAACACCGGCGCCAGCCACTGCTCGAAGCGGTTGGCGCCGCCCAGGAAGTGGGGCCAGCCCAGCCAACCGCCGACCACCGACAGGGCGGCCAGGATCGCCAGGGGGGCGGTCATCGTCGCCGGGGATTCGTGGACGTGGTGCCGCACTTCCTCGCTGGCGCGGTTGTCGCCGAAGAAGGTCAGCACGACCAGGCGCATCATGTAGAACGCCGTCAGGCCCGCGCCCAGGAAGCCCACCAGCCACAGGCCGGGGTTGCCCTCGCTGAAGGCCTTCCAGAGGATCTCGTCCTTGCTGAAGAAGCCGGCGAACGGGAAGACGCCCGCCAGCGCGACCGTCCCGATCAGGAAGGTCGGCCAGGTCACCGGCAGCTTGCGGCGCAGACCGCCCATCAGGCGCAGGTCCTGCTCGCCGCCCATGGCGTGGATGACCGAGCCGGCGCCCAGGAAGAGCAGGGCCTTGAAGAAGGCGTGCGTCATGACGTGGAAGATGCCGGCGGCGAAGGCGCCCACCCCGCAGGCCAGCATCATGTAGCCCAGCTGCGAGACCGTCGAGTAGGCCAGCACCTTCTTGATGTCGTTCTGGGTCAGGGCGATGGTCGCCGCGAACAGGGCGGTGACGGCGCCGACGACCGCCACGACCGTCATGGCCGCCGGGCTCAGCACGTAGACCATGTTCATGCGGGCGATCATGTAGACGCCGGCGGTGACCATCGTCGCGGCGTGGATCAGCGCCGAGACGGGCGTGGGGCCGGCCATCGCGTCCGGCAGCCAGACGTAGAGCGGGATCTGGGCCGACTTGCCGGCGGCCCCGAGGAACAGCAGCAGGCCGATGGCGGTCGCCCAGGGCACGAGCTCGTGCGTGTGGGCGGCGATGGTGCGGAAGGAGAAGACGCCCTCCCCGCCCCCGAGGTGCGGCAGCAGGGCGGCGCCCAGGACGAACATCCCCAGCAGGAAACCGAAATCGCCGATGCGGTTGACGATGAAGGCCTTCTTGCCGGCGGCGGCGTTCGCCTCCTCGTTGAACCAGAAGCTGATCAGCAGGTAGGAGCAGAGGCCCACGCCCTCCCAGCCCACGAACAGCATGACCAGGTTCTCGCCCAGCACCAGCATCATCATCGCGAAGATGAACAGGTTCAGGTAGGTGAAGAAGCGGTTGTAGCCGGGGTCGTGGGCCATGTAGCCCAGGGAGTAGACGTGGATCAGGAAGCCGACGCCCGTGACCACCAGGGCCATGACCGCGCTCAGCTGGTCCATGGCGAAGCCCAGTTCGACCCGCACGCCGGCGACGTCGAGCCAGGTGCCGAGCGAGTCCGCCAGCAGCCGGTGGTGGGGCTCCAGCCCCGCCAGCCGCACCACGGCCGCGACCGAGAGCAGGAACGCGGCGCCCACGGCCGCGCAGGCCAGCAGGCCGGCCGCCCGGCGCGGCATCCGGCGCAGCAGCAGCCCGTTGAGGGCCGCCCCGAGCAGGGGCACCAGGACGATCCACCTCAGCGACGTGTCCAGGACATGGCTTTCCACGGCGTCACTCCATCAGCGTGTTGAGGTCGTCCACGTTCACCGACCGGCGCCGCCGGTGGATCTCCACCAGGATGGCCAGGCCGATGGCGGCCTCGGCGGCCGCGACGGCGAAGACCATCAGCACGAAGACGTGCCCCGCCAGGTCGCCGTGCAGGCGCGAGTAGGCGGCGAACACGATGTTCGCGGCGCTCAGCATGATCTCGATGCTCATGAACACGATCAGGCTGTTGCGGCGGATCAGGACGCCGGCCATCCCGACCAGGAACAGCGCCGCCGCCAGCGCGAGGTAGTGCGTCAGGCCCACGGTCACGGCTGCCCCTCCTCGTTGCGGCCCAGCGACATCGCGCCCACGATCGCCACCAGCAGCACGATCGAGATCAGCTCGAAGGCCAGCAGGTAGCGGTTCAGCAGCAGTTCCGCCACGGCTGCGGCGGTGCCCGTCACCGGCGTCGCGCCGAAGGAGGCCTCGCGCCCCCGCGCCGCCCAGCTGATCAGGATCACCGCGATGGCGGCGGCGGGCAGGGCCAGCAGGGCCTTGCGCCCGACGGTGCGGCCGGCGACTTCGGCCGGCAGGACCGGCCCCTGCAGCATCATGATCACGAAGAGGAACAGCACCATGATGGCGCCCGCATAGATCAGGATCTGCAGGATGGCCAAAAAAGGCGCTGCGAGCAGGGCGAAGACGCCGGCGGCGCAGACGAAGCTGAACACCAACCAGACGGCCGCCGCCACGGCGCTGCGGCTCGCCACGGTCATCGCCGCCGCCCCCAGCATCAGCCCCCCGCAGAGGTAGAAGAGGAACGTCTCCACGTCAGTCGCCTCCCCGCGCCGTCAGCGCGTGCCGTCCGTCGTGTTGTTCAGCAGGAATTCCTTGTCCACCAGGAACTTCTCGCGGCGGTCGGCCGCGAGGTCGTAGATGCCGGTGTCCATGCGGATGGCGTCGCAGGGGCACGCCTCCTCGCAGAGTCCGCAGTAGACGCACCGCAGCAGGTCGATCTCGAAGCTGGCCGGCGCCTTCTCGATCGCGGGGTCGGAGTGCTCCTCGGCCACGATGTGGATGCAGTCCGCGGGGCAGGCGGTGCTGCACATCATGCAGGCCACGCAGCGCGGGGTGCCGTCCTCCCGCTTCATCAGCCGGTGACGCCCGCGGAACCGCTCGCTGTAGGCGCGGCGCTCCTCCGGATACTGCACGGTGGGCATCTCCCCGGTGTGCAGCAGGTTGCGGATCACGTGGCGGATGGTGATGCCGAGCCCGCGGAGGATCTCGCCCAGGTACAGGCGCTCCCCGAGCGTCATCCTGCCGCCGTAGCCGTGGACTTTCCCGTTCATGCTCTCCCTATCCCTCCCGGCGGGCCGGGCTTCAGACAAACGCCGCGACCACCGCGGTGACGACCAGGTTGGCCAGCGCCAGCGGCAGCATCACCTTCCAGCCCAGGTGCATGAGCTGGTCGTACCGGAAGCGCGGCAGGGTCCAGCGCACCCAGATGAAGAACCAGCAGAAGAAGACGACCTTGCCCACGAAGGCGCCGACCTGCAGCGCGGTCGCCAGCAGCGAGGCGCCGGCGGGGCCGATCTCCCAGGGCCGCAGAGCGAGCGCGGCGATTCCCGCCTGGCCCAGCAGGACGCAGACGCCGGCCATCAGCCCGGGCTCGCGGTCGCGCCCGTCGCCGAACCGCCCACGCTCGCGCGACGCCCGCCGCAGGTACAGCGCGGCGGCCAGGGCGCAGATCGCGACGTGGGCGGACAGCAGCAGCGGCAGCAGGACGCCGGCGCGGGCCTCGATGACGGCGCGGGGCAGCCAGGGGAGGTTCCAGCCGCCGAAATAGAGGGTCGCGATCAGGGCCGAGGCCACCACCAGGTTCGTATACTCGGCCATGAAGAACAGGGCGAACTTCATGGAGCTGTACTCGAGGTGGTAGCCGGAGACCAGCTCCGACTCGCCCTCGGGCAGGTCGAAGGGGTTGCGGTTGGTCTCGGCGAAGGCGGCGGTCATGAACAGGATCGCGCCCAGGGGCTGGATCACCACGCCCCAGCGCGGCAGGAAGCCCCAGAGCAGCACGCCCTGCCCGGCCACGACATCGGTCAGGCGCAGGGACTGGCTGACCAGCAGCAGACCCATCAGCGCCAGTCCCATGCTGATCTCGTAGCTGATCATCTGCGACGTGGAGCGCACCGCGCCCAGGAAGGTGTACTTGTTGTTCGAGGCCCAGCCGCCCATGACGATGCCGTAGGTGCCCAGGCTGGCGATGGCCAGCACGTAGAGGATGCCCACGTCGAGGTCGGCCACCACCAGCGGAATCCGGCGGCCGCCGACCTCCAGGTAGTCGCCGAAGGGGATCACCGCGTAGGTCAGCAGGGAGACGAAGAAGACCAGGAAGGGCGCCAGCGCGTACAGGACGCGGTGGACCCCGGCCGGCCGTACGTCCTCCTTGAACAGCAGCTTCAAGACGTCGGCGATGGGGTGGATCAGGCCGGCGAGGCGGATGCCCGCGATGCCCGCCCGGTTCGGTCCCGTGCGGTCCTGGATGAAGGCCGAACCCTTGCGCTCGGCCCAGATCAGCACGGGCACCAGCCCGATGATCACCGCCAGGATGAAGGCCATCTTCAGGAAGGTCGTCAGCACGAGGTCCGTCATCGCTCACCTCCGGAATCCGCGGCGACGGCGTCGGGGATCAGGCCTTCGGGCGGCAGGACGGCGAGGTCCACGCCCGCCAGGGCGGGCACGCG
>DYDD01000369.1:1444-1888 GCA_020718045.1 Fibrobacter sp. | reverse complement strand
TTGCCCGTGTCGCGGCAGCGGCCGGCCGGGAAGAACGCGGCCGCCTCCGGGAAGCCGAGGTAGACCCGCCGCGCCCAGCGGCCCAGCAGCCGGTTGGCGCTGCCCGGGATGGCGTTCTGTTCCTGCAGGGCCAGCGGCCGGCCCAGCAGGCGCGCCGCCAGGCCGACGGGCAGGCTGACGAAACCGCCGCTGCCCAGCACGACGTCGGGACGGAAGCGCCGCAACGCACCGCAGCTCTGCAGGACGCCCAGGACCAGATTGGCGGCGAAACGCAGGCGGGCGACGGGCCCGAGCCCGCGGTAGCCGGAAGCCGCGACGTGACGCAGGTCCAGGCCGGCGGCGGGGACGAGGCGCGACTCCAGGCCCCGGCTGGTGCCGAGGTAGAGCACCCGGGCCTGCGGTTCGAGCCGCTGCAGCGCCTCGGCGACGGCCAGAGCGGGGTAG
>DYDD01000369.1:0-1426 GCA_020718045.1 Fibrobacter sp. | reverse complement strand
CCGCCCGCCAGGGCGACCCTGACCGGAGTGTCCGCCTCGGCACGGCGCGGGTCGCGGCGCGGGTCCATGAATCTCCTCCGAGGGCCGGCCGGGCCGCCTCAGGGGCGTCCGATCACCCGCACCCTCCTGGCGCGCAGGGCGCGCCCCTGGCGGTCGATGCTCAGCAGGATGCCCACCGCCGCCAGGTTCGTGATCAGCGCGGAGCCGCCGTAGCTGATGAAGGGTAGCGGCAACCCCATGACGGGCAGCACCGCGGTGACCATGCCGATGTTGATGGCCGCGTACGCCAGCAGCATCGTGGTCAATCCGGCCGCGACCAGGCAGCCGAATTCGTCGCCAGCGTTGCGTGCGATGTTATAACCGCGCCAGCCCAGCAGCACAAACAGAAAAAGCGTGAGCAGGCCGCCCACCAGACCCAGCTCCTCCCCCACCACCGAGAAGATGAAGTCCGTGTGCGAGTCCGGCAGGAAGGCGAACCGCTGCTGGCTGGCCCCGATGCCCGTGCCGTGCCAGCCGCCGGCTCCCAGCCCCAGCAGCGACTGGTAGACCTGGTAGAGCTTGTCGTCGGCGCGGGGGTCGATCGTGCCGTCCTTGATCGCCAACCACCACAGCACCAGCCGGTGGTTGATCTTGGCGATCGTGAAGAAGCCCAGGGCCGACACCCCCGCCGCGGCGGCGCCCAGCCAGACGAGGATCCGCGCCGGCAGGCCGCTGAGCGTCAACAGCACCAGCGTCAGCAGCCCCATCATCGCGGCGTTGCCGTAGTTCGGCTGCAGGGCCAGAGCGATCATCGCGACGGCGGGGACGGTCAGCGCGATCCAGAAGCGGCGGTCGTCGCGGCGCAGACGCTCGAAGCCGCCGGCGCACTGCTGCGCGAGGAACAGCACTAGCGCGACCTTCACGATCTCCACGGGCTGGACCGGCAGGAACGTGAGCCAGCGGCTGGCACCGGCGCGCTCGTCGACGAGGCCGGTCTTGCGCAGCACGACGGTGACCAGCACCAGTCCCAGGCCGAGACCAAGCAGCCCCCAGTTCACCCAGGGCCGCCGCAGCGTCTGGTAGTCCAGTCCGGCCAGGAACCACAGCGCGCCGAGGCCGAGGCCGAAGCGGATGATCTGGTGGACCAGGTAGTGGGTGCTGGACGACGAGGTGAACGAGCCGGCGTTGTAGACCATCACCACGCCGAAGATCCCCAGCACGAGCACCGTGAGCATCAGCCAGCCGTCGAGTTGCTCGAACCAGCCCAGCAGCCGGCGTACGCGGCGGTTCATGATCCCTCCCTGGCGCCCGCGGCGTCCGGCCGACCGGCCAGCCAGGCGAGCGCCGCGGCCTGGAACGCCTCGCCGCGGTGGTGGTAGTCGCGGAACATGTCGAAGCTCGCGCAGGCCGGGCTCAGCAGGACCGTGCCCCGCCCCGCCGCCAGACC
>DYDD01000368.1:514-1933 GCA_020718045.1 Fibrobacter sp. | reverse complement strand
CGCGTGCTGGTCTTCGGCGGCAGCCGCGGCGCCCGCACGCTCAACCGGGCCGTGATCGACGCGGCGCGCGGCCCCTGGGCGCTGCGCGCCGACCTGTCGCTGTGGGCGCAGACCGGACCCGAGGAGCACGAGGCGGTGACCCGTGGCTGCGCCGGCCGCCTGGGTTCGACGCACGTCGCGCCCTACATCGAGGACATGCCCGCGGCCTTGCGCTGGGCCGATGTGGTGGTCTGCCGCGCGGGCGCGATGACCCTGGCCGAGCTGGCGGCCGCAGGCCGCGCGTCGGTCCTGGTGCCCTACCCGCACGCCACCGACCAGCACCAGCTGCGCAACGCCAAGTCGCGGGAGGACGCCGGAGCGGCGCTGCTGCTGCTGGACGAGTTCTGCACGGGGGAGTCGCTGGCGGCGTGCGTGGACGACCTGCGACGGGATCCCGACCGGCTGCACTCGATGGCGGCCGCCGCGCGCGCCGCCGCCCGACCCGACGCGGCGATGGAGATCGCCGCCGACCTGATGCGCCTGGCGGGCCGGCTGCCCGCGGGCGAGTCCGGGACCTGCACCACGATCGGCCGGTAAGGGAGCTGCCGTGTTCCGCAACACCCGACACGTCCACCTCGTCGCCATCGGCGGCATCGGCATGAGCGGGATCGCCGAGATCCTGCTGAACCTGGGCTTCCGCGTCAGCGGCAGCGACCTGCGCGCCTCGGAGGCGACCGAGCGTCTCGAGCGGCTAGGGGCGACGATCGCGATTGGGCACCGCGAGGATCAGGTGCGGGGTGCCGACGTCCTGGTGCACTCGTCGGCGGTCACGCGCGTCAACCCCGAGGTCACCGAGGCACGGCGGCTCGGCATCCCGGTCATCCGGCGCGCGGAGATGCTCGCCGAGCTGATGCGCCTGAAGTACGGCATCGCCGTGGCCGGCTCCCACGGCAAGACGACGACGACCTCGCTGGTGGCCGCGGTCCTGGCCGCGGGCGGGCTGGACCCCACCGTGCTGGTGGGCGGGCGCGCGCTGGCGACGGGCGCGAACGCGGTGCTGGGCGCCGGCGACTACCTCGTGGCCGAGGCCGACGAGAGCGACGGGACCTTCCTGCACCTGGTGCCGACGGTGGCGGTGGTCACCAACATCGACCACGAGCACGTCGACTTCTATCCGGAGATGGACGACCTGCGCGCCGCCTTCCGCGCCTTCCTGGCGCGCGTGCCCTTCTACGGGGCCTGCGTGCTCTGCCTGGACGATCCCGAGGTGCGCGCGCTGATCCCGCACCTCGAGCGCAAGGTCATCACCTACGGACTCGGCGCGGACGCGGACGTGCACGGCGTGCCCGACCCGGCCCGCCCCGGCGCCGCGACGGTGTTGGCGGGCGGGCGCGAGCTCGGGCGCCTCGAACTGCGCCTGCGCGGCCGGCACAACCTGAC
>DYDD01000368.1:0-490 GCA_020718045.1 Fibrobacter sp. | reverse complement strand
CGGCATGGAACTGGGCGTCCCCTTCGCGCAGGCGGCCCGGGCCCTGGGTGGCTTCGCCGGCGTCGGCCGCCGCTACCAGGAGCGTGGGGAACCGGGCGGCGTGCGCGTGGTGGACGACTACGGGCACCACCCCACCGAGATCGCCGCCACCCTCGCCGTCGCCCGCGACGAGGGCCGCCGCGTGGTCGTGCTGTTCCAGCCCCACCGCTACTCGCGCACGCTGCGGTTCGCCGGCGAGTTCGCCGACGCCCTGGCGGCGGCCGACGTCGTGGGGCTGCTGCCGGTGTACGCCGCGAGCGAGGAGCCCCTGCCCGGCGCCGACAGCGGTCTGATCGCCTCGGCGCTCGCGCGCAAGGGGCGCGACGCGGTCTCGTTGCTGGCCGGGACCGACGACGTCGAGCGCTGGCTCGACGCCACGGTCGTTCCGGGCGACCTGCTCGTGACCCTGGGCGCCGGCGACATCGGGCGCCTGGTCGAGCCGATCTGCGGG
>DYDD01000367.1 GCA_020718045.1 Fibrobacter sp. | reverse complement strand
ACGGCGGGTCCTGCTGGGCGGCGGGCTGTCGCCGGCTGATGCGGCCGAGGCCGCGCGTGTCGTCGGCCCCCACGCGCTGGACGTGGCGTCGGGCGTCGAGGCCGCGCCGGGTCGCAAGGACCCGGCCGCCGTCCGGGCTTTCATCGAGGAGGTCGCCCGTGGCTGCTCCTGATCCGGTCGTCGCCGGGCGCTTCGGCCCCTACGGCGGCCGCTACGTGCCCGAGACCCTGATGCCGGGCCTGATCGAGCTGGAGGCCGCCTTCGCCGCGGCCTGGGCCGACCCGGCGTTCCGCTGCGAGCTGGACGCGCTGCGCCGCGACTACGGCGGCCGGCCGACTCCCCTGTTCCGGGCCCGCCGCTTCGGCGAGGTCCACGGCGGCGGCGCCGAGGTCTGGCTGAAGCGCGAGGACCTCAACCACACCGGCGCCCACAAGATCAACAACAGCCTCGGCCAGGCGCTGCTGGCGCGGCGCATGGGCAAGCGGCGCGTGGTGGCCGAGACCGGCGCCGGGCAGCACGGCGTGGCCACCGCCGCGGCTTGCGCGCTGCTGGGGCTGGAGTGCGTCGTGCACATGGGCGAGGTCGACATGGCGCGCCAGGCGCCCAACGTCGAGCGCATGCGCCTGCTCGGGGCGCGCGTGTCGCCGGTGGGCAGCGGCAGCCGCACGCTCAAGGACGCCACCAGCGAGGCGATCCGCGACTGGGTCGCCAACGTCGGGACCACCCACTACATCCTGGGCTCGACCGTGGGCCCGCATCCCTACCCGACGATCGTGCGCGAGCTGCAGTCGGTGATCGGGGATGAGGCGCGCGCGCAGTTCCTGGCCGCGACGGGCCGGCTGCCCGGCACGGTCGTGGCCTGCGTGGGCGGCGGCAGCAACGCGCTGGGCATCTTCAGCGGCTTCCTGGCGGACGCGGGCGTCGCGCTGGTGGGCGTGGAGGCCGGCGGCTCGGCGGCGGGCCACTCGGCCGCGCTGGGGCGCGGCGCGCCCGGCATCCTGCACGGCACCTACTCCTACCTGCTGCAGGACGACGACGGCCAGGTCGTCGAGGCGCACTCCGTCGCCGCGGGCCTGGACTACCCCGGCGTCGGACCGCAGCACGGCCACCTCAAGGACACCGGCCGCGCCGTCTATGAAGAGGTCGACGACCGCGAGGCGCTCGCAGCCTTCCACGCGCTGAGCCGCCTGGAGGGGATCATCCCCGCGCTGGAGTCCAGCCACGCCCTGGCTTGGGTCGCGCGCCGGCAGGCGCGGCCGCCCGCGCTGACGGAGCCCATCCTGGTGAACCTCTCGGGTCGCGGGGACAAGGACCTCGGCGATCGCCAGCTCGAACCCGCCGGAGGGAACCCGTGACGACGCTCGAACGGACGACCCGGGCCGAGCGCGACGCCGGCCGCAAGGCCCTGGTGCCCTTCTTCACGGCGGGCTACCCGAGCGAGGCCGCGTTCCTGGACCTGGTGCGCGCGGCCGCGGACGCGGGCTGCCGCACCGTCGAGGTGGGCATCCCGTTCAGCGATCCGGTGGCCGACGGGCCCCTGATCCAGGCCTCGAGTCTGGCCGCGCTGCGCGGCGGCATGACGCTGCGCCGCGCCCTGGACCTGACCGCCCGGGCCACGGCGGTGACGGGTGTGGGCGCCGTCGTGATGAGCTACGCGAACCCCGTGCTGCGGCTCGGCGCGGCGGAGTTCGCGACGCGCGCCCGGGACGCGGGCGTGGCGGGCGTGATCCTGCCGGACGTGCCGCACGAGGAGGCCGCCCCGTGGCGCGGCCCGCTGGCGGAGGCGGGGCTGCCCCTGATCGAACTGGTCGCCCCGACCACCGACGCCGCGCGCGTCGCGACGATCGCGGGGGAGGCCCGCGGCTTCCTCTACCTGGTGGCCCTGACCGGAGTGACCGGCGCCGCCGCCGACCCGGCGGCCCACGCCGCGGCGCTGGTCGGCCGCGCCCGCGCCGTCACCGACCTGCCCTGCTACGTCGGCTTCGGTGTGGCCGACCCCGA
>DYDD01000366.1 GCA_020718045.1 Fibrobacter sp. | reverse complement strand
GGCGACGGCCGCGTGCTGGCCGCGCAGGTCGACGTCGTCGACGGCGACGCGCTGGCGGACTTCGTCACCGAGATCGAGCACGCGCTCGGCCCGGTCGAGCTGCTGCTGGTCAACGCCGGCGGGCCGCCGGCGCTCGGGTTCCTGGAGGCGGACCTCGCGGCTTGGGAGACGGCCTACCGCCTGAACCTCGAGAGCGCCGTGAAGGCCTGCCGGCGCGTGCTGCCTGGCATGATGGAGCGTGGCTACGGGCGCATCGTCGCGGTCACCTCGGTGACGGTCCGCCAGCCTCTCGACAACCTGACGCTCTCGAACGTGATCCGCCCGGCGGTGCACGCGCTGGTGAAGGACCTGTCTCGGCTGGCGGCGCCCCGCGGCGTGACCGTCAACTCCGTCGCGCCGGGTTTCCACCTCACCAGCGCGGTGGAGCGGCTGATCGCGCGCAAGCTCGCCGACGGCGCGGCCGCCACGCGCGGGGAGGCGCTGGCGGCCTGGGAGCGCGAGATCCCGGCCGGGCGTCTGGGCCGCCCCGAGGAGCTGGCGGCGCTGGTCCTGTTCCTGATGTCGCAGGGGGCGTCCTACGTCACCGGCCAGTGCGTCGCCTGCGACGGTGGCTGGGTGAAGGGTACATTCTGACCGGGGTCTTGACGTCCGGCGGGGCGTCGCTATATTAGCAGTCAATGAACTTGGAATATATCGATGGGACAGGAGCAGCCGTGACGAAGATCCTGATCATCCTCGCGATCTACCTCGCCCTGGTGCGCTGGGTCTTCCCGCGCCTGGGCGTGCCCACCTGAGGCGCTCCCACCTGCTCGATCGGCGATCGGGCCCCGAAATCGAAGGACGACCAACCACCGACCGGGGGTGAGTGACATGCCCATGTACGAATTCACCTGCCGCGCCTGCGGCGCCGAGTTCGAGGATCTCTGCACGGCGGCCGAGGCCGCGGCCGGTAGCGTCGCCTGTCCCGCGTGCGGCGCCCGTAAATCCGAACGCAAGCTCTCCACGTTCGCCAGCAAGGATAGCAGCGGCGGCGGCGGCGGCGGCGGTTGCGGCCACGGCAGCCACGGCGGGTTCGGCTGAGCCCGCTAGGACAAGGCATTCGTGTCGAGGGCGCCCGGGAGGCGCCCTTTTCGCATCGGCATGTCGCGGTCGGATGACGCCCGCAATCAACATTGGATTGTCATCTTCCCTTGGTCCGCGGTATCGTTACGGTCCGCTCATCGCGTGCCGGACCGCCGGCGAACCGTTTCCGGAGGGTGAACGATGAACCGTCGAACCGTGGGCCGCCTCGCCGTCGCGATGGCGTTCCTGGGCCTGCTGGCTGCAGGGAACGCCGCAGCCGGGACCAAGGACCGGCTGACCGAGCAGAACAACAAGTGCCGCATCGTCGTCGGTCAGATCAAGTCCAACGCCGACCAGTGCGACTGGGGCATGGCCGCGGCGATCGGCCAGATGCTGTCGACGGCCCTGGCCAACGAGGACCGCTTCATCGTGTTGGCGAGCCAGGACGAAGTCGCCGAACTGGCGGGCGAGATCGAGCTCGCCGAATCCGGACTGGTCGAGCAGGGCCGCGGGGCCGAACGCGGACTGATGGAGGGCGCCGACGTCATGGTCACCGGCGCGGTCACCAGCTTCGAGCCCGAGGCCAGCGGCGGCGGCGGCCTGCTCGGCGCGGCCAAGAGCCGTCTGGGCGGTTCGGTCGGCGTCAGCAGCAACACGGCCGAGTGCACGCTGGACCTGAAGCTCGTCGATATCCGCACCCGGCGCGTGATCAAGGCCTTCAGCGTCGAGGGCAAGTCCAAGAGCTGGTCGACCGACCTGACGGGCCACGGCTGGGTGGAGGACGTCGCGCTGGGCGGCGCGCTGGGCAGCTACTCCAACCAGCCCATGGAGAAGGCCCTGCGCGCGGTCCTGGCCAAGGCCGTCGAGCGCGTCGCCAAGGACGTGCCGCAGGAGTACTACCGGTACACGGGGGACGGCCAGTACACCCAGGACTACGCGGCGGGCG
>DYDD01000365.1:783-1985 GCA_020718045.1 Fibrobacter sp. | reverse complement strand
GGCTCCTGCAGCGGTTGGCGGTCGTCCCCTTCCTGATCCTGGCGCTGCGCCTGATCCAGGTGCAGGTCTACCAGCACGACCACTACCTCGCCCTGGCCCTCAGGCAGTGGCAGGACCAGAAGGACCTGCCGGCGGCGCGGGGCAACATCTACGACCGCAACGGGCGCTCCCTCGCCCTGTCGATCATCACCTGGCGCGTGGGCGCCGCAGGCAAGAATCTGCAGGACCAGGATCCCGACGCGATGGCGGCGAAGCTGTCGCCCCTGGTCGGGCAGGGCGTCGGCGCGCTCGCCGACCTCCTGCGGCGGGCCAGGACGAACCGCGAGTACGTCCTGATCGACCGCCAGGCCGTCCTGCACGAATCCACCCGGGCCGCGCTGCGACGGTTGCCGGGGATCGAACTCGAAGAGCTGCACTCCCGCTCGTACCCCATGGGCGGGGCCGGCGCCTCGCTGCTGGGGTTCTGCAACCCCGACAGCGGCGGCAAGAATCTCACCGCGGGTCTCGAATGCTCGCTCGACGAGCACCTGGCGGGCCGGCCGGGCAAGGGCCTGATCTACGCGATGGGCCCGGGCGAGAACACGGACGGCCTGCAGGTGACCGAGCCCGCCGTCGACGGCCATGACGTGATGCTGACCATCGACGCCGACCTGCAGCTCATCGCCGAGCAGGAGCTCGCCGCGGCCGTGGACAGCTGCCGCGCGGCCGGCGGCACTGTGCTGATCGTCGACCCGCGCACCGGCGACATCCTCGCCGCCGCCGACACGCCCGTGCTGCGGGAGCGCAGCGACGCGAAGGGGCCCTCGGCCTGGGACAACTTCGTCTTCACCGGGGCCTACGAACCGGGGTCGGTCTTCAAGATCTTCACCGCGGCCTCGCTGCTCGACCGTTCCGAACTCGACACCGCCACCGTCTACGACTGCGACAACATCCAGTTCGACCGCTACAAGATCCACAACTCCGAGGGGCACGACTTCGGGCGCATGTCGTTCCTGAACGCGTTCGTCCACTCCAGCAACGTCTACTTCGCGCGCACCGTGCTGGCGCTGGATCGCGAGCAGTATTTCGAAGACCTCACCAACCTGGGCTTCGGCGTCCGCGACGAGGTGCTCTATCCCGGCCGCACGCGCGGCGCGCTGCAGGCGCCGGACAAATGGTCGCGGCGCACGCAGTCGACGGTCGCCATCGGCCAGGAGCTGCTG
>DYDD01000365.1:586-721 GCA_020718045.1 Fibrobacter sp. | reverse complement strand
GCGGGGAAAAAAAGCATCGTCAGGTTTCTTCATTGGGCGTTCAGTATTTCAATGGCGGCCTCAGGGCACATCCGGGCGCATTTCAGACAGCCCAGGCACTCTTCGGCGCGCACGGTTTCCGAAACATGATAGCCC
>DYDD01000365.1:0-542 GCA_020718045.1 Fibrobacter sp. | reverse complement strand
TACGGGTATGCATAACTCACAGCCCTTGCACCGTTCCCGGTCAATGGATACACGAAAATGTTTCTTCATCGCGAGCCTGATTTTTAATTTGCATCCCAGCCGGCAAATAAGTTAAAGTTTTGCACGAAATGGAATTTATGTCCAGAAATATTCTATCTATGGTTTGGCAAATTAAGTTAACCGGTTGTAGAATGTCTGGTAACCAAGAACCAAGAACCAAGAACGACAGACTTCAGATACTATTGCGTTCTACCCGGGGTAGTATAATGAGGAACATCGTTCTATAACCTCAGATAAGGTATGCCATGAAACCTCTCATCAGTCGTCGCCAATTTATGACCGGCCTGGCCGCCACGGCGGTCAGCAGCGTGTGTCTCCCGCGTATGGCGGCGTGGGGCGGATCCGGGCCCACGCCCACGATTTATGTGGTGCACGGCTCCGATCCCGGCCGCATGCTCGCGGCGGGTATTGCCCGGCTGGGTGGCTGGGCAAGCTTTGTGAAGCCGCGCAAAAATGTGGCGCTGAAGCTGAACGCCGCCTGG
>DYDD01000090.1 GCA_020718045.1 Fibrobacter sp. | reverse complement strand
CGCGCCGAGGCGGGGGGGCGCCGGATCCGCGAAGGCGATGACGTCGATACGCTCGGGGCCGTTGGTGTCCAGGGCGGTGACCCGGGCCGTGACGCTGCTGCGTCGGATCAGGGCGGGCCAATAGGCGATGACCGCCGATGGCTTCGGCCGGCCGCCGGTCACCGCCAAGCCGGAGGGGCCCGACAGGATCATCGTCGGCAGCGCCATGCCGAACTCGCGGACCTTGGCGCGGTCGTGGTCGCGGACGCCCAGTCGCAGCAGCACCTCGTCGGTCTCGCGGCGGCCGAGCGACTCCGGCCAGATCGAGCCGGTGCCCACCACAGAGGTGTGGGTCGCGGCGAAGCGGTGCCCGATGCGACGCCAGAAGGCGCGCGCCAGCGCCTCCGCCTTCGACGTGGCCTCGGGCCCGCAGACCAGGATGGTGCCGACGGCCTTCCAGCCGTCCTGGTAGGCCATCGAGACCTTGAAGTTCTCGGGCCGTGGCGCGCCGCGCACGCCCGAGACGCGCACCCGGTCGCGGCCGAGGTCCTCCAGGCCGATGGTGTCGAAGCGGGCGACGACATCGGGGGAGATGTAGGAACGCGGGTCGCCCATCTCGTAGACGAGTTGCTCCTTGACGGTCTTCTCGCTGACCAGGCCGCCGGTGCGCCGGTGCTTGGTCACCACGAACGACCCGTCCGGCGACACCTCGACGATCGGGTAGCCGATGCGGTCGTAGGTGGGCACGTCGCGCCAGTCGGTCAGGTTGCCGCCGGTGGCCTGGGTGCCGCACTCGATGACGTGGCCGGCGACGATGCCCGCGGCGAGGCGGTCCCAGTCGTCCTCGTCCCAGCCGAACTCGTGGATCAGCGGCGCCAGCGTGATGCCGGTGTCGGTCACCCGGCCCGTCACCACGACGCGGCAGCCCATCTCCAGCGCCCGCACGACGGGCTCGGCGCCGAGGTAGACGTTGGCGGCGGACACGCGGGACAGGTGCGGCGCCAGGGGCGCGCCCGTCTCCATGTTGTCCAGGGGATCGCCGCCGTCACGCAGCTCCGTCAGCCGGCCCAGGATGTCGTCGCCGGAGACCACGCCCACCTTCAGGCGCAGGCCCAGCCCGCGCGCGATCTCCACCAGCTTGCGGCCGAGCCCCTCGGGGTTCACGCCGCCGGCGTTGGTGATGACCGTCGCGCCGCTTTCCATCATCAGCGGCAGGCAGTCGCGCATCTGGTCGACGAAGTCCGTCGCGTAGCCCAGCGCCGGATCCTTGGCGCGCTGGCGCTGCAGGATGGACATGGTGACTTCGGCCAGGTAGTCCAGGGAGACGTAGTCCAGCTGCCCGCCTTCGAGCTGGCGGCGCAGGGCGCGGACGTCGTCGCCCCAGTACCCGCCGGCGTTGCCGATGCGGACGGTGCGTGTCATGGACGGCTCCCGGTTGGCGTGGGCGGACGGGAGGGGATGCTATAGGCCGCGCCGATCCGGGACAAGGTGTGATTTCCGGCTCCGGCACCGGTCCCGGCTCCTGACGGCCGCCGCCGCGGTCAGCCCGGCAGTTCGGCGCACGCCTGCCTGAGCAGACCGGCAAAGGCGTTCGCGTCGCGGCCCTCGATCTCCGAGCGGTGGATGTACCGCGCGGCCACGCCGTCCTGCAGCAACAGGACCGAGGGGCTGCTCGGGGGCAACTGGTCGTAGCGGGTACGGACCCGGGACGTGGCCTCGAGGTCCATGCCGGCGAAGACCGTCCCGAGGTTGGCGGGACGATCGGGACCGGCCAGGAACAGGCCCAGGCCGGGCCGGGCGCTGCCGGCTGCGCAACCGCAGACCGAATTGATGAACAACAGGGAGGAGCCCGGTCGAGCCAGGAAGGCATCCACTTCCGCGGGGGTGGTCAGTTCCGAGATCCCCAGGCGCGTCAGTTCGGAGCGCATGTGCTGGGTTATTACGGGATCGTACATCTTGATCCTCCGGCATCATCGGGGAAGGGCGAGTTAGTGTCGATTGATTATGATATCTGTAATCATTAAAGAGCGCCACGAAGCCGGCCGCTGTCGGTCCCGACTTGAAATCCCGGCGCTTCCGCCTATCCTTGGGGCGTGACGCGCGACCCGAACCCCCCGGAGGCACCCGTTGAAGACGACGACCCTGGCGATCCTCGCGATCGCGTTGTCTGTGGCCCTGATCGGCTGCGGCGAAAAGAAGAGCGATTCGGCCGCCGCCTGGAACCAGAAGGCCGCGGCCGTGGCCATGGAGAACCCGAGCGGCGCCGCCCCGGCCGGGATGGCCGCCGGCGGCAACCTCGGCGGCGAGGTGGCGGAGACCTTCAATTCCGGCGGCTACACCTACGTCCGCCTCAAGACGCCCGGCGGCGAGCTGTGGGCGGCCGGCCCCGAAGGCCCGATGCAGGTCGGTCAGAAGGTCGAACTGTTGGGCGCCATGGCCATGCAGAACTTCCACGCCGCCAGCCTGAACCGCGACTTCGCGGAGATCTGGTTCGCGGCGTCGTTCGCCGCACCGGGCCAGGCCCCCGCCGGAGACATGCAGGCCGAGATCAAGAAGGCGCACGGCGGTGTGGCCGTCGGCAAGGCCGACGCCGATTTCAGCGGCCTGTCGATCCCGTCCGGCGGGCTGAAGGTCGCCGAGGTGAACACGCGCCGCACCGAACTGGCGGGCAGGACCGTCAAGGTGCGCGGCAAGGTCGTCAAGTCGCTGACCGGCATCATGGGCCGCAACTGGCTGCACGTGCAGGACGGCTCGGGCGACGGCGAGACCGCCGACCTGACGGTCACCTCCGGCGTCACGGCGAAGGTCGGCGACACGGTGCTGATCGAGGGCGTGCTGTCGGTCGACAAGGATTTCGGCAGCGGCTACTTCTACAAGGCGATCGTCGAGGACGCGACGGTGCGCGTGGAGCAGTCCTCGTAGGGTGAGCCGTCACCGGCGGTGTGACGGACGGCGGCTGCGGTCGCCGTCCGTCTTTTTCCGCCCGGGGGATCGGGAACCGTGATGAGCGAGCGCACCATCCTGCACGTGGACATGGACGCCTTCTTCGCGTCGGTGGAGGTGCTGGACGACCCGCGCCTGCGCGGCAAGCCGGTGATCGTCGGCGGCACCCCCGAGGGCCGCGGCGTGGTGTCGGCGGCCAGCTACGAGGCGCGCCGCTTCGGCGTGCGCAGCGCGATGAGCGCCGCCCGCGCGGTCCGGCTCTGCCCCGACGGCGTCTTCCTGCGCGGGCGCATGGAGCGCTACGCCGAAGTCTCGGGCTGGATCTTCGACGTCTTCCACGAGATCACCCCGCTGGTCGAGCCGCTGTCGGTGGACGAGGCCTTCCTGGACGTCGGCGGCTGCCGGCGCCTGCTCGGCGACGGTCCCGCCATCGGGCGCCACGTGAAGCGGCGCCTCCTCGACGAGATCGGCCTGGTCGCGTCGGTCGGCGTGGCGCCGAACAAGTTCCTGGCCAAGCTGGCCAGCGACCTGGAGAAGCCGGACGGCTTCGTGGTGGTCGATCCCGCGCGCATCCAGGAATTCCTGGACCCGCTGCCGGTGGGCCGGATGTGGGGCGTGGGGGAGAAGTCCGCCGCCGTCCTCGAAGCGCTGGGCATCCGGACGCTGCGCGACCTGAGGCTCGCCGACCCGGTCCGCCTGGAGTCGCGCCTCGGCGCGGCGTTCACCCGTCACGTGCGCGAGCTGGCGGAGGGCCGAGACGAACGGCCGGTGACGACCGACCGCGAGGCCCGCAGCATCGGCCACGAGGTCACCTTCGCCGAGGACATCGGCGAACGAGAGGCGCTGCTGGAGGTGCTCGACCAGCTCGTGCACAAGGTGGCCCGCCGGCTGCGCCGCGCCGACAAGCTGGCGCGCACGGTGCAGCTCAAGGCCCGCTTCCCCGACTTCACGACCGTCACCCGCGCCGAGACCCTGCCCGAACCCACCGACCGCACCGACGCGCTGCGCGACGCCGGCCGCCGCCTGTTCGACGGGCAGTTGGATCGGCGGGGCCGCCCCCTGCGCCTGATCGGCATCTCGGGCCGGAACCTCGTCGACTGCGAGGCGAGGCCGCCCAGCCTGTTCCCCGATCCCGCCGCGGAGCGCAGCCGCACCCTGGACACGGTCATGGACCGGGCTGCCGACCGCTACGGCGGGAAGGCGATCACCCGCGGTCTGCCGCGCCGCAAGCCCGGCGCCTGACACGACAGACGCAACTTGCGGGTCCGGCCCGCTTCTGCGATCCTGCCCGGGGTCCGCGACCGGAAGGAAACCCATGCGCAAGACCGTCGTCGGAGTCATGGGGGGCTGCACCGTCGACCCCGCCACGCTGGAGCACGCCCGCGAGGCCGGCGGCCTGACCGTGGGCGTGCTGTTCGACGACGACCAGGCCGCGGCCAGCGAACACCTGGACATCGTCATCCCGACCGGCATGGGCGCCGGCCGCAACATCATCAACGTGCTGGGCAGCGACGCGATCGTCGCCTGCCGCGGCAACGGCGGCACCCTGAGCGAGATCGCGATGGCCCTGCGCTTCGGCAAGCGGGTCGTGCTGCTGGACTTCGACCCGGGCAGCCCGTTCCTGGACTTGTGCGGCGACGGGCGTTGGAGCCTGGCCGCGACCCCCGTCGAAGCGGTGACCCAGGTCAAGGCCTGGCTCGCCCGGCCGAAGGACTGACCATGTGCGGCATCTGCGGAGCTGTGGCGCTGGAGGGGCGGCTCGACGTCCCCGCGGGCGCGACCGAACGGATGATCGGCGTGATGCGCCACCGCGGGCCCGACGAGTTCGGGGCCTGGCGCGACGACCACGTCCTGCTCGGCCACGCCCGCCTGAGCATCATCGACCTGGCGACCGGCCAGCAGCCGATGGGCGACGCCGAGGGGCGCCTCTGGCTGACCTTCAACGGCGAGATCTTCAACTACGTCGAGCTGCGCGAGGAGCTGCGCGCGCTCGGGCACGTCTTCCGGACCGCTTCGGACACCGAAGTCCTCCTGGAATCCTACCGTCGCTGGGGTGACGCCTGCGTCGAGCGCTTCGTGGGCCAGTTCGCCTTCGCGCTCTGGGACGGCGAGCGGCGCCGGCTGCTGCTGGCCCGCGACCGCTTCGGCATCCGGCCCCTGTTCTGGACCGTCCGCGGCGGCGTCCTGCTGTTCGCCTCGGAGATCAAGGCCCTCGGCGCCTGGAACGCCGAAGCGCCGCTGCTGGACCCGGGCGCCCTGAGCGAGGTCTTCACCTACTGGGTGAACATCCCGCCGGCGACGCCTTTCCGCGGCGTCGCGCAGCTGCCGGCCGGCCACACCGCCGCGCTCGAGCTGGGCCGCGGCGGCAACACCCGCCCCGAGCTGCGCCCGCACCGCTACTGGCACCCCACGTTCCTGCCCGCCCGCGAAGACCACCGCTTCGTGGCCAAGGACGAGCTGCCGGGCATGGCGCGCCGGATCCGCGAGCTGCTGGCCGACGCGTCGATCATCCGCCTGCGGGCCGACGTGCCGGTCGGCGCCTACCTGTCCGGCGGTTTGGACTCCTCGGCGACCGCGGCGCTCATCCAGCACACGACGCAGCGGCGGATGAAGACCTTCTCGGTGGGCTTCAAGGACGCGGCCTACGACGAGACCCGCTGGCAGACGATGATGGCCGCGCACCTGGGCACCGACCACGAGTCGATCCGCGTCGGCGACGCCGAGATCGCCGGCGCCTTCGAGCGCGTGGTGTGGCTGAGCGAGACGCCGCTGCTGCGCACCGCGCCGGCGCCGCTGTACGCGCTGTCCGGCCTGGTCCGCTCCCAGAACTACAAGGTCGTGCTCACCGGCGAGGGGGCCGACGAGGTCTTCTGCGGCTACAACATCCTGCGCGAGGCCAAGGTGCGCGCCTTCTGGGCGCGCGACCCGCGCTCGCACCGGCGACCGCTGCTGCTGTCCAAGCTCTATCCCTACCTGCAGCAATCGCCGCCGGGGTTCCTGGCGCAGTTCTACGGGTCGGGTCTGGAAGAGGTCGCGACCGACCCCTACTTTTCGCACCGCCCGCGCTGGCGCAACACCGGCACGATCGCCGCCTTCCTGGCGGCCGACATCCAGGAGGCGGCCGTGGCCAGGGACAGCGAGGAGCGCCTGGGCGCCTCGCTGCCCGCCGATTTCCGTCTCTGGGGACCGGTCGCCCGCGCGCAGTACCTGGAGATGACCCTGTTCATGTCGGGCTACCTGCTCTCCTCGCAGGGCGACCGCATGCTGATGGGGCACTCGGTCGAGGGGCGCTTCCCGTTCCTGGACCACCGCCTGGCCGAGCTGGCGGGCACGCTGCCGGCCAGCGCCAAGCTGGCGAGCCTGAAGGAAAAGGCTTTACTGAAGCTGGCGGTGGCCGATCTGCTGCCTGCGGCCATCCTCGAGCGGCCCAAGCAGCCCTACCGCGCTCCTGACAGCGCCAGCTTCTTCGTGGGACCCGGCGCCGACCTGGTGCGGGACGCGTTCGATGCCGAGGCGCTGCTCGAAACCGGGCTGCTCGACCCGCAGCGCACCGCGGGCCTGCTGCGCAAGTGGCAGGCCGGCAAGCTGACCAGCGCGCGCGACAACATGGCGTTCGTGGGGCTGCTCAGCCTGCAGCTGCTGGCCCGGCAGTTCGGGCCCGGATTCGCGCAGAGGGTCCGCGAGGACGCGCTGCGCCCCGAAGACGTGAACTGGCGCGGCGATTCGACCGCCGCCTGAAAACCGGCACAGCGAGGGAGACGACGGATGGAATTGCGGCAGCAGATTCGCGGCTTCGTGGTGGAGAACTTCCTGTTCGGCGACGGCGTCCCGCTCAAGGACGATCAGATGTCGCTGCTGGACAACGGCATCATGGACTCGGTCGGCGTGATGGAACTCGTCGCCTTCCTCGAGGGCGACCTGGGGCTCGGCATCGAGGACCAGGAGCTGGTGCCGGAGAACCTCGACTCGATCGACAACCTCGTCGGCTTCGTCACGCGCAAGCGGAGGTAGGACCGTGACCGTCCACGGCATGCTGCTGGAGACCGCGGCCCGCCGACCGGACGCCGTCGCGCTCGCTCACGGCGAGCACAGCGTCGCCTACGCGACCGTCGCCGGCGAGGCCGGCCGCATCGCCCGCTTCCTGCGCGAGCGCGGGGTGCGCCGCGGCGACCGCGTGGCCGTGCTGGTCGAAAACTCCCCCGAGTACGTGGCCGCCTTCTTCGGCATCCTGCAGGCCGGCGCCTGCTGCGTGGCCCTCAACCACGCGAACAAGGAAGAGACCCACCGGGCGCTGCTGCGCGACAGCGGCGCCGTCGCCCTCTGGACGCGCGCCCGCGAGGCGCGCGCCCTGCCGGAAATCGTCGAGGACTGCCCCGACCTGCGCTTCGTGACGGTCGACCGCGCCAACCCCGCCTGGCGGCTGCCCGCGGGTCTCGGCCTGCACCGCGCCGACGAAGCGGCCGGGCTCGCGCCCCTCGAAGGCGCCGGCGAGGCCGGTTCCGACGACCTCGCGGCGATCCTCTACACCAGCGGTTCGACCGGCACGCCCCGCGGCGTCACCCTGACCCACGGCAACCTCACGGCGAACACCGGGCAGATCCTGGCCTACCTGAAGCTGGGGCCCGACGACAGCGTCTGCTGCGTGCTGCCCTTCCACTACAGCTTCGGCAACTCGCTCCTGCTGACCCACGTGCGCTGCGGCGGCCGCACGGTCATCGACAACCGCTTCGCCTTCCCGCAGCAGGTGCTCGAGACCCTGGCGCGGGAGCGCTGCACCGGGTTCTCCGGCGTGCCCAGCCACTACGCGATCCTCTGCGCGCGGACCGACTTCCTCGAGCGGCCGCATCCGGACCTGCGCTACATCACGCAGGCCGGCGGCGCCATGGCTCCCGACCTGGCGCGGCGCATCCGCGAATCCCTGCCCGAACGGATCGCGGTCTACGTCATGTACGGCCAGACCGAGGCCTCCGCGCGGCTGTCCTGGGTGCCGCCGGAGCGCCTGCGCGAGAAGTACGGCTCGATCGGGATGGGCATCCCCGGCGTCTCGCTGACCGTGCGCCGGCCCGACGGCGCCGAGTGCGGCACGGGCGAGCAGGGGGAGATCGTGGCCGCCGGCCCGAACATCATGCGCGGCTACTGGAACGCCCCGCAGGAGACCGCCGAGGTGCTCTTCCCCGACGGCCTGCACACGGGCGACCTGGCCTACCGCGATGCGGACGGCTTCATCTTCATCGTCGATCGCGTCAAGAACATGATCAAGGCGGGCGCGAACCGGGTCAGCTCGAAGGAAGTCGAGGAGACGCTGCTGCAACGGACCGAGGTGGTCGAGGCCTGCGTGATCGGCGTGCCGGACGCGCTGCTGGGCGAGGCCATCGAGGCCTGGATCGTGCCGGCCGATCCCTCTTCGTTCGACGAGCAGGTCCTGCTGCGCCACTGCGCGTCGAAGCTCGCCGCCTTCAAGCTCCCCCGCCGGATCCACCTCCTCGCGGCCCTGCCGAAGAACTCGTCGGGCAAGGTCCTCAAGGCCGAACTCAAGAACTCGCTGCGCTGAGTCCGGATTCCACTCCCCGGTCCGATAGCGAACGTTGCTTCGCGGGCTTGCCAGCCGGGGATCCGCTTGCTACGATCAGCCGAGTTGCGCCACGGACCAGCCCCCAGCGAGGAGGTGTCGCCGATGTACGGGATTGCCGGATACGGAGCCTACGTGCCGCGTTACCGCATCCAGGTGGAGACGATCGCGGAACAGTGGGGGGCTGACGCCGCCGCCTACAGGACCGGCCTGCTGCTCAGCGAGAAGACGGTGCCCGGCCCCGACGAGGACACCATCACCATCAGCGTGGCGGCGGGGCGGGACGCCATCGCCCGCGCCGGGATCGATCCCCGGGAGATCGGCGCCTGCTACATCGGCTCGGAGAGCCACCCCTACGCGGTCAAGCCCTCGGGCACGGTCGTGATCGACGCGCTTGGCATCGGGCCCGACTGCCACGTCGCCGACTTCGAGTTCGCCTGCAAGGCGGGGACCGAGGCCATGTACGTGGCCTACTCCCACGTCAAGGCGGGGGAGATGAAGTACGCGCTGGGCGTCGGCGCCGACACGAGCCAGGGCGCGCCCGGCGACGCCCTGGAGTACACGGCGTCCGCCGGCGGCGCGGCGTACGTGATGGGCGGCGACAACGTCGTCGCGGAGATCCTGCACACGTACTCCTACACCTCCGACACGCCCGACTTCTGGCGGCGCGAGGGCGAGCACTATCCGCGGCACGCAGGACGGTTCACGGGCGACCCCGCCTACTTCCACCACGTCTTGAGCTCCGCGCAGGGAATCCTCGAGCGCAGCGGCCTGAAACCGGCGGATTTCCGCCACGCGGTGTTCCACATGCCCAACGGCAAGTTCCCGCTGCGGGCCGGCAAGCTGTGCGGCTTCAAGCCGGAGCAGCTCGAGCAGGGGTGGGTCGTCAACCTGATGGGCAACACCTACAGCGGCTCGTCGCCGACGGGCCTGGCGTCGTGCCTCGATGTGGCGGTCCCGGGCGACCTGATCCTGGTGACCTCGTTCGGCAGCGGCGCCGGCTCCGACTCCTTCGTCTTGCGCGCCACCGACCGTCTGCCGACGGTGCAGAAGCTGGCACCGTCGGTGCGCGACCAGCTCGTCGACCGGCGCATCAACCTCACGTACGGCAAGTACGTGGCCTACCGCGGCAAGATCCGCATGAACGAGAGCTAGAAAGGGGGGCGGACATGAGAGACGTCGCTGTCATCGGATACGGCATGACGAAGTTCGGCGAGCTGTGGCAGACCCCCTTGCGCGACCTCTTCGCGGAAGCGGCGGTGGCCTGCCTGGCGGACGCCGGCGTCGAGAGGGGCCGGCTCCAGTCGGCCTACATCGGCTGCATGAGCAGCGGGCTGTTCAACGGCCAGGAGCACCTGGCCTCGATCCTGTGCGACTACGCCGGCCTGGCCGGGCTCGCCGCGACGCGCGTGGAGTCGGCCTGCGCCTCGGGCGGGGCGGCCTTCCGCGCCGCGTACCTGGAGGTGGCCAGCGGGGCCAGCGACTTCGTGCTGGCCGGCGGCGTGGAGAAGATGAACGACGGCGCCGACGCCACCTACTGCCTGTCCACCGCGGCGGACCAGGAGTACGAGGTGTACCACGGCATCACCTTCCCGGGCCTCTATGCCATGATCGCCCACGCCCACATGCACAGGTACGGGACCACGCCCGCGCAGCTCGCGGCCGTGGCGGTCAAGAACCACCGCAACGGGGCCCTCAATCCGTACGCGCAGTTCCCGGTGGAGATCACGCCCGAAACGGTGTTGAAGGCCGTCCGCGTGGCCGAGCCGCTGGGCCTGTTCGACTGCTCCCCGGTGACCGACGGCGCGGCCTGCGTGCTGCTGTGCCCCGTGGATGTCGCCAGGGAACTCGGCAAGCCCGTCATCAGGGTGATCGGCTCCGGTCACGCCACCGACGCGATCGCCCTGCACGACCGCCCGGATCTCGCCGCCATCCCCGTCGTCGGCCTAGCCGCTCGGCGCGCCTACGCGCAGGCCGGCATCACCGTCGCCGACGTCGACTTCTGCGAGGTGCACGACTGCTTCACCATCGCCGAGATCGTGTGCACCGAGGAGCTGGGTCTGTTCGAGCGCGGGCGGGGCGGACCCGCCGCATTGGACGGCCTGACCGCGCGGGACGGCAAGCATCCCGTCAACGCTTCCGGCGGCCTCAAGTGCAAGGGCCACCCGGTGGGCGCCACCGGCGTGGCGCAGATCGCCGAACTGGTCATGCAGCTCTCCGGCCGGGCGGGCGCCCGCCAGCTGAAATCGCCCCGCATCGGCCTGGCCCAGAACATGGGTGGTTCGGGCGGGAGCTGCACCGTGCACATCCTGGAGGTGGGGTCATGATCAGCCCGCGCTACCACCGCGAGATCCCCCAGCGCTACCGGCTCGAGGCGGGCCGCTGCGAGGATTGCGGCGAGATCCACTTCCCGCCGCGCTTCGTCTGCCGCAAGTGCGGCGGGAAGCGGTTCGCGATCGAGGTGCTGCCCCGTCGAGGCAAGGTGCTCACGCACACCACGATCTGGATCCCGCCCGCCCCGTTCGAGATCCAGAAGCCTTACGTCGTGGCGATCGTCGAACTGGAGAACGGCGTGCGCCTGACGTGCATGGTCGCCGAGGCGCCGCCGGACGAGGTCCGCATCGGCACGCCGGTGGAACTGATCTTCCGCCGGCTGCAGGCGCAGCCGGTGTGGGAGGTGCTCCAGTACGGCTACAAGGCGCGGGTACTGGCTGGGTAGCCGGCTCGCGTGTCCGTGCGGACGACGACCAGCCGGCGCTTCACTTGGGTTGTGCCATTGAAATTGTGTCCGGCCCGGATGATGCCCCGGGCCGGACATGCACACCGACGACACCGGGTTCATCCCGCCCCACTGCCCCAACCCCAACTGCCGACATCACAGGCGGTTG
>DYDD01000364.1 GCA_020718045.1 Fibrobacter sp. | reverse complement strand
CACGCCTCGGCGCGCAACCTCGGAGTGCTCGCGCGCGCCTGGTCGCGGGCCGAGGGCCTGGCCGGCGACGACGTCCGCCGCGGCGTGCTGCAGGCGCTGACCACCTTCGCCGCGGACACGAGCTTCGCCGTGCCCGACACCTTGCGCGCCCGCACCGTGGCGCTGCTGGAGCAGGGCTTCGACCACGGCCGCCTGCAGGTGCGCAGCGAGGCCCGCGCCGCCGCGGCCGCGCTGCTGCTGACCGCGCCGGTGCTGATCCCGAGCGAAGCCAGCCTGCTGGAGACCCTGCCGGCCGCCGCGCGCGACCCGCGCCAGACCGCCGCCGCCCTGCCGGCCAAGGCGCCCCGCCTGCTCTGCCGCACGCCCCGCGGCTCGTTCACCATCGCGCTGGAAGCCGACGTCGCCCCGCGCACCTGCGCGGCGATCGTGCAGCTGGTGCGCGAGGGGTTCTATGGCGACGGCTCCTTCCACCGGGTCGTGCCCGACTTCGTCATCCAGGGCGGCGACCCCGACGGCACCGGCTGGGGCGGCCCCGGCTACACCCTGCGCAGCGAGTGGAGCAGCCTGCCGTTCCTGCGCGGGACCGTCGGCATCGCCCACTCCGGGAAGGACACCGACGGCAGCCAGTTCTTCGTCTGCCTCTCCCCGCAGCCCCACCTAGACGGCCGCTACACCGTGTGCGGACGGGTGGTCGAGGGGATGGAAGTTGCGGAATCGGTGCAACCCGACGATCAATTCACCCTGACGATCGTGGAATGACCCGCCCCGTAGGAGGTTGAGATGTCGCGTGGATTACTGGTCCTGATCGGCGTGCTGGGCCTGATCGCCCTGGTGGCGTTCTCGCTGGTCGGCAAGTACAACTCCCTGGTCGGCCTGCAGGAAGGCGTCGACGGCCAGTGGAGCAACGTGGAGAACGTCTACCAGCGCCGGGCCGACCTGATCCCGAACCTGGTCAACACGGTCAAGGGCTACGCCGCCCACGAGAGCGAGACGCTCGAGGCCGTGATCCGCGCCCGCGCCGAGGCCACCAAGGTCACGGTCGAGGCCACTCCCGAGAACCTGAACGACCCGGCGTTCCTGCAGCGCTTCCAGCAGGCCCAGCAGGGGCTCAGCGGCGCCCTGTCGCGCCTGATGGTCGTGGCCGAGCAGTACCCCGACCTCAAGGCCAACCAGAACTTCCTGGAGCTGCAGTCCCAGCTCGAGGGCACCGAGAACCGCATCGCCGTCGAGCGCCGCCGCTTCAACGAGACGGCCCAGAACTACAACACGCAGATCCGGCGCTTCCCGGCCAGCGTGATCGCCGGCATGTTCGGCTTCGACAAGCGGGCCTACTTCGAGGCCCAGGAGGGCACCGAGAAGGCGCCCGAGGTGAAGTTCTAGGCTGGCGATACCGGGCGCAGCCCGAGGAGGCGCGATGCGACGTCCCGTGATCCCCGTCAGGCATCTGCTCCTCGCGGCGCTGGCGCTCCTGCTGCTCGCGACGGCGGCGGCGGCCGAGCTGCCGCCGCCGCCGTCCACCTACTTCACCGACGGGGTGGGCGTGGTCTCGCGCGAGGAGGCGACGGCCCTCGCGAACGAGTTGGAGGCCTTCCACCGGCGCACCGGCATCCAGTTCGTGATCGCCGTGCTGCCGGAGTTCGACGGCGAGATCGCCGACTACACCAACCGCCTGTTCGAACACTGGAAGATCGGCAGCCGCGAGCGGCTCGACGGCCTGCTGTTCGCGGTGTTCCCGCGACAGCGGGCGTCGCGGCTCGAGGTCGCCTACGAGAACGAGGAGCGCCTGACCGATGCGGTCTCGCGCAGCATCATCCAGGAGATGCAGCAAGTCCCCTCGGACCAGGCCTTCCGGCGTTTCGCGCTGGTCATGATCCGCGTGGCCCAGCACCTGGCCCCGGACGACCCGCTGGCCCAGGGACAGTTCGGCCAGGCGCCGCGCGAAGCGAGCGGGCGCCGCAGCCGCGGGCTCGGCGGCCTGCTGCTGCCCCTGATCCTGATCGCGCTGCTCGGCGGCGGCGGCGCCGGCCGCA
>DYDD01000089.1:9654-11407 GCA_020718045.1 Fibrobacter sp. | reverse complement strand
CGGCCGCTGCCCGGGGCGCCGTCGTCGGCGCCGCGCGTGTTGGCCGCCGCCGATTCGCTCCTCGCCGCCGGCGATCTCGTCGCGCGCCGGCTGTCCGGCCCGCAGCCCCAACTCGTGGCGCCCGATCCGGCGCTGCAGCGGCAGCTGCGCAGCCTGGGTTATTGATCGGCAGGGAACCGATGAAGAAGCCCGCCGACGCGACGGCACGTTCGTCGTCCACGTTCGCCTGGTTGGCGGTCGCGCTGCTGTGCTGCGGGTTGCTCTGGCCGGCGCTGGCGGATCCGAACCGCCTGGCGCCCGGTCCCTACGGCGGCGCCGACGCCATGCTGCAAGCGGGGCTGCTCGAATGGAGCGCGCGTCACTGGTGGCAGCCTGCGGTCTGGCCGCACCTGCCCATCTTCCATCCCGCCCGCGACGCCATCGCCTCCATGGATTCCCTGCTCGGGCAGGCGCTGGCCGTGGTGCCCTGGCGGGCGTGGCTGCCGACGGTCGCCGCACGCTACAACGCGGCGCTGCTGGCGAGCCTCGCACTCGCCGCCGTCGCGATGGCCTGGTCCTGGCGCGCGGCGGGAGGAGATAGGGCCGCGGCGCCGGTCGCCGCGTTGGCCCTGCTCGGCGCGCCGATGACGATCGCCCACCTCGGTCATCTCAACCAGCTGCCGCCACCGGGCGTGCCCGCCGCGGCGGCGGCCTTGGCTTGGGCGGTCGCGCGCCGGCGGCGTGGGCAGTCGTCCCGGCGGGCCTGGTGGACGCTGGCCGGGTGCCTGTCGGTGCAGGCGATCTGGGGCTGGTACGGCTTCGCCGAAGCGCTGCTGGCGACGGCCTGCCTGCTGGGCGCGGCGCTGGCCGTGCGGGGGGAGGCGGCACGGGACGCCCGGCGGGGACTGCTGAAAGGCGCGGTCTGGCCGGGGCTGTTCTGCGCGGCGGCCGTCGCCGTGGCGGCCCTGCCGTACTTCAGGACGTCGTTCCGGGAGCCCACCTACGAGCGAACGATCGACGAAGTAAGGTGGTACAGCGCCGACTTCAAGCATCTCATCAACACCGGGGCGCACCGTGCGGGGCCGGCCGACTGGGTGGGGCGGGGCGCCGACGCGGCCACTCGCGAAGCGGCGTCGGACCGGCAGGTGCTCCATCCCGGCTGGATCGTCCTGATCCTGGCCGGCTGGGGATGGCGGCGTCGCCGTCGGCTCGATCCGGGCCAGCGGCGGCTGGGGAACGGCCTGTTGCTGGCGGGCGGCTGCGGCCTGGTTCTGGCCTTCGGGGATTCGACGGGACTCCCCGGCACCGATTGGCGCCTGCCGCTGCCCCTGGGTGTGTTGCATGAGTGCTTCCCCCCGGCGCGGGCCTTCCGAGCCGCCTGGCGGTTCGGTCAGTTGGCCACCGTGGCGGCGGCCTGGTGGGCGGCCGCGGGTTGGGCCGCGCTGCCCGGCGTCGACGGTCGTCAGGCGCGGCATCGCTTGCTGCCGGCGGCGGTCGTGCTCGCGCTGCTGCTGGAGTCCTGGCCGGCGCGGGTGCCCGCGGTCGAGATCCCCGACGCGGGTTCGCCGCCGACGGGCGCAGCGGGCGCCGTCCTGACCCTGCCCGCGCCGGCGGATGTCTATGGGGAGGGGCCGCAGGAGGCCGCCTGGCTGCTGCGCGCGTTGGCCACCGGCCGGCCGGTCACCGGCGGCGCTTCGGGCTGGGTGCCGCCGGCCACGCGGGAACTGCGCCGGGAACTGGCGGCCTGCGAGCGGGGTGAGCTCGATCCGCGGCG
>DYDD01000089.1:1831-9637 GCA_020718045.1 Fibrobacter sp. | reverse complement strand
GGGCGGGCGGCGTGACGTCGGCCGAGATGCGCGCGCGCGATCCCGACCCGCGCCTGGTCTACTGGCGGGACGCGTTGCGGACGGCGGGCGCGGTGCCGCGCCGTCCGCAGGATGTCGGCGGCTTCGAGACCTGGGATCTACCCGGGACCTGGGATCTGCCCGGGACCTGGGATCTGCCCAGGACCTGGGACCTGCCGTAGCCGGGCGGGGACTACAGGGATTCGACGGCCCGGACCTCGGGGATCTCCTCGCGCAGGCGGGCCTCGATGCCGTGCTTGAGCGTCATGGTCGACATGGGGCAGGAGCCGCAGGCGCCCTTGAGGCGGACCGTGACGACGCCGTCGTGGTAGTCGATGAACTCGACGTCGCCGCCGTCGGCCTGCAGCGCGGGGCGGACCTTGTCGAGGACCTGGCGGATCTTCTGTTCCATCGCGTGTCCTTTCCGTATGCTGGCGTGACGAACGACACCAAGCTAGCTTCCGGCCGGTGGATGTCAACCGCGCCAACGGCCTCGGCCGGCCCTGGAGGGACATGGACGCGAACCGACGGGACGAACGGCTCGGCGACGAGACCGACCGGCTGCGCGGGATCGCGCTCGCCGCGGGTGCGATCCAGCAGGAGGGACGCGGCCGCGAGCGCGACATCGCCTACAAGTCGGCCACCGACATGGTGACCGACGTGGACCGACGCGTCGAAGCCTTCCTGCTCGATCGCCTCGGCGATGAATTTCCCCGCGACGGCGTGCGCGCCGAGGAAGGGACCGGCCGCACCGGCGCCGGCGACCGCGTCTGGCACGTCGATCCCCTGGACGGCACCACGAACTACGTCCACGGCCATCCGTTCTATGCCGTGTCGTTAGGCTGCGCCGACGCCGTCGGCCCGCTCCTGGGCGCCGTCTTCGCGCCGGAGCTCGACGAGCTCTACCTGGCCCGCCGCGGCGGCGGCGCCACGCTCGAGCGGCCGCTGCGCGGCGAACCCCCGCGCGCGCTCGCCCTGGACGGCCCGGTCGCGCTGGAGCGCGCCCTGTTGGCCACCGGCTTCCCCTACGAGCGCGGCGAGGTCGCCGCCCTGAACTGCGATCTGGTGAAGGACTTCCTGCTGCGGCGCTGTCACGACGTCCGCCGGGGTGGGAGCGCCGCGCTCGACCTCTGCCACGTCGCCGCCGGCAGGCTGGACGGCTACTGGGAATTCCGGTTGCAGACCTGGGACGTCGCGGCGGGCGTGCTGGTCGCGCGCGAGGCGGGCGCCGTGGTCACCGACCTCGACGGCGACGACGACGCGCTCCACGGCCGCCATGTGCTGGCCGCCGCGCCCGGCCTGCATGCCGTGATGCTCGCCATCATCCGCGCCGGCGCTGCCGGACACGGGCTGCTGCGGGACGATTGAACCGTGGCCGCATCGTGTCCACCGACGTAGATTCTCGAAGGCGACCTCGGGATCGCCGCGACTCCAACCATCGGGGGGATCATGTTCCGCAAACCGTCGCCGCCATCGTGCCGTCGGGACCGCCGACGCCCCCGTCGTCCGGATGCCCTGCCGGTGCTGCTGGCGTTGCTGCTGCCGCTGTTCGCGGGCTGCGGCGGCTCCCCGGTCGGGTTCCCCTATTCGCGCGAATCCCTCGTCTTCCCGCCGTCGCAGACGCGCCTGCCGCGGATCCAGCTGCTGTCGGTCACGGACGAGCGCCCCGCCGAGCAGCGCGAGGGGAGCGGCCACTTCGTCGACATCACATTCCCGGACGACGCCAGCTGGAGCCGGCCGGTCGCGGACCTCTACCGCGACGCGCTGCTGCAGGACATCGGGCAGACCAGCCTGGCCGAGGCGGTGCCGCTGTCGAACCAGGCGGACTACACGCTCGAGGCCACGATCCACTCCTTCCACTGCCGGATGGAGCGCAGCGCCGTGTCGTTCGCCCTGCCGGTGGGGGTGGGCCTGGTCGGGGGCTTCTTCTGGGGCGACGACACCTCGTCGAAGCTGAAGCGGGGGCTCGTGCTGGCGGTCGCGGCCCTCGGCGCCCTGCCGACGCCGCTGCACCTGCGCGCGGAGGCGGAGGTGGAACTGGTCCTGCGCGATCGCGGCGGCCGGGAGCTGTGGCGCCAGGACTGCCTCGGCGAGATCGACGACGACGTGGGCGAGCCGGCGGTCTCGCGGCGGGACGCCCACTTCGCGCAGCGCCTGCTGCCGCAGGCCGTCAAACGCTGCAACGCCTGCCTGCTGGGGCAGCTGCGCCAGTGGCTGGTCGAGCACCCTCTGGACGAGGGTCAGCAGGTCGAGGGCTAGCTACAGCAGTTCGGCGGCCAGGCTCGCCAGGCGGCTGCGCTCGCTCTTGGCCAGCGTGATGTGGCCGTAGATCGGCTGGTCCTTGAAGCGCTCCACGACATAGGTCAGCCCGTTGCTCGAGGCGTCCAGGTACGGGTTGTCGATCTGGTAGGCGTCCCCGGTCAGGACGACCTTCGAATCCTGCCCGGCGCGGCTGACCACGGTCTTGATCTCGTGGGGCGTGAGGTTCTGCGCCTCGTCGATGATGATGAACAGCTTCGGCAGGCTGCGGCCGCGGATGTAGGTCACGGCCTCGACCTCGATCACGCCGGTGTCGAACAGGTAGTCGACCTTGTCGCCCGACTGCTCCATCTGCGGGTCGACCAGGTACTGGAGATTGTCGAAGATCGGCTCCATCCAGCTGGCGAGCTTCTCCTCCTTGGAGCCCGGCAGGTAGCCGATGTCCCGCCCTAGCGGCATGATCGGCCGCGAGACCATGATCCGGCGGTAGACCTTCTGCTCGGCCACCTTGTGCAGGCCCACGGCCAGCGCCAGCAGCGTCTTGCCGGTGCCGGCCTGGCCCAGCATCGAGACCAGCTGGATGTCGTCGCGCAGCAGCAGCTCCAGCGCGAAGTGCTGCTGCAGGTTCAGCGCCTGCAGCCCCCAGGGCCGCGTCTCCTCGTGCACCAGCTTCTCGACCCGTTTGCCGACGCAGCTCCAGATGCCCAGCGCCGTCTGCTTGGGGTTGGCCTCGTTGCGCAGCAGGATGCCCTCGTTGGGGTGGAAGTCGCCGGCCACCTCGGCCGAGCCCGTCGAGTAGAACCGAGTGATCACCTCGCCGGGGCAGTCGACCTCGGTCCAACCCGTGTAGAGCTCGTCGAAGTTGACCGTGCTGCGCAGCAGGTCCTCGGAGCGCACGCCCAGGGCGTCGCCCTTGACGCGCGCGTTGAGGTCCTTGGTGATGAAGCGGACGTCGACCCCTTCCTGGCTCAGGTAGAGGGCGGCGGCGAGGATGCGGTTGTCGGGGATCGCACGGTCCATGCCTGTGGGCAGGCGGTCGGCGTAGTTGTCGACCAGCACGAACAGCTTGCCGCCTCCGGGCAGGGGCACGCCCTCGCGCAGCGGCCCGCGCTGGCGCAGCTCGTCGATGGTCCGGATCACGCGGCGCGCGTTGCGGCCGCGCTCGTCGTTCTCCCGCTTGAAGCGGTCCAGCTCCTCCAGGACGTCGACGGTCAGGATGATGTGGTGTTCGTCGAAGGCCTCCAGGGCCGTCGCGTCGTGCAGCAGCACGTTGGTGTCGAGCAGGAAGCAGGGGCCGGTCATGGCGGAGATCTTGATGCCGTTCAGGCCGTGTGCGGACATGCGGACCCTCCTTGGTCGTCGCCGACGCCGTTGCGGCGCCTGGAAGCGAGGCTAGCACGGCCCCGCGGGCCGGTCGACGTCGATTCGGGGTGCCGGGCCACGGTCACACCCGCGCATGATGAGTGTTATATATTGCAAAATCTACTAAATTAATCCTAGACAATGCCGATATCATGCGATAGTAGTGCTTGAACGACGTTGAAATACTGCAATAAACGCAATGAATGACTGTCACTGAATGCGATCACCCTAGTCCGCAGAGAAGGAGTACCCGATGTCCGAGAAGGAAAGTGTCTTCCTGAAGCCCTTCGCCGACGGCGTCATCGCGCCGGAGAGCGAGCGCAAGGCCCTGCTCGAACGCATGAAGAAGGACAAGGTCCGCTTCCTGCGCCTGATGTTCACCGACGTGCTCGGGCACAACAAGAACGTCGAGGTGCCCGAGGGCCAGATCGAGAAGGCCCTGCAGGGCGAGATCATGTTCGACGGCTCGTCGATCGAGGGTTTCACCCGGATCGAGGAGTCGGACATGCTGCTGGTGCCCGACCTGAACAGCTACGCGGTCTTCCCCTTCGAGGGGAACCAGGGCCGCGAAGCCCGCCTGATCTGCGACGTCTACAACTCCGACCGCTCGCCCTTCTCCGGCTGCCCGCGCCTGACGCTGCGGCGCACCATCGCCCGCTTCGCGGCGCTCGGGCTGCACCCGGTGTGCGGCCCCGAAGTGGAGTTCTTCCTCTTCGAGCGCGACGAGCAGGGCAAGCCGACCGTGCGCACCCACGACCGGGGCGGCTACTTCGACCTGCTGCCCATCGACAAGGGCGAGGAGTGCCGCCGCGACATCGTCAACGTGCTCGAGAAGATCGGCTTCGAGATCGAGGCGGCCCACCACGAGGTCGCGCCCGGCCAGCACGAGATCGACTTCAAGTACGCCGACGCCCTGCAATCGGCCGATTTCGTGATGACCTTCAAGATGATCGTCAAGAAGGTCGCCCTGGACTACAACCTGCACGCCACCTTCATGCCCAAGCCGATCTTCGGCGAGAACGGCTCCGGCATGCACGTCCACCAGTCGCTGTTCCAGGACCGGCAGGGCCGCCGCGAGAACGCGTTCTACGATCCCCAGGCGCCGTACGAGCTGAGCGAGATGGCCCGCTGGTACATCGGCGGCATCCTGCACCACGCGCGGGCCTTCTCGGCGATCACCAACCCGCTGGTCAACTCCTACAAGCGCCTGGTGCCCGGCTACGAGGCCCCGGTGAACGTCGCCTGGAGCGAGCACAACCGCTCGCCGCTGGCCCGGGTGCCGGCTCGCCGCGGCGTCGGCACGCGCGTCGAGGTCCGCATGCCGGACCCCAGCTGCAACCCCTACCTCGCTTTCGCCGTGATGCTGGCCTCCGGCCTCGACGGCATCCAGCGGCAGCTCGAGGCTGGCGAGCCCGTCAACAAGAACATCTTCACGATGAGCGACCGCGAGAAGGCCCGCCTGCGCATCACCCAGCTGCCGGGCAACCTGGGGGAGGCTCTGACCCTCTTCCGCAAGGACCCGCTGATGCGCGAGGTGCTCGGCGACCACGTCTTCCTGCACTATATCGACCACAAGGAGGGAGTCTGGAAGGATTACATCTCCCAGGTCCATCCCTGGGAGCTGGAGCGCTACTTGACCGCGCACTGAGCGCACCGGCGCTTGAACGGCGGGTCAGGCCGCGCTAGAGTGGCCGCATGAACCGAAGCACACCGAGACGGTGGGGCCGGCCCCCCTCGCAGGACCGACGCGGGGCCGGCCCCCTTCCCATGACCCGACCGGCCCTGGCGCGCGGGGCCGACGCCCTGTTCCTGTCCGCCCTCGCCGCCCTGCCCCTGGCCGGGGTCGGGGTGGTCACGCTGCTGACCGGCCGGGATCCCGGCGCCGGCTTCCAGCCTTCCTACCTGCTGATGGCCGCGGCCGTGGTCCTGGCCGCCGCGGCCGCGGGACCGCGGCGCCTGCTGTCCGGTTGGGCCGCCGCCGGCGGCTGGCCCTGGCTGGCCGCCATCGGCGGCCTCGCGCTGTCCGCCGTCGGACTGGTGACCGCGCCGTCGCTGGCCTCGCCCCAGGAAGCTTGGCTGCGCTACGTGAAGCAGGTCGTGCAGTGGGGCGTGACCGCCGTCTTCGCCCTGCACACGGCGTGGTGGCTGCGCGGCGACGAACGCCGCTGGCGCGCGGCGGTCGGCGCGCTGGCCGCGGGCCTGGTCCTGCAGCTGCTGTACGCCGCCTGGCAGGCCTGGGGCTTCTACCGGCCCGGCGCTGCTTTCGCCTGGACCGAGGCCGTAGCGACCTCCAACGCGTCGATCCTCAGCGGATCGGAGGAGCTGTACCTCGGCCGCGGTTTCGTCGGCATCCCGCGCCTTCGCGGGACGATCTGCGAGCCCCTCTACCTGGGGAACTACCTGCTGGCGGTGCTGCCGTGGCTCTGGGCGGTCGGCCGTCCCGGCCGCGCCCGGGTCGCGCTGATCGGGGGGGGGCTCGCCCTGCTGCTGCTGACGTGGTCGCGCGGCGCCTGGCTGGCGGCCGTCCTGTCGGCCGCGGTCGCCCTGGTCGCCGGGGCGCGGGCGGGAGTCCTGCCGCCACGACGCCGCTGGTGGCGCCTCGTGTCGGTGGCGGCGGTCTTGCTCGCCGTCGCCGTCGTGGCCACGGGCGGCGACGGTCCGCGACTGGTCCTGCAACGCCTTCGTCAGACCTTCAGCACCGAGGACTGGTCCAACCTCACGCGGTGGTACTCGATGCAGGCCGCGTGGCGCTGCTTCCTGGCGGCGCCCTGGACCGGCGTGGGCTGGGGGCAGTTCGGCTTCCACTTCCCCCTGCTCGTGGACCCGATGGGCCTGCAGAGCCAGTTCGCCTGGCCGGTCGCCAACAACGTCGCGCTGAAGATCCTGGGCGAGACCGGCGCGCCGGGGTTGGCCGCCTTCGGGGCCGGCGTCCTGGTCACGGTGCGACGGGCCTGGCGCGCGTTGCGCGTCGGCGACGCGCCGCGGTCGGACGCGCACCTGCGCGTCGTGGCGGCGGTCGTCGCGGTCGCCGGCGTGTGGTCGCAGCTGCTGACCTTCTCCCAGGATAACCTGCCTCACATCTGGGTGGCGCTGGGGATGCTGCTGGCCGCGACGGAAGGCGCCCTCGCGGAGCCGGGGGAGAGGGCGCCGTGAGCCGTCGGCCGCTGGTCCTGCTGGACGCCTCGGCCGCCCGGCCGCCCTGCACGGGCGTGGCCTGGTCGATGGTCGAACTCGTGACGGCCCTGGCGGCGACGGAGCGCCCGTTGCGTTTCGCCCTGGCGACGCCCCATCCCGAACTGTTCGCTTGCCTCGACGCCGCTCCCGATCACGAGCGATGGGAACTGGTCGCGCTGCCGCCCGGCCGGCTGGCGGCCGTGGGCTGGCGGCTCGGTGACCTGGCGCGGCGGCTCGACGCCGACGTCCTGCATTCCCTGACGATCCCGCCGCCGTTGCGCTCGCCCTGTCCCCTGGCGGTCACCGTGCACGATCTGGCCTTCCGTTCCCTGCCAGGCTCGGTGCCGACCGCCCGACGCCTCTGGTACGCCGCCACCCTGCCGGCCGGCCTGCGCCGCGCCGACGCCGTGCTGGTGAACTCGGCGGCGACCGGCCGCGAGGTGGCGGCGGCCTTTCCGTTCACCGCCGGCAAGATCCTGCCCACCCCGTTCGGCACGCCCGCCTGGACCGAGGGTCGCACGGCGCCGCGGGAACGCCCCGTCGGGGCGCCCTTCCTGTTCGTCGGCGCCCTGGAGCCCCGCAAGAATCTCGACAACGTCCTGACGGCCCTGGAAATGGCGCGCGAGCGGACCGCAGCCGGCGTCCCCGCGCCCCGCTTGCGGGTGATCGGCGCCCCCGGCTGGTGCAACCGCTCCTTGCTGGGGCGGTTGCGACGGATGGCGGCGACGGGCGCCGTCGACCTGGTGGGGTACCGGGACCGCGATTCCCTCTGGTCGGAACTGGTTTCGGCCCGGGCCTTGCTATTTCCCTCCTTGCATGAAGGGTTCGGTTTCCCGATCTTGGAGGCGATGGCGGCCCACCTGCCGGTGATCACCTCGGACCGGGGGGCCATGCGGGAAGTGGCGGGCGACGCCGCCCTGCTGGTCGATCCCGAATCCCCACAGGGCATCGCCGACGCCATGCACAGGATCTCGAGCGAGCCCGGGCTCGCCG
>DYDD01000089.1:0-1824 GCA_020718045.1 Fibrobacter sp. | reverse complement strand
GGTCCGCGCGGGGGACGCGCGGATCCCGGTCTGGACCTGGCGCTCCACCGCGGAAAGGACGCTCGCGGCATACCTGAGGCTATTGGACGTTCGCACCGACGGCGCCAATTAATCGTTGCCACCCACCCTGGGCTGACCTAGGGTTCGGTTGGCTCGTCCCGACGACGGATCGACGGGAATGCCAAGGGGATCAATTTGAACAACCAGTCCATCGTCCTGGTCGCGTCCGTGGTGGCGTTCGCGCTGTCCTGGCTCGTCCAGCCCCACTTCCGCAGCTTGGGCTTCCTGACCGGGATCGTGGACCACCCCGGCTATCGCCGGACCCACCGCGAGCCCGTGCCGCGCACCGGCGGCATGGCCATCTTCATCTCCTTCTTCGTGACGCTGTTCATCCTCGACAACGTGGTCTTCGACCGGGCGCTGCCCTGGTCGTGGCTCGCCGTGCTCGGCGGCTCCGGGCTGGCGATCCTCGCCCTCGGCGTCGGCGACGACCGCTTCCACATCCACGCAGAGAAGAAGCTCTACGGGCAGCTGCTGGTGATCCTGGGCCTGATGATCGCGGGACAGCGGCTGCAGACCATCGACCTGCCATTATTCGGGACCTTCGATCTCGGCGGCTGGGCCTGGCCGGTCAGCCTGCTCTGGTACCTGGGCTTCATCAACTCGATGAACCTCATCGACGGTCTCGACGGCCTGGCCAGCGGCATCGGCGCCCTGGCCTGCAGCGGCATCGTCGTGATCGCCGCCGCCCTGGGCGACCGGACCTCGCTGGTGTTCGCCGCGGCCCTCGGCGGGGCGACCCTCGCGTTCCTCTACTGGAACGTGAGCCGGCGCAAGATCTTCCTGGGCGATTCGGGCAGCATGTGGATGGGGCTCGTGCTGGCCATGATCCTGATGCATCTCGGGCAGCGCGGCGGCGTCTCGCTGCTGCTGCTGCTCGCGCCGATGATCGTGCCGATCTGGGACACCGGCACCACCATCATCCGCCGCTCGCGCAAGCGCACCTCGATCTTCGAGGCGGACGACTATCATCTGCACCACCGCCTGGTGCGCCTGGGATTCCAGCCCAGCGCCGCCGTGCGGCTGCTGCTGCTGATCACCGCCGGCTCGATCATGTTCGGCCTCAGCGACTTCCTGGACCAGGCCTGGCTCGGCCTCCCCGCGCTGGCCTGCTGGCTGTGGCCGATCAAGATCTGGGGCGACCGCCGACGGCACGAGTCGAGCGGCCCCTCGCTCGATTTCTTCAGCGAGCTGTTCTTCGTCCTCGGCCTCGACGATCAGGTGGAGGATTCCTTCCGCCGCCGCCGCCGCCAGGTGGCCGAGATCATCGACATCCAGGTCGAGCGCCAGAAGGTCGAACGGATCGTGGCCGCGGCCGGCGGCGGCGCGGTCGTCACCGAAACGCGCCACGAGGCGCCGCGCCCGGCGCGCCCGGAAGCCGACGATGTCGTTCTCACCTCTCCCGGACATCCTGCGGAGTGACCTCGCCCGCCTGCGGGGCGCGGTCGTCCTGGAACTCGGCGCCGCCGACGGGCGCTTCACGCGGGCCTTGCGCGAGGCCGGCGCCGCCGTCGTCCCTCTGGACAGGCGGCGCCCCGTCCCGCCCGGAGGCGTCGTGGCCGATGCCAGGGCGCTGCCGGTGCGCCCGGGGGCCGTGCGGCTGATCGTGGCCGCCAACCTGCTCCAGCATCTCGGTCGCGTCACCGACGTCGCCGCGGCCCTGGGGGAGTGGGTGGGCTGCTTGGCGCCCGACGGCAGCCTGCATATCCTGCAGGACGATCCGCAGGCCGACACCCCGGCGCGGCGCAACGACCGGGAACTGCG
>DYDD01000088.1:11399-11495 GCA_020718045.1 Fibrobacter sp. | reverse complement strand
CTCCCTGGCCGGCCTGGCCCGCCGCGACGGCTTCGGCTTCGAGGTCGTGCCGCCGCTGATGCTTGGCGACGAAGTCGTCAGCAGCTCCGCGATCCG
>DYDD01000088.1:0-11378 GCA_020718045.1 Fibrobacter sp. | reverse complement strand
GGTGGCGCGGGCCGCCGCCATGCTGGGGCGGCCGTACAGCCTGTGGGGCGAGGTGGGGTACGGCGCCGGCCGCGGCGCGATGCTGGGCTACCCGACCGCCAATGTCGAGCCCCTGGATCCCGACAAGCAGCTGCCGGCGCCCGGCGTCTACGCCGTCTGGGTCCATGTGCCGACCGACGCCGTCGCCGGCGACGACCGTCGCGCGGTGGTCGGCCTGCGTCACGGCCACCTGCCCGAGGTCGACCGCCACGGCGACCTGCTGGGCGCCCCGGGCACCGAGCGCGCCGTCTGTCGGGGGATGCTCAACTTCGGCCTGGCGCCGACGGTCAACCCGGGCGGACTGCCCCGGCCGCGTCTCGAGGTGCACGTGCTGGACTTCCACGGGTACGTGCGCGAGCGCAGCCTCAAGCTGGAGTGGGTGGCCCGGCTGCGCGACGAGCGCACGTTCCCCTCGGTCGAGGCGCTGCGCGGGCAACTGGCCCGCGACGAGACCGCCGTGCGCGCGGCGCTGGATCCCGAGACCCTCAACCGGCGCGGGGGCTGAGCACCCTCCCGCCCAGGAGCGACCGATGGACGACACCACCGCGGCCTCGGGCCTGCGCAAGGGCATCGTGCTGGCCGGCGGCGCCGGCAGCCGCCTCTACCCGCTGACCCGCGTGGCCAGCAAGCAGCTGCAGCCGGTGTACGACAAGCCCATGATCTACTACCCGCTGGCCACCCTGATGATGGCCGGTCTGCGGGACATCCTGGTGATCTCGACGCCGCAGGACACGCCCCGTTTCGAGGACCTGCTCGGCGACGGCTCGCAGTGGGGGATCAGCCTGACCTACGTGGTCCAGCCGGAACCCAAGGGCATCGCCCAGGCCTTCCTGGTCGGGGAGGAGTTCCTGGCGGGCGAGGGCGTCTGCCTGATCCTGGGCGACAACGTCTTCCACGGCCGCATGAACCTGGACCGCATCGTGGCCGGATTCCGCCACGGCGCCCGCATCTTCGGCTACCCCGTGCTGGACCCGGAGCGCTACGGCGTGGTGGAGTTCGACGCGGACGGCCGCGCGATCAGCATCGAGGAGAAGCCGCTGCGGCCGCGTTCGCGATACGCGGTGCCGGGCCTCTACCTCTTCGACGAGAGGGTCGTGGAGATCACGCGCGACCTGACGCCCTCTCCGCGTGGCGAACTGGAGATCTCCGACGTCAACCGGGCCTACCTCGAACGGGGCGAACTGGTGGTCGAGAAGCTCGGCCGCGGCATCGCCTGGCTGGACACGGGCACCCATACGAGCCTGCTTGAGGCCAGCCAGTTCATCGGGCTGCTCGAGGCCCGCCAGGGCCTGAAGATCGCCTGCCTGGAGGAGGTCGCCTACAACCGGGGCTTCCTGGACCGGGCCGGCCTGGAGGCGACGACCGCGGCGATGCCCGCCTCGAGCTACCGTTCCTACCTCGAGCGGATCCTGAAGGAAGGCTTGTAGATGATCGTCACCAAGACGGATCTGCCCGACGTGCTGCTGCTGGAGCCGCGGGTCTTCCCCGACGAGCGGGGCTTCTTCCTGGAGAGCTTCAACGCCCGCACCTGGCGCGAGGCCGTCGGCTTCCTGCCGGACTTCGTGCAGGACAACCACTCCCGTTCGCGCCGCGGCGTGGTGCGGGGGCTGCACTACCAGGTGCGGCACGTCCAGGGCAAGCTCGTGCAGGCGGTGCGCGGCGAGATCTTCGACGTGGCGGTCGACCTGCGGCGGGACTCGCCCGCCTGCGGGAAGTGGACCGCGGCGGTGCTGTCGGACGCGAACCACCGCCAGCTCTGGATCCCGCCCGGGTTCGCCCACGCCTTCCTGACCCTGAGCGACGAGGCGGACGTGCTCTACAAGACCACGGACTACTACGACAAGCAGGCCGAGCGCTGCATCCGCTGGGACGATCCCGAGCTGGGCATCGCCTGGCCGCTGCCGGCCGCGGCGGTGCTCTCGGAGAAGGACCGCGGCGCGGTCCCGCTGCGGGAGGCCGAGCTGTTCGGCTGACCCCGCGGCGGTCCGGTTCGCGGATTTTTCACTTGCCGAGCCGGGCGGCGGCAGCGTTCTTCGCCCGCAACCACCAGTTCAAGACCGCGCCGAGCGTGCGGCGGGAGACGACATGACCACACCGAAGAGCCGCAACATCACCTGGTCGCACTCGGACGTCAAGCGAACCGACCGCGCCCGCCGCAACGGCCACCGCGGCGCCATCCTCTGGTTCACGGGCCTGTCGGGCGCCGGCAAGTCGACGCTGGCCCGCGGCGTCGAGAAGGCGCTCTTCGAGCGCGGCTGCCAGACCTATGTGCTGGACGGCGACAACGTCCGCTTCGGCCTGAACCGCGACCTGGGCTTCAGCCCCGCCGACCGGACCGAGAACATCCGGCGCATCGGCGAGGTGTCCAAGCTCCTGCTCGACGCCGGGGTCATCGTGCTGACCGCCTTCATCTCTCCCTACCGCACCGACCGCGACGCCAACCGCGAGCTGGTCGACGACGGGGACTTCCTGGAGGTCTACTGCCGCTGCTCCCTGGAAGAGTGCGAGCGCCGCGACACCAAGGGGCTCTACAAGAAGGCCCGCGCGGGGGAGATCCCGGAGTTCACGGGCATCAGCGCCCCCTACGAGGAGCCGCTGACCCCGGAGATGCTCGTCCAGACCGACGAACACGACGGGGCGGCCTGCATCGCCCAGATCCTGGCCGAGCTGGAGCGCCGGGGGATCCTGTCGACGAATCGCGGCGACTGAACGCTGTTAATTTAGCGCAACTGGATTGAAATCAATCGGTTGCTGACATCGCCGCCTGTGGCGCTTCAACGGCGCCATCCCCATCCTCAAGCCGCGCGGGCCGCGGCCGATGGCAGGTCGGAATCCCGCTTGCCCCCGGTTGCGGCCTCGGCTATATTCCGCGGGCGCCGGGTCGCGGGGTTCAGCCTCGCGTTTTTGTAGTGCCCAGCGCAAGCAAGCGGGTTGGCACGCCCAACGGCGACCAGGCTCGGTTCCAGGGAACCTGATAAGACCCCCGGAGACGGGCGCCAGCCTGCGGCCATCGTGACGTCATGAGCTAAGGAGGTTCTGACGATGGCAATGAACAAGGATCAGAAAGACCAGGTCATCACCCAGTTCAGGAAGCACGAGTCGGATTCCGGCTCGCCCGAGGTGCAGATCGCGCTGCTGACCGCGCGCATCAACCACCTCACCGAGCACTTCAAGACCCACAAGAAGGACTTCCATTCCCGGCGTGGGCTCCTGAAGATGGTCGGGCAGCGCAAGCGGCTGCTGAACTACCTGAAGCGGAAGAACCTGGAGAGCTACCGCTCCCTGATCAAGGAGCTGGGCATCCGCGGCTGAGAGCCGCGGTGCCGCCCCATGGTTTCGGACAGGACACCGCATTCTCCAATAAATCAGGCGGGTCCCGGCGGGATCGGCGCGCTTCGCGCCTTTCCCGGGAGCGAAGCCGCGACGTGGCCGCACGACCGCGGTCGCCCGCGTTGGCGGGCGCCAGCGCATGACGCGCAAAAGCTGTAAGGAAGGAAAAGAAGAAACATGAACGGACACAAGACGGCATTGCAGATGAACGGCGCCGAGTACTCGCTCGAGACCGGCAAGATGGCCCGCCAGGCGGGCGGCGCCTGCGTCGTCGGCCTGGGCGACACCCGGGTCCTGGTGACGGCCACGGCGGACAAGAACGTCAGCGACCGCGACTTCCTCCCGCTGTTCGTCGAGTACCGCAACAAGACCTACGCCGCGGGCAAGATCCCGGGCGGCTTCTTCAAGCGCGAGGCCCGGCCGAGCGAGCGCGAGACCCTGTCCGCGCGCCTCATCGACCGCCCGCTGCGGCCGCTGTTCCCCGACGGCTACCGCCACGCGACCGACGTCGTGGCCTTCGTCATCAGCTCGGACACCGACTTCCACGCCGACGTCCTGAGCATCACGGGCGCCTCGCTGGCCCTGAACCTGTCCGACGTCCCGTTCGCCGAGTACGTCTCGGGCGTGCGCGTGGCCGAGATCGCCGGCGAGTTCGTGCCCAACCCGACCTTCGCCCAGCTCGAGGAGTCGAGCATGGACCTGGTCGTGGCCGGCACCGACGACATCGTCTGCATGATCGAGGGCTCCTGCAGCGAGGTCTCCGAGGACCGCCTGCTCGACGCCATCGACTTCGCCCACGGCTGGATCCGCCAGCTCAACGCCCTGCAGCGCGACCTCGTCGCCGAGGCCGGCGCGCGTGCGAAGTTCACCGTGACGGCCCGCGAGCTGGACCCCGCCAAGGTGGAGGCGGTCCGCGCCGCCGTGGCGACGGACCTCGACGCCGCCATCCGCATCAAGGCCAAGCACACGCGCCAGGACGCGGTGGCGGCCCTGCACGAGAAGGTCAAGACGTCCTTCGCCGACGAGGCGGGCAAGCCCGACGCCGAGGCCCTGGCCGCCTTCGCCAAGCTGGAGAAGAAGGCGATGCGGGCCATGGTCGTGGACGAGGGCGTGCGCGCCGACGGCCGCGACCTCACCACGGTGCGCCCGATCGACATCGAGCTGGGCCTGCTGCCCCGCGTCCACGGCTCGGCCCTGTTCACCCGCGGCGAGACCCAGTCGCTGGGCACCGTGACCCTGGGCACCAAGTCGGACGAGCAGAAGATCGACGCCCTCGAGGGCGAGTGGTGGAGCCCCTACTACCTCCACTACAACTTCCCGCCGTTCAGCGTGGGCGAGACCGGCCGCTACAGCGGCACCGGCCGCCGCGAGATCGGCCACGGCAAGCTGGCCGAGCGCGCCCTGCGCCCCCTGCTGCCCACCCAGGAGGACTTTCCCTACACGATCCGCATCGTGTCGGACATCCTGGAGTCGAACGGCTCCAGCTCGATGGCCACGGTCTGCTCCGCCAGCCTCGCGCTGATGCAGGCGGGCGTGCCCATCAAGAAGGCCGTGGCCGGCGTGGCCATGGGCCTGATCAAGGAGGGCGAGAAGGTCGCCGTGCTGACCGACATCCTGGGCGTCGAGGACCACCTCGGCGACATGGACTTCAAGGTCACCGGCACCCGCGACGGCATCACGGCCTTCCAGATGGACACCAAGATCGGCGGCATCAGCCGCGCGATCATGCTGCAGGCCCTGACCGACGCCCGCAACGCGCGCCAGCACATCCTGGGCCTCATGCACGAGGCCATCGCCGAGCCGGCCAAGGAGCTGTGCCAGTACGCCCCGAAGATCATCACCATCCAGATCCCGCCCAAGCGCATCGGCGAGCTGATCGGCCCGGGCGGCAAGGTGATCAAGAAGCTGCAGGAGGAGACCGAGACCAACATCGACATCAACGACGACGGCCTCGTCTTCGTCTCGGCGCCCGACCAGGCGAAGGGCAACGAGTGCGTCGAGCGCATCCGCATGATGATGACCGAGCCCGAGGTCGGCGCCGTCTACACGGGCCGCGTGGTCTCGATCGTGGACTTCGGCGCCTTCGTCGAGTACCTGCCCGGCAAGGAGGGCCTGCTCCACATCTCGGAGATCGAGCACTTCCGCGTCGGCAACGTCGAGGACGTGCTGCAGATCAACGAGTCGGTCCAGGTCAAGCTGGTCGAGGTGGACTCGCGCTCGGGCAAGGTCCGGCTCAGCCGCAAGGCGCTGCTGCCGGTGCCCGAGGGCGTCGACCCGAACCAGTCGAGCGACCGCGGGCCGCGCCGCGACGGCGGCGACCGGGGCGGACGCGGGGGCGGCGGCGGTCGCGACCGCGGGCCGCGGCGCCGGTAGGCGACCGGTCGCCGACGCATGAACATCGGTCCCTACCAGAACGAAACCCCGCCGCAGCGGGTGACGCTCGCGAACGGGACGGTCATCCTGACCGTCCCGGTCGCGTCCGCCCACTCGGTCACCCTGGGCGCTTGGCTGCGGCGCGGCTCGCAGGACGAGCCGGCCGGGCTGGGCGGCCTGGCCCACTTCCTCGAACACATGGTCTTCAAGGGCTCGCGGCGCCGCAGCGCCTTCGACCTCGCCCGCCTCTTCGACAGTGTCGGCGCCTCGGTCGACGCCTTCACGACCAAGGACCACGTGGCCTTCACGGCCAAGGTGCTGCCCGAGTACTTCGCGCCCACCGCCGAGGCCCTCGCCGACATGATCCTGGACCCGGCCTTCGACCCCGACCTCGTCGCCTTGGAGCAGGACGTCGTCGTCGAGGAGATCCAGGAGGTCCTGGACACGCCCGAGGACCTGCTGCACGACGCCTTCACCGCCCGGCTGTACGGCGGGCACCCCCGCGGGCGGCCCATCCTGGGCACGCCCGCGTCGGTGCGCGGGCTGGACGCGGACCTGCTGCGGCGCGAGCACGCCGACCTGTTCTGCGGGTCGAGCCTGGTGGTGGCCGTGGCCGGCAACGTCCGGCCCGGCATGACCGACGGGCTGTGCGCCTGCTTCGAGCTGGCCGGCGCGGCGCCGCCCCGTAAGCGGGCGCCGGCCGCGGTCGCCGACGACGAGGTCGGCATCCTGTTCGACGGCGCCGAGGTCCGCGACGACCGCCTGGTCATCGACAGCCCCGTCCAGCAGTGCTACTTCGAGATCGGCAACCAGGCGGTGTCCTACCTGCACCCCGACCGGGTGCCGTTGGCGATGCTGAGCAACATCCTGGGCGGCGGCCTCTCCAGCCGCGTTTTCCAGGCGGTGCGCGAGCGGGAGGGCCTGGCCTACTCGGTCTTCACCTACATCGACATGGGGCGCGACGTGGGCCTGGTGAGCTGCTCCGGTTCCTGCTCGCCGTCGAAGCTGTCGCGGCTCGAGGCGGTGGTGCGGGGCGAGTACCGCGCCTTCCTACGGGACGGCGTGGGGGAGGACGAACTGGCCGACACGAGGGCCCAGATCAAATCCCAGTTGATCTTTTCCCTGGAAGGGGGTTCCAATCAGATGGGACGCGCCGCCAAGGACGAGATCTTCTTCGGGCGCTTCATCCCGACGAGCGAGCTCGTGGGCGAGATCGACGCCGTGGGACGCGACGACATCATGCGCTGCGCCCGGACCTACTTCGACCCCGACCGGCTGCTGACGGCGGTGCACGGGCCGGCGACGGCCTGACCGGCCGGGCCGCCTCACGGCAGGAGGAGCGCGATGCGCGGATTCCGCTGGCGACCGCGGCGCGTGCAGCCGGGACCGCTGTTCCTGTTCAGCCTGGTCGCCATCGTGCTGCTCGGCGCCGGGCTCCTGCTGCTCCCGTTCAGCGTGCCGTCCGGCGCCCCGATCACGGCGGTCGACGCCGTGTTTACTTCGGCCTCGGCCGTCTGCGTGACCGGCCTGTCGGTCCGCGACACCGGCACCGGGTTCACCGTCTTCGGCCAGACCATGATCATGCTGCTGATCCAGATCGGCGGCATCGGCGTGATGACGGTGTCCGCCACGCTGGCCATGCTGTTCGGCCGCGGCATCGGCATGCGCGGGGCCAGCATGATGCGGGACGTGTTCGAGGGGGACATGCTGAAGGAGTCCCGCGGGATCCTGCGCTTCGTGACCGTCCACACGCTGATCCTGGAACTGACGGGGGCGGCGCTGCTCTTTGCGGCGCTGGGCGACACCGTCCCCGACCCGCTGGTCAGGGCGCGCTGCTCGCTGTTCCACGCCGTGTCGGCCTTCTGCAACGCGGGCTTCAGCACCTGGAGCGACTCGCTCATCTCGCAGGCCGGCGACCCCGTGGTGATCGGCACCATCAGCGCCCTGCTCATCATCGGGGGGCTGGGCTTCCCGGTCACCGCCAACGTGGTGGCCTGGTGCAAGGGCCGCGCGCGGGCCGACTGCTCGCGCCGCTGCCGCCTGTACGTGCAGGCGCGGGTGGTCCTGCTGATGACCGCGATCCTGCTGGCGGGCGGGACGGCCCTGATCGCGCTGCTGGAGTGGGACCGCGCCTTCGCCGGCCTGGGTCCCGACGCCAAGCTGGGGCTGGCCTTCTTCCAGTCGGCGACGACCCGCACTGCCGGCTTCAACTCCATGGACCTCTCGCTGCTCTCGCCGGCCACGGTGCTGGTGATGCTGGTGCTGATGTACATCGGCGCCGCGCCCGGCTCCACGGCCGGCGGCATCAAGGTGACGACGGTGGCGATCCTCTGGGCCGACGCGCGGGCCATCGCCCTGGGCGGCAGCAATGCGCGCCTGTTCGACCGCGAGCTCGGCCAGATCGTCGTGCGGCGGGCCTTCATGGTGGCTACGACGTACACGACCGTCGTGGCTCTCGCGTTCGGCGCCTTGCTGGCGACCGAGGGAGGCGGCTTCGTCGAGACGATCTTCGAGGTGCTCTCGGCGATCGGCACCGTAGGGCTCACGCTCGGCCTGACACCGGAGCTGTCCGATCCCGGCCGGCTGCTGGTGGCGCTGCTGATGATGATGGGCCGCCTCGGCCCGTTGGCGGTGGCCTACGGGCTGGTCCGCCCTACGCGCGAGCACGGCGTGCACTACCCCGAGGCGACGATCCTGGTCGGTTGATCGCCGCCGAAGCGGCGGAGAGGCGGAGGCACTGATGAAGCGCATGGCCGTGTTCGGTCTGGGTCGGTTCGGTTCCAGCGTGGCGACCACCCTGCAGAAGGAGGGGGTGGACGTGTTGGCCGTCGACCGCAACCGTCACCTGGCGGAGCGGCTGAAGGACGACGTTTCGATGGCGGTCTCTTTCGACGCGACCGACCGCGACAACCTGACGCGGTTCGACGTCGGGCGCATGGATGCCGTGGTGGTCGGCATCGGCGACAACTTCGAGTCCAGCGTCAAGATCACGCTGCTCTGCAAGGAACTGGGCGTGCCCCACGTGATCTGCAAGGCCACCAACACCGACCAGCGCAAGGTCCTGCAGAAGGTGGGCGCGGACGAGGTCATCCAGCCCGAGACCCAGATGGGCCACTGGGTGGCCGAGAGCCTGCTGCGGCACACGGTCGTCAATTTCGTCGAGCTGCCCGACGGCTACGCGCTGGCGCGGATCCGGCCGCCGCAGTCCTGGTACGGGCGCACCCTGGCCGAGCTGCAGCTGCTGTCGCGCGAGCGGCTGAACCTCATCCAGGTCCACCGGCCAGGCAAGGACCCCACCGTGGATACCAAGGTGCCGCTGCCCGCCGGCAACTTCCGGCTGGAGGCGGGCGACCTGATGGACGTGATCGGCGCCAACAAGGTGCTGGCGCGTTTCCGGGAGGCGCCCGGGAGCGAAGCGGCCGACTGAGCCGGCGGGACGGCCGCGCCGGCGAAAATCTGCTTCCCCTGGCGGGTTCGCCACATTAGATTGACACCAGTCGCGTCCGCCGGGCGGACGGCGACGTCACCCAGCGGCGACGGACGCGCGGATCGACCCCCGACCGCGCCGCGGCGAAGGAGAGAACCAGACATGCGGACCACGATGCGGATCGCCCTGCTGCTGGCGGTCGCGGCCAGCGCCGCGCTGCTCGGCTGCGCTCCCTGCAGCGACTACAAGCAGCTCGTCGCCGAGCGCGACGGCAGCCTCCTGTCCCTGCAGAACGAGATCGCCGCGCGCGAGGCGACCATCGCCGAAGGCCGTCAGCTGGCGGCGGGCCTGCGCGAGCAGATCGCCCAGCTCGCGGCCGAGAAGGCCGTGCTGATCGAGCAGAACGGGGAAGTCGTCAGCGTGGCCCTGACCGAGGAACTCGCGTTCTCGGGCGCGGGTCTCGGCATCGGCGACAAGATGAAGCCCACGCTGGCGGCCATCAAGGACGCCTGCGACCAGCATCCCGGCTGGGATATCCACGTCGCGGGAGGCACCGACGACAACGGCGTGCCCGGCGACTACCGCGAGATCTGGCCCACGAGCTGGGAGCTGGGGGCGGCCCGCGCCGCCGCGGTCGTCCGCTACCTGATCAACGACCTGGACATGGAGGCCGCGCGCTTCGCCGTGGTGAGCTACGGCCCCGCCCGGCCCGTCGGCGACAACACGACGGCCGAAGGCCGCGCCCTGAACAACGCCGTCCGCCTGACCCTGCACAAGCCCGAGCGCCTCTGGATGCGCAACCAGTAACGCCGGACCGGCGATCTCCGCGCGCAGAGCCGCCCCCCGCCGGGGCGGCTCTCGCCGTCCCCGGACCGGTCGTGACTGTCCGGCCGCGATGGGACGGCCGCGAATTGACAGCCGCGAACGGGCTGTCGCGAGCGCGCCGTTGCCCCGGGACGCCGGGAGTGCTATGCATGGAGGTCGTCCGGCGAACGACCGCCGACCGCCGCGCGCCACCTCCGGGAAAGGACGACCGATGCGCACGACCGCCGCCACCGCCCTGACCGCCGCCCTGCTCGCCGTCCAGGTCCTGCTCGCCGCCGCCGGCGCCGCAGCCCAGCCCTTCGTCCGCCTCGGCACCGACGCCGGACCGATCCTGTTGGTCCTGACCCCGGAGACGACGCCGCACCACGTCGCCAATTTCACGCACCTGTGCCGCACCGGCTTCTACGACGGCACCGCCTTCCACCGCGTCATCCCCGGCTTCATGATCCAGGGCGGCGATCCCAACTCCAAGGACGCCGACCGCGCCAACGACGGTCAGGGCGGCCCCGGCTGGCGCGATGTGCTCGACGCCGACGAGCTGGCCCTGCTCGATCGCGCCCGCGCCGCGATCGCGGCCAAGGGCTACGCCCTGGCCGGCGACCAGGCGCTGCTGAACGCGGAGTTCAACGCCGTCCACCACGAGCGGGGCGTGCTGTCGATGGCCCGCGCGGCCGACCCCAACTCGGCCGGCAGCCAGTTCTTCATCTGCGTGGCCGACGTGGCCCACCTGGACAACAAGTACACCGCCTTCGGCAGGGTCGTGACGGGCCTCGACGTGGTCGACGCGATCGTGGCCTCGCCGCGCGACCGCTCCGACAACCCGCTGCAGGCCCGGCGCCTCCTGAAGGCCGAAGTGATCGACGCCGCCGCGGGTCTGACCGCGGACGAACGCGCCGCCTGGGAGGCCCTGCCGCGCGGCGCGGGCGTCCCCGCCGCGGTCGTGCGCTGAACGCCCGAGCGACGGAGGAATCGTGGCCGGCGACGTCATCACGATCAAGGGCGCGCGCGTCCACAACCTGAAGAACCTGGACCTGACGCTGCCGCGGCACCGCCTGGTGGTGGTGACCGGCCCGAGCGGATCCGGCAAGTCGTCGCTGGCCTTCGACACGCTCTACGCCGAGGGCCAGCGGCGCTACATCGAGAGCCTCTCGAGCTTCGCCCACCAGTTCCTCGACCAGCTGCCCAAGCCCGACGTCGACCGCATCGAGGGCCTGTCCCCGGCGCTGGCCATCGACCAGAAGGGGCTCGGCGCCAACCCGCGCTCGACGGTCGGCACCGTGACCGAGATCGCCAGCTACCTGCGCCTGCTCTACGCGCGCTGCGGCACGGCCCACTGCCCGGCCTGCGGCGTGCCGGCGGCCGCGCGCCCGCTGGCGGAGATCCG
>DYDD01000087.1:11219-11384 GCA_020718045.1 Fibrobacter sp. | reverse complement strand
GGGCTGGGCAGCGGCGTCGTCGTCCTGGCCGCGGAGTGGGAGGGCAAGGCGACGCTGCTGGTGACCGTCACCGCGGACCTCGTCGCCGGGAAGAAGCTGCACGCCGGCAACCTGGTGAAGGCCGTCGCCGAACGCGTCGGCGGGCGCGGCGGCGGCAAGCCGAAC
>DYDD01000087.1:8414-11193 GCA_020718045.1 Fibrobacter sp. | reverse complement strand
GACGGTCGACGCGGCCCTGGCGGCCGTGCCGGCGGCCGTCACCGGCGCCCTGGCTTGAGGTCCCTTGTCCGGGAGCGACTCGACGCCTATCTTCTGCAGGATTGCGCAACGGATAACCAGGAACGGAAGGGCTCGCAGCATGGAGTTCAAGGCAGTGAAGATCCCCGCCGGCGACCTGATCGAGGTGCGCGACGGCAAGCTGGCCATCGGCGACAAGCCCGTCATCGGTGTCCTGCGCGGCGACGGCATCGGTCTGGACATCACCCCGGTGATGGAACGGGTCGTCGATGCCGCGGTGGCCAAGGCCTACGGCGGCAGGCGCAGCATCGCCTGGTGCCCGCTGTACGCCGGTCTCGAGGGCCTGCACCACTACGGCAGCGAGTTCCCCGAGGAGACGGTCGAGGCCATCCGCCACCTGAAGATCGCCATCAAGGGTCCGTTCACCACGCCCATCGGCGAGGAGACCCACGTCTGCCTGCACTGCGCCCACCAGCAGTACCACGACGGCAAGTGCGACGGCTGCGGCAAGGACGACGGCGTCTGCCCGCGCTTCCGCTCGATCAACGTGCGCTTCCGCCAGCACCTGGACCTGTACGCCTGCGTGCGCCCGGTGCGCTACTTCCCCGGCGTGCCCAGCCCCAACAAGTACGCAGACCAGGTGGACTTCGTGATCTTCCGCGAGAACACCGAGGACGTGTACGCGGGCCACGACTTCGAGCGCGGCAGCGAGACGGCGCTGGCGGTCATCGATCTGATCAAGAAGATGACCGGCCGCCAGATCCGCCCGGACTCGGGCATCGGCATCAAGCCGATCTCGGAGTTCGGCACCACCCGGCTCGTGCGCAAGGCGCTCGAGTGGGCGGTCAAGAACAAGCTGCCGTCGGTGACGATCGTCCACAAGGGCAACATCATGAAGTTCACCGAGGGCAGCTTCGCGAAGTGGGGCTACGAGACGGCCGCGCGCGAGTTCCCCGACGACTTCGTCACCGAGAAGAAGCTCTGGGACGAGCTGGGCGGCAAGCTGCCCGCCGGCAGGATCCTGCTGAAGGACCGCATCGCCGACTCCATCTTCCAGCAGATCCAGACCCGCCCGGGCGAGTACAGCGTCATGGCGCTGCCGAACCTGAACGGCGACTACATGAGCGACGCCGCGATCGCCCTGGTCGGCGGCCTGGGCCTCGGACCGGGCGCGAACATGAGCGACGAGGTGGCCCTGTTCGAGGCCACGCACGGCACCGCCCCGAAGTACACCGGGCTGGACAAGGTCAACCCCGGCTCGTTGATCCTGTCGGCCGAGATGATGCTGCGCCACATGCAGTGGACCGAGGCGGCCGACCTGATCCTGCACGGCACCGAGAAGGCCATCACCGACGGTCGCGTGACCTACGACCTGGCCCGCCTGATGCAGGCCGAGGGGCGCCAGGACGTCGTGGAGGTCAGCTGCAGCGGCTTTGGCGAAGCCATCATCGAGCGCATGTAGGTCATGCTCACCCCGGGCACGCCGACTCCCTCGTGTTGTCGTTCGGTGCGGACGGCCGGCGAAGCGGGGTGTCCATGAACTCGACCGGACCGCAGCTGCTGTCGCGGCTGCTGACGGCGCAGCGCGACGAGATCACCGAGAGCGGCGTCTACCGGCGGCTGGCGCGGTTGGAGTGCGATCCGGAGAACCGCCGCACGCTGGAGCGGATCGCCGACGACGAGGCGCGGCATTACGCCGATTTGCGGGCGATCTCCGGGCGCGACGTCGAGCCCGACCGCCGGCGGCTGGCGGCCTACGTCCTGGTGGCGCGGGTCTTCGGTCTGACCTTCGGCGTCAAGCTGATGGAGAAGGGCGAGCAGCGCGCCCAGGGCGTCTACCGCGAGCTGGAGCGGGCGTACCCGCAGCTCGCGGGCGTGCGGGCCGACGAGGAGTCGCACGAGCGCGCCCTGCTCGGCATGCTCAACGACGAGCGGCTGGACTACATGGGTTCGGTGGTGCTGGGCCTCAACGACGCGCTGGTGGAGCTGACCGGCGCGCTGGCCGGGCTGACCTTCGCCTTCCAGAACACGCGGCTGATCGCCCTCTCGGGCCTGGTCACGGGCATCGCCGCCTCGTTCTCGATGGCGGCGAGCGAGTACCTGTCCACCCGCGCCGAGGGCGGCGAGAACGCCGGCAAGTCCAGCCTGTACACCGGCCTGGCCTACATCGCCACCGTGCTGGTGCTGGTGTCCCCCTACCTGCTGCTGCAGAACTACCTGGCGTGCCTGGCCTGGACCATGGGCCTGGCCGTCGTGATCATCTTCGGCTTCACCTTCTACCTCGCGATCTCCAAGGACCTGGACTTCCGCACCCGGTTCCTGGAGATGGCGGGCATCAGCCTCGGCGTGGCCGCGCTCTCGTTCGGGATCGGCATCGTGGTGAAGCGGCTGCTCGGCGTCGAGATCTGAGGGGCGGCGCGACGATGGGAACCGGCGACGCGCTCGTGGACATCCTGCTCTCGCCCGGGGGCGAGGCCCTTCTGGCGCGCATCGCCGCCCTGACGGCGGCCGGGACCGCGCCGGTGCCTCTGCAGCGCGCCCTGCGGCGCGACCACCCGGCGGAAGTCGTGCGCTTCGCCCTGCGCGTCGCGGAGGCCCGCCGGGCGGCGACGGCCAAGTTCCCCGACGCCGACCGTCTGCTGTTCACCCCCGAGTTGCTCGAACAGGCCACCGCACACCCGGTGGCGCGGCACCGCGCGCTGCGGTTCGCGGGTTGCGGCCGCGTGCTGGACCTGGGCTGCGGGGCGGGCGGCGACCTGAC
>DYDD01000087.1:0-8392 GCA_020718045.1 Fibrobacter sp. | reverse complement strand
CCGGCGACCGGGCTGGAGCGGGACGCTACGGCCGCGGCCCTGGTCCGCGCCAACCTGCACCGCCTTGACCTGGACAGCACGGTCGTCGACGGCGAATTCCCCGGCGCGGACCTGCCCCCCCACGACGCCCTGTTCGTCGATCCCGCCCGGCGTGAGACCGAGCGCGGGCCGACCGGATCCCGTCGCCGCCACGACCCGCGCCTGTTCTCCCCGTCGCCCCGGGATTTGCGGCCCCTGCTCGAGCGGACGGGCGCCTGGGCCGTGAAGTGGGGACCGGGCCTCGACCTGGACCACGCGGCGCTGACCGCGTCCGGCGCGATCCTCGACGGCCTGCCGGCGGCGGGGTACGCGGTCGAGGTGGTCGGGTGGCAGGGGTCGGTGCGCGAAGCCGTGCTGTGGGGAGGGGAGGACCTACTGCACAGTACGGCGGCGCCCGGGGCGCCGCGCCTCGCCACGGTCCTGTGCGGCGGGCTCGCTGACGCGCGGGCCTGCACCTATGCGGGCGACCCGGTCACGGAGCCGCCGCCGGTGTCGGCGCCGGCGGCGTACCTGGCCGAACCCGACGGCACGCTGCTGCGCGCCGGGCTGCTGGATGCCTTCGCCCGCGAGCACGGGCTGGCGGCGTTGGCGCCGGGCATCGCTTACTTGACGGCGTCGGCCCCCGTGCGGTCGCCGTGGCTTCGCTGGTGGCGCCGGCTGGAGAGCGTGCCCTGGTCGCCGGAGCGGTTGCAGGCGGCCCTGGACCGTCACGACGCCGGTTCGGTGGTGATCAAGAAGCGGGGGTTCCCGCTGACGCCCGAGCAGGTGCGCGCAGGGCTGGTCCTGCGCGGCAGCCGCGAGGTGACGGTGCTGCTGCACCGGGTGGAAATGGAGGGGGCGACGCACTCGGGCTATGCGGCCCACTTGGCGGAGCCTTGCGACGGCTAGCGGCTCATTCGTCCGCGGCTGCGGGCAGGCGGAAGCGGAAGGTCGTGCCGCCGCCCACGCGGCTCTCGACGGTCAGTTCGCCCCCGTGCCCCGTCACGATCTGGTGGGCGATCGCCAGGCCGAGCCCGGAACCGGTGTTCCCGCTGCGGCTCTTGTCGACCGTGTAGAAGCGTTCGAAGACGTGGGGCAGATCCTCGTTCCCGATCCCGATGCCCGTGTCGCCGACCTCGACCTCGACCCCGTTCCCGTCCTGCTGCCGTCGCAGCCTGACGCGGACTTCGCCGCCGGGGTGGTTGAACTTGATCGCGTTGTCCGCCAGGTTCTGCAGCACCTGCCCGATGCGCAGCGGATCGGCGAGGACCTGCGGCAGGCCGGCCTCGGCGTCCAGGTCCAGGTCCACGCCCGCCGCCCCGGCCCGCGGCTCGATCCGACCCAGGACGTCCGCCGCCAGCTCCTCGAGGGAGAACGGTTCGCAGCGGTACTCCGCCTGGCCGCTCTCGAGGCGGGTCAGCTCGAAGAGGCGTTCGATCAGGCCTTCCAGGTTGTCCAGGTTCGCGGTGATGGTGTGCAGGTGGCGCTGGCGCTCCGCCTCGTCGAGGTCCTGGCCGTGCAGGGTCAGCGTCTCGACATAGCCGCGCAGCGAGGCCATGGGCGTGCGCAGGTCGTGGGAGATGTTGGCCACGAGCTGACGGCGGTAGTCCTCCGACTGGCGCAGGCGGCCGATGACGCCGGTCAGGCGGTCGGCCATGCTGTTGAAGCTGCGCTCCAGCGCGCCGATCTCGTCGTCGGCGCGGCCGCGGGCGCGGTGCTCGAAGTCGCCGTCGCGGAAGGCGGCCAGGTCCAGCGACAGCGCGCGGATGCGGCGGCTGACCCAGGTCAGGATCACCAGACCGCCCAGGAAGGACGACAGCAGGATGGCGGCGGCGCCGCGCAGGTTGCGGGTGCGCTCGTCGCGCTCGATCTCCTCCATCGAGACGTTCAGGGGCCGGAAGCTCGACACCAGCCAGGCGTCGGGCGCGGCCGTCGAGTCGCCGCCGGCGAAGATCGGCACCACGTCGTTGATGCGGTTCTCGTAGGCGTCGATGGCGGCCGGGTAGGGGTAGCTCTCGAAGTCCCAGTCTTCGGCGGTCATCGAGTCCAGCAGGGTCGGGCTCACGTAGACCAGCACCCGGCTCAGGCTGTCGGGCATGGTCGTGAAGCGCACCAGCCCGTCGGGGCCGATCAGCGCGACCTCGGCGTCGAAACCGGAGACGGCCCGGCCATAGGCGGCCAGGGCGTCCGCGGTCGCGGCGTTGTCGCCGAACAGCGGCGTCATGTGGACGGCCAGGCTCTCGGCCTCGGCCTCGCGCCGGTTGTCGTACCACTCTTCCTCGCCCGGCAGCCACAGCCCCTGGTTCATGGAATGCTCGATCCACCAGGAATAGGTCAGGAACACGGCCGACAGCAGCGCCAGGAACAGCAGGGCGATGCGGAAGTGCAGGGTGCGGTGGAAGGTCCAGCGGCTCATGGTCCCCGTCCGGTAGGAATCCGCGGTGTTCAGAACTCGCAAAGTTCAAAATTCGTCGGTGAAGCGGTAGCCGATGCCCCAAACCGTCAGGATGTAGCGGGGCCGGTTCGGGTTGGCTTCGACCTTGCCGCGCAGCCGGTTCACGTGCGAGTTGACGGTGTGCTCGTAGACGTCGGAATCCTGGTCCCACACCTGGTCGAGCAGCTGCGTCCGCGAGAAGGTGCGCCCGGGCCGCGCGGCCAGGGTGTAGAGCAGGTCGTATTCCTTCAGCGTCAGCTGGACCGGCTCGCCGCGCACGCTGACCCGCCGCTTGGTGTGGTCGATGCTCAGCTCGCCGAGCTCGAGCACGAGGTCCTGCTCGCTGCCCCGCGCGATGCTGCGCGCCAGCTCGATGCGCCGCTGCAGCACCTTCAGCCGCGCCGTCAGCTCGCGCAGGCTGAACGGCTTGGTCATGTAGTCGTCGCAGCCCAGTTCCAGGCCGAGGACCTTGTCCGCCTCCTCGCCGCGCGCGGTGAGCATGAGGATGGGCACCTGGCGGTCGCCGGCCCTGATCTCCCGCAGCACGTCCAGGCCCGACATCGCGGGCAGCATCCAGTCCAGCACCACGGCCGACCACTCCGCCGCGGCGAAGGCCTCGAGCCCGCGGTGCCCGTCGTGCGCCGCGATCACGTCGTAGCCCTCGCCCTGCAGGTGCAGGGTGATCAGGTCGATGAGGTCGCGGTCGTCCTCGATCAGCAGGATCCGCCGCCTGGTGGTCTCGCTCACGTCGATCCTCTCCGCAGCCGTCGCGCCGCCATCCTCAAGTGTAACACGGTCCGGCGGCGCCTGTCTGCCGGATAGCGGGTCTCGCGGCGGCCGGGATCGCGGCGGGAATCGGTCCTGAAGATTTGACTCCTTCGTGACGGATCCGTGACGGTCGCCACGTAAGATCACCCTAGTGAAGTTTCCTCCCGGCCGCCGATCGCGGCGGCACTCCGGGAGTGCAGGCTCGGACCGGGACATGGGCCTCGCCCGCGACCCGGATCCAAGACACGGGGCCACCGGCGGGGGTAGCCCCGTGTTCTTTTCCCCCGGACCGTCATCGCCAGCCATATCCGCGGCCCCTAGGGCAACCGGGGCGTCTTCCCGCCGTGGAGCAGCGCTCGCGGGAGTCGGCGAGCGGGCTTGCTTCCGGGGCGGCGCTGCCCTAAGCTACCGCGCGGCCGGACGATCGGCCCCGCCACCGACCCCGGCGAAAGGACGCCCATGGCACCGGCCTTCCTGCACGTGAACGACCTCGGCAAGAGCTACGGCCAGGTGCGCGCCGTGGACGGGATCTCGCTCGAGATCCCGCGGGGCAGCATCTACGGCTTTCTGGGCCCCAACGGGTCCGGCAAGACGACCACGATCCGCTGCATCATGAACATCATCCTGGCCGACCGCGGCGAGATCCTGTTCGACGGCCGGCCGCTGGACCGCCTGCTGCTGGACCGGGTCGGGTACCTGCCCGAGGAGCGGGGGCTCTACCGCAAGATGAAGTGCGCCGAGCAGCTGGCCTTCCTGGCCACGCTCAAGTCGGTGCCGCGGAAGGAAGCCATGCGCCGGGCCGAGGCCTGGCTCGAGCGGCTGGGCCTGGGCGAGTGGAAGGACCGCAAGGTCGACGCCCTGAGCAAGGGCATGCAGCAGAAGGTCCAGTTTGCGGCCACGTTCCTGTTCGAGCCGGACCTGGTGATCCTGGACGAGCCCTTCAGCGGGCTGGATCCCCTGAACGTCGAGACCATGCGCGACATCATCCGCGAGCAGAACGCCCGGGGCTGCACCATCATCCTGTCGACCCACATGCTGGCCGAGGCGGAGAAGCTCTGCGACTCGGTCTGCCTGATCGAGGGCGGCCGCAAGGTGCTCGACGGCACCCTCGAGGCGGTGCGCACGGACTTCCCGCTGAAGTCGGTGCGGGTCGCCTACGCCGGCGGCAAGGAACCGCCCGCGCGGCTGCCGGGCATCGCCCACCGCGTGTTCCAGGACGACTCCTGGCGGCTGACCCTGGAGGCCGGGGCGAACACCGACGCGGTGCTCGACGCCCTGCGCGCCGCCGGCCAGCTCACCCTGTTCGCGGCCAACCGGCCTGCCCTGGACGAGATCTTCCTGAGCGTGGTGCGCGAGCGCCGCGCCGCCGCCGGAACGGAGGCCGCGTCGTGAAAATGCTCGCCATCATCCGCCGTGAATACCTCGAGCGCGTCCGCACCAAGGGCTTCGTGATCAGCACCCTGCTGCTGCCCCTGCTGATGTCGCTGACCATGCTCGTGCCCATGCTGACGATGAAATCGATCGACACGCGCAACACCATCGGCCTGATCGATCCCAGCGGGACGTACTTCGCGGCCCTCGACGCGGCGCTGGCCGCGCAGCAGGACGCCCGCGTCTCGCTGATCCCGATCCCGGTCGCCGGCGGCGACGTCGCCGCCGCCGCGGCCGGCCTGCAGGACCAGATCCGCGACGAGAGCCTCGACGGCGGCGTCGTGATCGGCGACGACTTCATCGGCGTCCCGAAGGCCACCTTCTACAGCCGCTCGGTCTCCGGCAGCATCATCCGCGAGGACCTGCAGCCGGCGCTGGATCGCGTGCTGCGCCAGACCCGGTTCGAGCGGGCCGGGGTGCCGGACTCCCTGCACTCGTACCTCCTGGAGCGCGTGTCGTGGGAGTCGCTGTCGGTGGGCGACGAAGGCGAGGCGACCCGCCGCGACGAGCAGGGCGTCTTCGTGCTGGCCTTCATCCTGATCATAATGCTCTACATGATGGTCCTGCTCTACGGGCAGCAGACCCTCACGGCGGTGATCGAGGAGAAGAGCAGCCGCGTCGTCGAGGTGCTGCTGTCCAGCGTGCCCTCCTCGCAGCTGATGTTCGGCAAGGTGGTCGGCATCGGCGGCGCCGGCCTCACGCAGATGGCCATCTGGGTCGCGGTGCTCGTCTACATGGCCGGGCAGGGCATCAGCGTGGCGGGCCTCTCCTTCGACGCCTCCTTCCTGACGCCGCTGATCCTGGGCTCGTTCGTGATCTTCTTCGTGCTCGGCTTCCTGCTCTTCTCGATGATGTACGCCGGCGTCGGCGCGCTCTGCAACACGATCCAGGAGGCGCAGCCCTTCGCCACGCCCATCATGATGTTCGTGGTCATCCCCATGCTGCTGCTGTCGATGGTGCTGCGGGCGCCCTCGAGCACCCTGGCCACGGTGCTGAGCCTGATCCCGATGTTCTCGCCCGTGCTGATGTTCATCCGCGTCTGCCTGTCCACGCCGCCCCTGTGGCAGGTGTTGCTGTCGTGGGTGCTGATGAGCCTCACGATCTGGCTGATGTCGCGGGCGGCGGGCAAGCTGTTCCGGGTGGGCATCCTGATGAACGGTTCGGCGCCCAACTGGGCGACGCTCGTCCGCACTCTCCGCCAGCCCGACTAGAGCGACGACAGGGAACAGATAGGGCCCGCGGACGGACCGCTTGCTAGACGGTCCGACCGCGGGCCCTATCTGTTCCCCGTGTGCGGCTCTAGTTCGGCAGAGGTGTTTGAATGTGCTATCATCGAGACACATTCAATGGTGGGGGCGGACCGATGAAGCGTGGCTTGGCGATGGTTTGCGTGCTGGGGTGGGCGGCGGCGGCGGGGGCTGGCGGCGGGGTGCACACCACGTACCTGTGGCACATGCACCAGCCGATCTACTGGCCGGACGAGAGCGTGTGGACGCCGGGGCGGTACGAGACCGCCTTCGAGACCATCACGCTGGGACACTCGCAGAACGACGAGTTCTCGATCTTCAATTCCGACGACCGCGTCGCAGACTACCAGTGGCACCCCAAGGACGCCCTGCAGATGGTGCTGGACCTGCCGGAAGCCGGCGCGCAGGTCTCGTTCGCGGGCGCGCTGATCGAGAACCTGAACTCGCTGGGTCAGGCGGGCTGGAACGGCGGCCGCTACGCCGCCGACTGGTGGAGCCACTACCGCACGGCCCGTGGCTGGCTCAACACCGCCGGCGACCCGCGCCTGGACCCGGTGCTGGCGGGCTTCCACCACGCGATCGGGCCGCTGCTGCCCGAGGCGGCGCTGCGCATGGAGCTGGCCTGCGGCCGCGCGATCTGGGACGACGCCTGGGGCGGCGGCGCGCAGTCCACCGGCTTCTTCCCGGCCGAGATGTGCTTCAGCGAGCGCATGATCCCCGCCCTGGCCGACGCGGGCGTGGCCTGGGCCATCGTGCCCGACCTGCACCTCGCGCGGGCCTGCGAGGGCTACCCCTGGGCCGCGAACCTCGACAACACCGACGCCCCGAACCCCGCCGACCAGGTCAACCCCGCGCAGGCGAACTGGACCAGCCACACCATATCGCGCGGCGTCACCCTGAAGGTGCCGTACCCGTTCGGCTTCACTCCCCACCGCGCGGCGTACGTCGATCCGGCCACCGGCGCGAACCGGTCGCTGGTGGTGGTGCCGGCCGCCGACGCCATGGGCTGGGAGGAGGGCTACGGCCTGTTCGGCACCGGCGGCGTCGACGCCCTGGCTCCCTACAACGACCCCCAGCGCCCGATGCTGGTGCTCTTCGCCCACGACGGCGACAACGCCTGGAGCGGCGGCTACTCCTACTACCACGAGAGCGTCACGCAGTTCACCCACGCCGCGGCCGCGGCCGGCCACACGCCCACCACGATCGCCACCTACCTGCGCCACCACCCGGTGCCGGCCGGCGACGTCGTCCACGTCGAGGACGGCGGTTGGGTCAACGCCGACGGCGACTTCGGCAGCCCGCAGTTCATCAACTGGAACTGGCCGCTCGTGGACGCGGCCGGCCAGTTCGACATCCCCGGCGGCTGGGCCGAGGACGAGCGCAACTGGGCGGTGCTGATCGCCGCCCAGAACCGCGTCGAGACCGCGGCCGCGCACTTCGCGGTCGACCCTGCGAAGGTCGTCTCCCCGAACCCCGGAGCCAACGCCGCCGAGCGGGCCTGGCACTTCCTGCTGACCGGCTACGAGAGCGGCTACATGTACTACGGCGCGTCCCTGGACATGGAGATCAAGGCCACGCTGGCCTGCAACCGCGCCGTCGCGCTGGCCGACCCGGTGATCGCGAGCCTGGGCGACGCCTCGCCGCCGACGGTGTGGCTGCCGCAGCGCCTGCCCTGGAACCCCGGCGGGCAGGGCGGCGGCTCGCTGTGGGGCTACCCCGGCGGTCTGGGCACGACGATGTCCAGGGACTTCCACGTCTGGACCTTCGCCCACGATGTCTCGGGCCTCGCGCGCGTCGAGCTGATGGTCCGCGAGGACCAGGACGGTCGCAACGACCCGGCCACGATCGTCAACGAGACCTATGCGGGCGGCGCGGGCGCGGGCGCCTGGAGCGCGCTGCCGATGAACCGGCGCGTCATGCCGACAGGCGAGCCCTGGCCCATGGGCGAGATCGACTTCACGGTGCTGCCGACCCGCATCGCCGACCAGTACTGGTACGAGCTGACCGGCTACTCGGAGATCCTGCTCGACTACTACGTCGAAGCCGAGGACGCGCTGGGGCACGTCACGCGCTCGCCGGTCCAGCACGTCTGGGTGGGCGCGGGAGAAGGCGGCGCGGGCGAGGATCCGGTCGTGCGCACGCTGCCCTCGCCGCCGCAGGCGGGGCAGGCGGCGCACGTCTGGTACGAGCCGGCCGGCCGGCCCCTGGCGTCGGCGACCACGGTCCTGATGCACTGGGGGATCGACGGCTGGACCAACGTCCACGACACGGCCATGGCCTGGGACGACACCGCGACCGCCTGGCGCGCCGACGTGACCGTGCCGGGCAGCGCGCTGGTGCTGGACTGCGTGTTCACTGACGGCGCCGGCCTGTGGGACAACAACGGGGGCGTGGACTGGCACCTGACGGTCGCGGGCGGGCAGAGCGAGGAATCGCCGTTCTTGTAAACGCCGGAGCAAAAGTGCGGCGGGCGCCGGTCCAAAAGTGCGGCACC
>DYDD01000086.1 GCA_020718045.1 Fibrobacter sp. | reverse complement strand
CGGTCGGCGGCAGCGCCGGCGCCGCGCCGGGCAACGCGGCAGCTTTCGCGAACCTCGCCGTCAGGACGGCCGGCGCCGCCGGCGTCGCCCTCCGGTCCGAAGACGGGAGCGAGGCATCCGTGCCGGCGAGCGTGAGGCGGCAGGTCGTCGCCCGGCTGGCCGGGGAGCTCGCGGCCCCCGGCGGCAAGGGCGCCCTGCGCCTGCAGCTCACCCCGCCGCAGCTCGGCAAGGTCGACGTCAGCTTCGAACGCCACGGCCAGGAACTGCACCTGACCTTCCGCGTCGAATCGGCCGAGGCCGCCCGCGCGTTGCGCGACGGGGCCCACGAATTGACCGCCGCCCTGCTGGACAAGCCGGCCGGCTGGGACCGGGTGAAAGTCGACGTGGAGCGGGAGGAGCCCGGAAAGCACGACGACGGACGGGACGACCGCCGCGGCCGGGACGGCCGCCGCGATCGCGACGAACGCGACGGCGAGGAAGGAGCCCGCACATGATCGTCAATTCGGTGACCACGACCCCGACCACCTCGACGGCCGGGACCGGCAGCGCCGAGGAGCTCAAGAACGAGTTCCTGAAGCTGCTCATCACGCAGATCAAGAACCAGGACCCCCTGAAGCCCCTGGACAACGCCGAGTTCACCTCGCAGCTGGCCCAGCTGTCCACGCTGGAGCAGTTGCAGGCCATGAACGAGTCGATGACCCAGGACCTCGTGTACACCCAGTCCCTGAACAACACCATGATGCTGGGGCTGGTGGGCCGCACCGCCGTGGTCGAGGGCGACCAGGCGGTCGTGACGGGTGGAGAGCCCTCGTCCAGCCACCTCCAGTCCGAGGCGGCCGGCGTGGCGACCGTGACCGTCCGCGACGAGAGCGGCGCCGTGGTCCGCACCTTCACCCAGACGGTAGCGGCCGGCTGGTCGGAACTGGACTGGGACGGCCTGGGCTCCGACGGGCAGGCGGCGCCGGACGGGGACTACACGCTGAGCGTCGAGGTGGCCGACAACGAGGGCGCCGACGTCGAATCGGTGGTCTACATGTCGGGCCTGGTCGAGAGCATCCGCTTCGAGAACAACCTGGCGCTGCTGCACATCGCAGGCCGTGACTATTACGCTTCCGAGATCGCCCGCGTCGGGATCTGATCCCGCGGGCGACCCCGACAAGGAGGAACACATGCTGCGTTCGCTGTATTCCGGCATCACGGGCCTGTCGGCCAACTCGATCGCGCTGGACGTGATCGGCAACAACATCGCCAACGCCAACACCGTGGGCTACAAGTCGTCGCGGGTGACCTTCCGCGAGATGCTGACCCAGACGGTGCGCCCCTCGCAGCGGCCGGTCTCCGGCAGCCGCGGCGGCGTCAACGCCCAGCAGGTCGGCCTGGGCTCGTCGGTGGCCAGCATCGACTCGCGCTTCACCCAGGGGCACCTCGAGACCACGGGCCTGGTCAACGACCTCGCCCTGCAGGGCGACGGCTTCTTCGTGCTGAGCGACGGCGCGGGCCGCTACTACACCCGGTCCGGCGCGTTCGGGTTGGACGCCAACAACTACTTCGTCGACCCCAGCACCGGCCTGCACCTGCAGGGCCTCATGGCCGACGACAACGGCGTCGTCCAGGCGGGAGCCTACGAGGACCTGTACCTGGACCCCGGCCGCACGGTCCCGGCCCTGGCCTCGACCTCGGTGCGCCTGTTCGGCAACCTGAACTCCGACGCCGAGGCCCAAGGCACGATCATGGAGTCGTCGCACTTCATGGCCGCGGCCACGGGCACCGACCTGCTGACGTCGCTCTACGGCCAGAGCGGCGGCGCGATGGGCCTGATCGAGAACGACCAGATCTCGCTGACCGGCCTGGTGACCGGCGCCTCGGGCTCGAACACGCTGAGCCTGCCGGCCTTCGAGGTCGGCACCGACGGCACCACGCTGGCCGAACTCGCGGCCTGGGTCCAGACCTCGTTGGAGTCGCTGCCCGACGTGGCGCCGGGCGAGGTGGCGGTCAGCATCGCCGCCGACGGCTCGATCTCGCTGGGCAACACCAGCGCCGGCACGGTGCTGCAGAACCTGCAGCTGACCATCCCCGGCCGCCTCGACTTCAACCAGTCCTTCCGCTTCAGCCCGAGCATCGGCCCGGGCGGGTCCGGCTCGACCTACGACGCGACGCGCTCGGCCGGGCAGATCCGCGCCGCGGCGACCACCGACGACCTGCTCACGGCCGTCTACAACAGCCGCGGCCAGTCCCTGGGCCTGAACGTGTCGGTTGCGAACCCGAGCACCACGATCATGATCGGCGGCTCGGTGGGCGAGCACCAGGCGCCGTCGAACACCATGTCCGTGGACGCCGCCACGACCTTCGGCGACCTGATGACCGGCCTGCAGATCGCCCTGGGCATCTCGACCACGCCGGTGAGCCTGGACGCCGACGGGCGCATCGTCATGAGCGGCGAGGTCGGCATCGACAACTCGCTCGGCCAGGTGGACATCCGCGAGGTGGGCGAGGTCAACCCGACCCTCGAGACCTCGTTCGGCTTCGTCGAGACCCAGGAGGCCGACGACGGCAGCGAGTTCACCGCCTCGGCCACCGTCTACGACTCGCTCGGCGACGTGCACAACGTCCTGTTCACCTTCAGCAAGGTGATCGGCCGCAACGAGTGGAACTGGGTCGCCGAGATGGAGGGCGACGAGGTGATGGTCAGCGGCAACACCGGCACGGCCAGCTTCGCCGAGACCGGCGAGATCATCGCCTTCCGCTACACCGACGACGCCGGCGGGCTGTCCTTCCGCCCCCAGGCCGACGGCACGACCGGCGCCCTGCCCATCACGCTGCAGATCGACGCCGGTCAGTTCGGCGGCCTCAGCGGCCTGACGCAGTACGCCGCCAACGAGACCCTGCAGACGATCGCCGACGGCCACACCGTGGGCTCGCTGCTGGACTACGAGATCAACGCCGACGGCATCATCATCGGCCGGTTCTCGAACGACACGGTGGCGACGCTGGGCCAGATCGGGCTGGCGCGCTTCTCCAACACCCAGGGCCTGCTGCGGACCGAGGGCAACACCTACCAGGTCAGCGGCAACTCCGGCCTGGCGATCGAGGGCTTCGCCGGCGGCGAGTCGGACACCTTCATCACCTCGGGCGCCCTGGAGGGCTCGAACGTGGACCTGACCCAGGAGCTGACGAACATGGTGATCGCCCAGCGCGCCTTCCAGGCCAACGCCAAGGTCATCACCACCGGGGACCAGATCCTGCAGGACATCGTCTCGATGGTCCGCTAGCGGATCTGAACGGCGGGAGAGGAGCCGGAGCCCATGATCAGCGTCACGCGGCTGGACGGCAGCGGCATCGTGGTCAACGCCGAACTGATCGAGTTCGTCGAGCGCACACCCGACACCATGATCGGCCTGACCACCGGACGCCAGATCACCGTGAGGGAACCGGTCGAGGAGATCGTGCGGCAGGTGATGGACTACCGGCGCCGCACGCGCAGCCACTAACGACGGGAGACGGACATGGCCGAAGAGGAAGTCAAGACGGAACCGCAGGAGAAGCCCAAGAAGGCGGCCTTCAAGCCGTTCGAGAACAAGCTCGTGCTGCTGGCCGTGATCATCGTGGTGCAGGCCGCGCTGGCGGTCGGGGTGACCCAGTTCGTGATCGTGCCCAAGCTCCAGAATCTGGGCGCCGGGGACCAGACGGCCCTGGCCGAGGCGGGGGCGGCCGGCGAGCACGGCCAGCCCGCGGCCCAGGGCAAGTCCGGCCACGGCAAGCCCGGGAAGCACGGCGAGGCCGGCTCGCTCAGCGGGCGCGGCGCGCTGGTCGGCCTCAAGGAAGTGACGGTCTCGCTGCGCGCCGAGGGTGCGGTGACGAGCTACCTGCGGATCAGCGTCGATCTCGAGGTCCCGGACCAGACGAAGGTCCTGCTCGTCGAGGAGCGCCTGCCGCACCTGCGCGACATCGTCATCGCCTCGCTGTCGAACAAGTTCGCCGCCGACCTGCGCACCCTCGAGGGCAAGGAGGCCCTCAAGGCCGAGCTGCTGCGCAAGCTGGGCGAAGCCCTGCCGGAAGCCGGGCTGATGAACATCTACTTCTCCGACCTGGTCGTGCAGTGACCGGTCCGGGACGAGCCGGGGGATGACATGAGCGACACGCGGCAGGACGACCTGGGCGAGCTCCTCGGGCAGGAGGACGCCGGCGGCGAGCAGGCGGTGGTCGAGTCGGCGGCGGCCCTGGTGCAGGGCGCGTCCGGCTCGTCGTCCTTCGATTTCAGCCGCCCGACGAAGATCTCGCGGCAGTTCGAGAAGAACCTGATCACCTTCGCCGAGGCCTTCGCCAAGTCGTCGTCGCTGGGCCTGACCGGCATGCTGCGGGCGAACACGGGCATCGGCTACCGCGGCCTGGAGGTCATGAACTTCGGCGATTTCCTGGACGCGATGCCGCCGGTGACCTGCGCCGTCAACATCGGGCTGGCGCCGCTCAACGGCCTGTCCCTGCTCCACCTCGACGCGGGCATGATCTACCTGATGATGATGCGCCTGCTCGGCGGTCCCCTCGAAGCCTGCCGCGTCGAGCGCAAGTTCACCGACATCGAGCTGGGCGTCGCCCGGCTGGTCATCGACAAGCTGCTGACGCACATCGCCGAAGGGGCCGAGAAGCTCGTCACGATGCAGCCGACCTTCGTGCACCTCGAGAACAACCCGGCCTACATCACGACCGTGACCGCCGGCGAGCCCGTGCTGCTGATCCGGTTCGAGATCGGCATCGAGGAGCTGCGGGGGCCGCTGGACCTGTGCATCCCGCTGACGGCCTTCGAGCCGGTCTGGCACCGTTTCGACCCGGAGGAGAATTCCGAATTCCGCACGCCGGAAGAGGTGCGGCGGGACCGGCAATTGCTATTCGAGGTGGTCAAGGGGGCCGCGGCCGACGTGGTCGTCAACCTGGCGGACGTGAACCTCACGTTCGAGAACGTCCTGGAGCTGAAGGAGGGGGACGTGCTGCCGCTCTACAAGTCGCTGCAGTCCCCGCTGGTGCTGGAGGTCCAGGGCAAGCCCATGTTCCGCGGGCTGACCGGCAAGCTGAACCAGTGCCGTGCCCTGAAGCTCACCGAACGACTGGAAGAAGAGGAGTAGGGAGATGGCCGACGGCATCCAGAACAACGTCTTCGGGGGCGGCGCCGCGGTCGTGGCCGACGCGGACCCCGCGACCCGGCAGCACGGCCTCGATCCCGACCAGATGCGCCCCGCCGAGCCCGAGGAGGATCTCGCCGCCATCGCGCCGGAGATCCGCAACATCGGCGTCCTGCTCGACATCGACATGAAGCTGACCGTCGAGCTGGGGCGGGCCCGGATGAAGATCCGCGACATCATGAACCTGAGCCCGGGCGCCGTGGTCGAACTCGGCAAGGCTCCCAACGAGCCCGTGGACATCATGGTCAACGGCGTGCTGCTGGCCCGCGGCGAGGTCGTCGTGGTGGACGAGCAGTTCGCGGTGCGCATCACCAAGCTACTGAGCCGCTCCGAGCGCATCAAGAGGCTGACCTGACGTGCCGGCCGCGAACGCAGCGATCCCCTTCCTGGCCGTCCAGACCGCCGCCGGCGCCCTGGCCTGGCTGAAGCCGGTCGGCGGCCTGGTCGTGGTCTTCACGCTGCTGTTGCTGTTCCTGAAGCTGCTGGGGCGCTTCCAGGGCGGCCGCACCGGCGCCGCCGCCGCGATGATCGCCGTCCACGCCGTCGGACCCCGCCGCGCCGTCGAGCTGCTGCGCTGCGGCGACGAGGTCTTCACGCTGTACCGCCACGACCAGTGCGTCGTCCTGCTCGACCGCGCGCCCTTCGATCCGGCGCGGCACGCGCCGCAGGCGCCCGCGCTCCCGGTCGGCGGTCTCCTGGACCGCCTTCTGGATCGCCTGCGCGCCCGGCGTCGGCCCGACGCCTGACCCGGGATCCCCGTCCCTCCGCTGCACCGTTCCTGACCGCCCCGTGGCCGCAAGATGGCCACGGGGCGCTTCCTGCGGCCCGGGGACATCTGTTCACGGCCGCCGGCCCTGGCACGCCCATTGCGTTGGCGCGTCCCGGCACCGTCACCGCAAAGGCAGGCCCATTTGAAGACCGCACAGCTCGTGATCGTCCTGGGGCTCGCCCTGGCGGCCGTGGTGATCCAGGCCCCGGCCGCCCAGGCCCAGACCGCCGCCGCCGGCCCTGGCTCCAGCTTCAGCCTCACCCTCGGCGGCGCCGAGGGCGGCGCCCGCCTGGACGTCGCGGTCGAGATCGTCCTGCTGATGACCCTGATCTCGCTGGCGCCGGCCCTGCTGGTGCTGCTGACGAGCTTCACGCGGATCATCATCGTGCTGGGCTTCCTGCGCCAGGCCATGGGCACCAACCAGATGCCCGCCAACCAGATCCTGATCGGACTGGCCCTGTTCCTGACCTTCGTGATCATGGCGCCCGTCGGCACGAAGATCCACCAGGACGCGCTGAAGCCCTACCTGGCCGAGGAGATCGGCCAGGGCGAGGCCCTGAAGCGCGCCGAGGGACCGCTCAAGGAGTTCATGCTCGGGCAGACGCGCGAGAAGGACATCGCCCTGTTCCTCGATCTGACCGACCGCGAGGCGCCCGAGAAGCCTGAGGACCTGCCCCTGCTGGTGGTGGTGCCGAGCTTCGTGATCAGCGAGCTGAAGACGGCCTTCCAGATCGGCTTCGTGCTGTTCCTGCCGTTCTTGATCATCGACATGGTGGTGGCCTCGGTCCTGATGTCGATGGGCATGATGATGCTGCCGCCGGTGCTGATCAGCCTGCCCTTCAAGGTGCTGCTCTTCGTGCTGGTGGACGGCTGGTACCTGATCGTCCGCTCGCTCGTGATGGGCTTCCAGAACTGACCGCCGGAGGCGAAAGGACGCCATGACCGCCGAGACCGTCGTCGAACTGGGGCAGCTCGCCCTGAAGACCACCCTGCTGGTGGCCGGCCCCATGCTGGCCGCGGGCATGGTGGTGGGACTGATCATCAGCGTCTTCCAGGCGGCGACGCACATCAACGAGATGACCATGACCTTCGTGCCGAAGATCCTGGCCGTGTTCCTGGTGCTGATCATCTCCCTGCCCTGGATGATCCAGCAGATGACCTCCTTCACCCTGGACATCTTCGAGCGCATCGGGGCGATGTGACATGAACCCGCCGGTGCAGCTCGACTTCACCTGGCTGATCCTGACCCTGGCGCTGTCCCTGCGCCTGTCCATCCTGGTCGCGATGCTGCCGCTGCTTTCGGGCTCGACGGTGCCGCCGCTGTGGCGCGTCGCGATCGCGGTCGTCATCGCCGGCGCCACCGCGCCGGCGGTCGCGGCCCAGCTGCCGCCGGGACCGCTGGACCTCTCCTGGGCGGCGCTGGCGGCCGAAGGGCTGCGCTCGCTGGCGGTGGGCGCCCTGCTGGCCTTCACGGCCGGCGTCCCGTTCGCCGCGGTCCGCTTCGCCGGCGAACTGATCGGCGTCCAGATCGGCTTCTCGATGGTCAACACCATCGACCCCCAGGGCATGGGCCAGGTCTCGGTGCTGGCGAACCTCTACTACCTGCTGGCGGTCATGATCTTCTTCGCGGTGGACGGGCACCACACCCTGATCTCGGTGTGCGCGCAGTCCTGCGCGCTGGTGCCGCCGCTGCAGCCGATCTCGCTGGAGGCGGGCTCCTGGCTCGTCGTGCGGGAGTTCGCCGGCTTCTTCGAGCTGGGCCTGCGCCTGGCGGCGCCGGTCGCGGTGGTGCTGCTGCTGGTGAGCGTCGCCATGGGCTTCGTGGTCAAGACGGTGCCCCAGATCAACATCCTAGTGGTGGGCTTCCCCATCACCATCGCCGTCGGGCTGGCGACGATGGGGCTGTCGCTGGTCTTCTTCGGCCAGGTCCTCGGCTCGCTCTTCGCCGACCTGGAGGGACGCTTCGGCGCCGTCCTGGGCGCGCTGCAGGGCTGATCCATCCGGCCGGCGACGCCGGCCGCCGACGCGGGGAGGTGAGGGACGATGTCGGACGCTCCGGGCGGCGAGAGGACCGAGAAGGCGACACCTCGAAAACGCGAGAAGGCCCTCGAGAAGGGCCAGATCGCGCTGAGCCAGGAGGTCAACAGCGCCCTGGTGCTCCTGGCCGGCTTCTCCCTGCTGTTCGTCGGCACCGGCGCCATGGGCCGGATCCTCAACGACAACGCCCGCTACCTGCTCGGCGAGGCGCACCTCTTCCGGCTGGACAGCCCCTTCGCGCTGGCCGAGTTCGCGGCGGCCAACGTCATGGTCCTGCTCAAGGCGGTCGCGCCGGTGGCCGGCGGGATCATGGTGGTGGGGCTGCTCGCCAACCTCATGCAGGTCGGCTGGCACGTGAACCTGTCGGCCCTGGCCTTCCGGGCGGACAACATCAACCCGCTGAACGGCATCAAGGGCATGTTCAGCCGCAAGATGGCCTTCGAGCTGGTCAAGAGCCTGGTGAAGATCCTGCTGATCGGCGTCGTGGCCTGGTGGACGGTCGCCTCGCTCGGCGGGGAGCTGATGGGGATCGCGATGCTGCCCCTGACCGGGGCGGCGTCCGTGGGCTGGGACACGCTGGCCAAGCTCGTTTACCGCCTGGCCGCCCTGATGATCGCGCTGGCCGCGGTCGACTGGGCGTTCCAGAAGTGGCAGCACGAGGAGAGCCTCAAGATGACCAAGCAGGAGGTCATCGAGGAGAACAAGGACGTCGAGGGCGACCCCCAGATCAAGGCCCGCATGCGCGCCATCCAGATCGAGGCGGTGCGCAAGCGCATGATAGCCGAGATCCCGCTGGCCGACGTCGTGGTGACCAACCCGACCCACTTCGCCGTGGCCCTGCGCTACAAGGACGGGGAGTCGGCGCCGCGGGTGGTCGCCAAGGGCCAGGACCACCTGGCGCAGACGATCAAGCGCATCGCCCGCGAGAACCGCATTCCGGTCATCGAGAACAAGCCGTTGGCACGGGCCCTGCATAAGCTCGTCAAGGTCGGGGCCTACATCCCGGACGACCTCTACCAGGCCGTCGCCGAGGTGCTGGCCTACGTGTACCGCCTGAAGCGGGCCTGAGGCCCGGAAGCTGAGTGGATGTGAACAAGGGCATCGACCGCGACCTCCTGCTGGCCAACAGCAACATCCTGAGCGCGCTCGCGGTCCTGGCGATCGTCGGTTTGATGATCATGCCGGTCAACCCGGCGGTGCTCGACCTGCTGATCACCTTCAACATCGCCTTCGCGGTGGTGATCCTGCTGGTCTCGCTGTACCTGAAGGAGCCGCTGCAGTTCTCCAGCTTCCCCTCGCTGCTGCTGATCGTGACGCTCTACCGGCTGGCCCTGAACGTCGCCTCGACGCGCCTGATCCTGGCCAAGGGCGGCGCCGGCAAGGTCATCGCGAGCTTCGGCGACTTCGTCATCGGCGGCAACTACGTCATCGGCGTCATCGTCTTCGCCATCCTGGTCATCGTGCAGTTCGTGGTGATCACCAAGGGCTCCGGCCGCATCGCCGAGGTGGCGGCCCGCTTCACGCTCGACGCCATGCCCGGCAAGCAGATGGCCATCGACGCCGACCTGAACACCGGCCTGATCAACGAGGCCGAGGCCCGCCGCCGCCGAGCCCAGGTGGCCGCGGAGGCCGAATTCTTCGGCGCCATGGACGGCGCCAGCAAGTTCGTGCGCGGCGACGCGGTCGCCGGCATCATCATCACCATCATCAACATCGTCGGCGGCTTCATCATCGGCATGCTGCAGATGGGGATGACGGCCGGGGAGAGCCTGCGCCAGTTCACGCGCCTGACCGTGGGCGACGGCCTCGTCAGCCAGATCCCGGCCCTGCTGATCTCCACCGCGGCCGGTCTGGTGGTCACGCGGCAGAGCAGCTCAATGAACCTGGGCCAGTCGCTGACCATGCAGCTGTTCCGCCAGCCCAAGGCCATCTACCTGGCGTCCGGCTCCCTGATCGTCTTCGGCCTGATCCCCGGCCTGCCCACCCTGCCCTTCCTGACCCTGGGCGCGGTGTTCGGCATCGTCGGCCGCCTGCTCAGCTCGCGGGTGGAGTCGATCGACCGCCAGGACGCGGCCGACGAAGCCCTGTCGCTCGAGGATTCGGCGCCGGCGCCGGACCGCGGGCCGGGCCACGACCTGTTCGTGACCGACGCGATGGAGCTGGAACTCGGCTACGGCCTGCTGTCGCTGGTCGACCAGTCGCGCGGCGGGGACCTGCTCACCAGGATCACGAACATCCGCCGCCAGATCGGCACCGAGCTGGGCGTGCTGGTGCACCCCATCCGCGTGCGCGACAACCTGCAGCTCGGCGCGCACGAGTACGTGATCAAGCTGAAGGGCGTCGCCCTGGCCCGGGCCGAGCTGCGCCCCGACCGGCTGCTGGCGATGAGCACGGGCGGCGGCGAGGCCATCGAGGGCCTCGCGACCGTCGAGCCCGCCTTCCAGCTGCCCGCCCTGTGGATCGACCCGGCGCGCAAGACCGTGGCCGAGATGGAGGGCTACACCGTCGTCGAGCCGACCGCGGTCCTGGCCACGCATCTCTCCGAGACGATCCGCGCCCACGCCGACGAGCTGCTGACGCGCCAGGACATCAAGGACATGTGCGAGAGCGTGCGCGAGTTCGCGCCCGCGCTGATCGAGGACTTGATCCCGGACAAGGTCCCGGTCAACACGCTGCACAACGTCCTGCGCGGGCTGCTGCACGAGCGCATCCCGGTCAAGGACATCGTCACGATCCTCGAGACGCTGGCCAACCACGTCGGCGCCAGCGGCGGCATCGACCACCTGCTGGAGAAGGTGCGCGAGTCGCTGCGCCGCACGATCAGCGGCCTCTACGTCGAACCGGACGGCCACGTCTACGTCGTGTCGCTGCATCCGGAGACCGAGGCGGTGATGGCCCAGGCGGCGGCCGACTCCGAGCGGGCCGGCGCCGTGGTGCTGGAGCCGCTCTTCGCCCAGACCTTCCTCGAGAAGCTCGAGAAGACGCTGCAGGCCGTCTACAGCCGCGGCAAGCCGCCGGTCCTGCTGGTGCCGACGCCCATGCGCCTGTTCCTGAAGCGGTTGATCGAACCGACGTTCCCGGCGCTGCCGGTGATGGGCTACACCGAGGTCACGCCCAACACCAGCATCCAATCCGCGGGGACCGTCTCGACCCAGGGAGTCCATCATGCCCACGCAGCCAAGGCCTGAGCACGGCACGAGCCGGGTGACCGGCCGCACGCTCAAGGAAGCTCTCCAGAACGCGCGCCGCCTCTACGGCGACGACGTCCGCATCTCCGAGACGCGCGGCGTCGAGCGGCGTGACGCGAAGGGACTGGGGCGCAGCCGGCACATCGAGGTCGTCGTGGCCCTGCCCGGCGGCGCACCCGAGCCCGAGCGGCGCGCGCGCCCGTCGGTCACGGTGGCCGACCTGGAAGCCGAGGTGCAGCGCATCGAGCAGCTCGTGGCCGCCCTGGCGAGCGAGGCGGCGTCCGCGGCCGCGCCCGAGCCCTCGCGCGTCCAGGATCCCCTGGACCGCGCGCTGCTGGCGGCCGGTGCGTCGCCGGCGGCCGTCCGCCACCT
>DYDD01000363.1 GCA_020718045.1 Fibrobacter sp. | reverse complement strand
CCGCCATCACTATCTTAGGGCGGGCCGGGGTTGCGGGGCGCAGATTCGGTACCTGGTCCGCAGCGAACGGTTTGGCTGGGTGGGGGCGTTGTCCTTCAGTGCGGCGACGCGGCGGTTGCAGGCGCGGGACGAATGGATCGGGTGGAGCGAAGGGGCGCGGTGTTCGCACCTGCACCTGGTGGTGTGCAACAACCGGTTCCTGATCGTACCGACGGTCAAGGTGCCGAACCTTGCCTCGCAAGTTCTGAGTCGGACGCTGGCGCGGCTTGGGGACGACTGGTTCGAGCGCTACGGCTACCGGCCGGTACTGGTCGAGACCTTCGTGGACCGCCGCCGGTTTGCCGGGACTTGTTACCGGGCCGCCAATTGGCTGGAGGTGGGGCGGAGCCGGGCGCGGCGCAGTCCGTTTCCGAACGGCCGCCGGGCCTCGGGCCGCAAGGCGGTGTATCTGTATGCGTTGCGCGACGATTGTCGTGAGACGCTTTGCGCGCGCCCCCAGGCGCCACTGGGTAGCCGTCCGCCGCCGGCGGAGGCGGAGTCTTGGTCGGTGCACGAATTCGGCGCGGCTGAGTTGTACGATCGGCGGTTGCAACGGCGCCTGGCCCGTGTGGCGGGCGATTTCTATGCCCAGCCTGGTGCGCCGATTCCCGATGCGTGCCACGGCCAGGAGGCAAGGACCAAAGCCGTGTACCGTTTCTTCGCCAATCCACAGGTCGATATGCAGACATTGCTGAGACCGCACGTGGAAGCGACCGTGCAGCGGCTCAGGCCGGAGAAGGTGGTGCTGGCCGTGCAGGATACCAGCACGCTCTCGTATACCGGCCACGCTCCGGACGGCGCTGGGCCGGTCGGCACATCCAAGGACGAGGCGGTGGGGCTGCTGCTGCACGACACCCTGGCGTTCACACCAGCCGGCACGCCGCTGGGACTGCTGAACGTGCAGTGCTGGGCGCGCGACGCCGAGCAGATGGGCAAGAGGTATCGGCGCAAGGAACTGCCGCTGGAACAGAAGGAGAGTTTCAAGTGGCTGGTCAGTTACCGTGCCGTGGCCGAAGTGCAGCGGCTTTGCCCGGACACGATGCTGGTCAGTGTCGGGGACCGGGAAGCGGACATCTACGAGTTCTTCCACGAGGCCGTCAACACGCCCGGTGGTCCGAAGGTCCTGGTGCGCGCCGAACGCACGCGCAACCGGCAGGTTGGGCACACGCCTCTGTGGGACATTCTGGAGAGCAAACCGTTGACCGGCACCATTGACGTGCAGGTGCCGCGACGCGGATCACGGCCGGCGCGCGAGGCCAAAGTAGGGATTCGTTTCGCTTCCGTCGTGCTGGACCCGCCGAAGGACAGCGGGTTGCCACCCGTGTCCGTGTGGGCCGTGTATGCCCGCGAGGGCGGTTGCGTGGCCGGGGTCACGCCCCTGGAGTGGATGCTGCTGACCACCGTACCGACCGCGACTTTCGAGCAGGCCCGCGAGCGCGTCACGTGGTACTCGCGCCGCTGGGGGATCGAGCCGTATCACCGCACCCTGAAGACCTGCTGCCGCATCGAAGACCGCCAACTGGAGGAAATTGGAAACCTCCAGGCCTGCCTGGCCGTGGACATGGTGGTCGCCTGGCGTGTGTATGCTCTGACCAAGCAGGGACGCGAGACGCCGCACGCGTCCTGCACCACGTTTCTGAGCGAGTCCGAATGGAAGGTCCTGTGGGCGGTCACTACCCGTAAGGCCCCGCCGGACCAGCCCCCGGAGTTGCAGACGGCGGTACGCGCCATCGGCAAACTCGGTGGGCACCTCGGGCGCAAGCACGACGGCGAGCCCGGGACGGTTACCGTCGCCCGTGGCTTGCGCCGGCTCGCGGACATGGAGGTCGGCTTCCGCGCCGCCGAAGCGCTGCACGGCGCGCGTGACGGCCCGCGCGACGGCCCGCGCGACGGCCCGCGCCGCGCTTGATGGAGTCAAGTGTGGGCAAG
>DYDD01000085.1:8869-11607 GCA_020718045.1 Fibrobacter sp. | reverse complement strand
ACCGGCGTGGCTGGCCGACGACCGGGCGGCCTTCGCGGCCGCGCGGGAGCAGGGCAAGCCCGTGATGATGGACTTCTGGGCCGCCTGGTGCGCGGCCTGCCTGGAGCTCGACGAGCGGACCTACAACCAGCCTGAGGTCCTGGCGCTCGCCGCCGATTTCGTCGCGGTCAAGATGGACCTCACCGAGCGCAGCGCGGCCAACGACGAGCTGAGGCGCCGCTACGGCGTCGTCGGCATGCCGACGGTCCTGTTCTTCGACCCGCAGGGTCGCGAACTCGAGCGCTTCTCGGGCTTCATGAACGCCCGCGACCTGGCCACCGTCCTGGAACGCGTGCGGCGCGACGCCGCAGGCGCGCCCCGCCCCGCCCCCCAGCCCGACCGGGAGGATCCATGAGCCACCTGATCCACGTGACCGACGCCAACTTCCAGCAGGAGGTCCTCGACAGCGCGCTGCCCGTCGTGGTGGACTTCAGCGCCACCTGGTGCGGTCCCTGCAAGCAGCTCAAGCCCATCGTCGAGGAACTCGCCGCGCTGTACGAAGGCAAGGTGAGGATCGCCCACGTGGATGTCGACGAGGCCCGCCAGGCCGCCATGAAGTACGGCGTGATGTCGGTGCCGACGGTCCTCTACATCAAGGGCGGCCAGGTGCGCGACTCCCAGATCGGGGTGCTCGCCAAGGAGAAGATGGCCGCCAAGATCGACAGCCTGATCTGATCGTCAACCCGATCCGCCGAGGATCGCCGAAGGGAACGAACCATGAAGCTCCTGCTGACGTCGCTGCTGATCCTGGCCCTCACGACCACCGCCGGCGGGTGCGGCGAGGGCAAGACCCCATCGTCTGCGAACTCGACGCCCCCCGCCGTGAACACGACGCCGGCCGCCGCCGCCACGGCCGTCGCTCCCGACTTCACGGTCACCACGCTCGACGGCAAGACCCTTCGCCTGTCGGACCTGCGCGGTCAGGTCGTCGTGGTGGACTACTGGGCCACCTGGTGCGGCCCCTGCCGCATCGCGATGCCGCACCTGCAGAAGCTGCACGACAACTACAAGTCGCAGGGCGTGACGGTCCTCGCGCTGTCGGTGGACCAGAAGGGGCCGGCGGTGGTGCAGCCGTTCATCAAGCAGAACGGCTTCACGTTCCCGGTGGCGATGGCGGACGAGAAGTCCGCTTCGGTGTTCGGCAACTTCACCAGCATCCCCACCACGGTGATCGTGCGCCCGGACGGCCGCGTCCACACCACGCTCACCGACGTGCACCCGTACGAGGAGTACGTCGCCGCCGTGCAGGCCGCGCGCGCCGCCGTGCCCGGGACGCAGGGCTGAGCCGTGTCGCCGCTGAAGAAGAAACTCATCGTCGTCGGCGACCGGCTGCTGGTGCGGCCCGAGCAGGGCGAAGAGAAGACCAACACCGGCCTCTACCTGCCGGCCACGGCCCTCAGCTCCCGCATGGCGCAGGGCGGCTGGGTCGTCTCGGTGGGGCCGGGCATCCCGGTGCCCGACTGGTCGGACGAGGAGGGTGAGCCCGACGCCTGGGACCGCCACCCGCCGCGGGCCAGGTTCCTGCCGTTGCAGGCGCAGGAGGGCGACTACGTGCTGTTCGTGCGCAAGTCGGCCGTCGAGATCACCTTCGAGGGCATGCAGTACCTGATCGTGCCGAACTCGGCGGTGCTGGTGCTGGTGCGCGAGGACTGGATGGAGGGGCCGGGGCTGCCGGCGGACGAGGACTGAGGATCACGGCGACCGGGCTGGAAATGCGAAGTCCCTGACCCTGGATCTTTCCGCGGGTCAGGGACTTTTCGCGTGTCCTTCGATCATTTCCTCAACCACCACAACAGGTCGACGACCGAGAGTCCGATGAACACCATGATGGGATCCATGCTTGCCCTCCGATCTGGTGAGAGTGAACCGTGGACACCGTCTCTGTCGGCGGCGCCCGGTTCCCCTTTAGCCAGAAGAGTGCCCACCGGCGGTCGCTGATGCCATGCTGTTGATCCGCAACAAGATCAGGGTGCGGTCGTCGCTCTGTTCCCGGCCGCCGAAGGCTTCGACATCGGCAAATATCCTGGCGAGCAGGTCGGAGAGCGGGCGTTCCTGATACCCCTCGACCAGGTCGGCCAGGCGCCCTTCGCCGTAGAAGACGCCGTCGGGCTGGTCGGTCTGCTCGGTGAAGCCGTCGGTGTAGAGCAGCAACAGGTCGCCGGGTTCCAGGGCCACCGTGCCGCGGGCGTAGCGCTGCCCGGGGTTGATCCCCAGCAGCAGCCCCCCCTTGCGCAGGCGTTCGCGGAAGGTCTGGCCGGCGCGGTGGAGCTGCGGCGGGTTCATGCCGGCGTTGCAATACTCCAGGCGGCGCGCGGCGGGGTCGACCACGCCGTAGAAGAAGCTCACCAGCAGGCCGGCGTCGCCCAGGGAACAGACGGCGTCGTTCAGGATGCCGATCACGCGGTCGGGGCCCGCGCCGCGGGTCGCGGCGCCGCGGAAGGCGACCCGCAGGCTGGTCATCACCAGCGCCGCCGGCACGCCCTTGCCGGCCACGTCGGCGATGGCGAAGCCGACGCTGCCGTCCTCCAGCGTGAAGTAGTCGAAGTAGTCGCCGCCGACCTCGCGGCAGCTGTCCATGCGCCCCATGATGTGCAGGCCGGGCGCGCGCAGCGGCTCGCGCGGCACGAGGTGGCCCTGGATGCGGTGGGCCACGGACAGCTCCGTCTCCAGCCGCTCGCGCTCGAGGCGGGCCTGGTGCA
>DYDD01000085.1:8445-8825 GCA_020718045.1 Fibrobacter sp. | reverse complement strand
CGCCTGCATCGAGAGGCCGTGGAGGTTGGCGACGTCGGCCTGGGTGTACAGGGCGCCGCCGGTCTTCGGCCCCAGGGTCAGCAGGCCCCGCAGCTCGCGGCCGCTGATCAGCGGCACCACGAGCTGGACGTCCAACTCTTCGAGGAGCCGCGAAGTGGGGGCGTCGGTCTCGTCGGCGGTGTCGAGGCCCTCGAGTTCCTCGATGTAGATCGGGCGATGGGCCGCCAGGGCGATCCGTCCCAGCGAGCAGGTCGTCGGCAGGGAGGTGAACGACGTCGTCGGCGGTTCCGGCTCGGCGTGGATCGCCCTCAGCGCCAGCCGACCGTCCTCGACCAGGAAGAGCGCGACGTGGCCGGGGCGGTAGAGGTCGTGCAGGCGGG
>DYDD01000085.1:2945-8432 GCA_020718045.1 Fibrobacter sp. | reverse complement strand
CGGCGCCTCGGGATCGCCGCTGAGGCCGGCCAGGTCGTGCGCCAGCCGCTGCACGGCCTCGCGGGTCGCCAGCCGCGACGGGTAGAAGGCCCGCTCGAGCCCCGCGTGCAACCGCCGTCGCAGCGGGTTGAGCACGAGGGTCAATCCCACGACCGTCAGCAGCACGACCGGCAGGTCGGAGCCGTGGAAGCGGGCCGCGAGGTAGCCGCCCAGGACGCCGACGAGCAGCGTGTAGGCCAGCACCACCAGCACCGTCAGCAGGGTGTAGACCAGGCCGTGGCGCACGACGTAGCCGAGGTCCAGCGCCCCGTAACGCAGGATGGCCAGGCCGAAGCACAGCGGCACCAGCACCAGCGAGAAGCCGTACCATTCCTGGTAGGGCAGGCGCACCGGGCCCGCGAGGTTGTGCAGGACGGCGCCCAGGATGAACGGCACGAAGCCCAGGACCAGGCCGCCGAAGGCGACGCGCAGCTTGGCGTGCCGCAACGGGCGTCCCCGGCCGAGCATCTTGCCGACGAGCACCACCACGCCGGCCGTCATGTAGGCCAGGAAGTACAGGCCCGCGACCTGCTGCAGCACCGCCACGGTCCGCGACTCGACGGGGTCGAGGCGGGCCGCCTCGGCGTAGAGGCTCAGCAGGAACAGGGGGATCGCCGGGAGCAGCAGCAGCCGGTGGCGGGCGCGCAGGCGCGGGCTCAGGTGCGTGCGGTCCGGGAAGTAGAGCGCGAAGCGCAGGAAGACCGCGGGCAGCAGCATCACCGCGAGGTCGCGGGAGATCTCCTTGAGCGTCATGTACCAGGGACTGGGCCAGTCGGGCACGTCCATCAGGAAGAAGGCGAAGGTGGCGCAGAGGGCGAAGAAGTAGCGGGCCACCATGTCGGTGCGCCGCGAGAGGATGAGCCAGCCCATCAGCAGGAAGGCCAGACCGGCCAGGGACAGCCCGTAGCTCCAGATGATCCGCGAGCGCGGCGGCAGCGTCGGCTCCACCCGGGCGACGAACACCGCATCGCCGCGCCGCACCCGGAAGGCGCGCGGCGCCAGGTCGTAGCGGTCGGCCAGGGCCGTGAGGTAGTCGACCTGCGTGTCGAAGGCGCGACCGTCCAGCGCCAGCAGGCGGTCGCCCGGCAGCAGCCCGGCCCGCGCTGCCGGCCCGCCCGGCGACACCGTCCTGATGGTCAGGTTGTGGATCGTCAGGCCGGCGTCCGGCCGGTTGGCCACGTGCAGGGCGACGGGCACCTCGAGGATCAGCAGCAGCGGCGCCAGGAGGTAGAGCGCCAGCAGGCGCGCCGGTCGGAACGGGCGCGGAGACGGGGTCGGGTTCGGCACGGCGGGCGGCATGGCGGCACCTCGCCCGCAGCATAGCAGAGGGTGCCGCCCCGAGGAAGGACTCGCTCGCCGCCTCGCTCGCCGCCTCGTTCGCCGCCCTGGCGGGCTACGGTTCCGAGCGGTGCAGCTGCACCGGCGGCTCGCTCTCGCGACCGCGCAGGCGCAGGTTCAGCAACTCGACCAGGACCGAGAAGCCCATGGCGAAGTAGATGTAGCCCTTGTTCAGGTGCTGGCCGAAGCCCTCGGCCACCAGGGACATGCCCACCAGCAGCAGGAAGCTCAGGGCCAGCATCTTCACGGTGGGGTGGCCTTCGACGAAGCGGGAGATCGGTTCCGCGGCCGCCATCATGACCGCCACGGCCACGACCACCGCCGTGATCATCACCGCCAGGTGCTCGGCCATGCCGATGGCGGTGATCACCGAGTCGAGCGAGAACACGAGGTCGAGCACCATGATCTGGGCGATCACCGCGGCGAAGGAGACCTTGCGGCGGCCCACGCCGTGCTCGGCGCCGCCCTCGAGGCTGTGGTGGATCTCGAAGGTCGCCTTCGCCAGCAGGAAGAGGCCGCCGCCCACCAGCACGAGGTCGCGCGCGGTGACCGTGTGCCCCGCGACCGTGAAGAGCTCCACCGTCAGGTGCGCGACCCAGGCCAGCGAGGCCAGCAGCAGGATGCGCGTCAGCATGGCGCCGGCCAGGCCGATGGTGCGGCCGCGCGCCCGCTGCTCGCGCGGCAGGCGGCCGGAGAGGATCGAGATGAAGATGATGTTGTCGATCCCCAGCACGATCTCCAGCACGGTCAGGGTCAGCAGGGCGATCCAGGCCTGGGGGTCGGCGATCCATTCCATGACGGCTCCGATGGCTGCGGATGGAGGACCGGCGGCCGTCTTGGCCGCGCGGGCCGGGCAGTCTAGCACGGTCCGGCGGCGGCGGCCAGCCCCGGGGCCGCGCGGGAACCGCCCGCCACCTGACCGGTTGACCCGCCCAGCGGCCCTGCCTACACTACCCTGTTCCGGCCCGGGGACCGTTCCCCGCGGCCATCGGCGCCTTCCTGACCGCAACCTGGAGACGACGTGAACGACATCCGCCAGCTGGCGCAGTACGCCCCCGAGGGCATCGAGCAGAAGTGGGCGCGGACCTGGGAGCAGGAGGGCCTCTTCGCGCCGTCCGCCGGCGCCGCCGGCGACCCCTTCGTGATCACGCTGCCGCCGCCGAACGTCACCGGCGTGCTGCACATGGGGCATTGCCTGAGCAACGCCATCCAGGACGTGCTGATCCGCTGGATGCGCATGCGCGGCCGGCCGACCCTGTGGGTCCCGGGCACCGACCACGCCAGCATCGCCACCGAACAGGTCGTCACGAAGCTGCTGCGCGCCGAGGGCCTCGACAAGCACGTCATGGGGCGCGAGGCCTTCCTGGAGCGGGCCTGGGACTGGAAGCACCGGACCCACGGCGTCATCACCAGCCAGCTGCGGCGCCTGGGCTGCTCGCTGGACTGGCCGCGCGAGGCCTTCACCATGGACGAGGCGCGCTCCCGCGCCGTCGCCCACGCCTTCGTGACCCTGCGCGAGCAGGGCCTCATCGTGCGCGACCTCTACCTCGTGAACTGGTGCCCGCACTGCCTGACCGCGATCAGCGACGACGAGGTGGACCACCGCGAGGTCCAGGGCGCGATGTGGCGGCTGCGCTACCCGCTGGCCGACGGCGAGGGCTGCGTCACCGTGGCCACCACCCGGCCCGAGACGATGTTCGGGGACACCGCCGTGGCCGTGCACCCCGACGATCCCGAGCGCCGGCACCTGATCGGACGGCGCGTGAAGCTGCCCCTGACCGGGCGCGAGATCCCGATCATCGGCGACCACCACGCCGACCCCGAGAAGGGCACCGGCTTCGTGAAGATCACCCCGGCCCACGACCCCAACGACTTCGAAGTGGGTCGGCGCCACGGCCTGCCGCAGGTCGTCTGCATGGACGAGCGCGGCGTGATGAACGAGGCGGCCGGCGTCTTCGCCGGGTTGGACCGGTTCGCGGCGCGCCAGGCCGTGTTGGCCGCCCTGCAGGAGCAGGGCCTGCACGACGGCGAGGCGAAGAACGTCCATCAGGTCGGCCACCACGACCGCTGCGGCCACATCATCGAACCGTACCTGTCGCGCCAGTGGTTCCTGCGCATGGAGCCCCTGGCGGCGACGGCCGTGCGGGCCGTCGACGACGGCACCATCACCCTGCTGCCCGAACGCTGGGTGGGGGTCTACCACAACTGGCTGGGCAACATCCGCGACTGGTGCATCTCGCGCCAGCTGTGGTGGGGGCACCGCATCCCGGTCTGGAATTGCGGCGACTGCGGCCGCGAGGTCTGCCGGGTCGACGCGCCGTCGGCCTGCCCCGGCTGCGGCGCCGCCGCGCTGGCGCAGGACCCCGACGTCCTGGACACCTGGTTCTCCAGCTGGCTGTGGACCTTCTCGCCGCTGGGCTGGCCGGACGACACGTCGGACCTGCGCGCGTACCACCCGACGTCGGTGCTGGTGACCGGCCCGGACATCATCTTCTTCTGGGTCGCGCGGATGATCATGGCCTCGTACCACTTCCTGGGCGAGCCGCCGTTCCGCGAGGTGCTCTTCCACGGCCTGGTGCGCGACGCCGAGGGCCGCAAGATGAGCAAGTCGCTAGGCAACAGCCCCGACCCGGTCGAGCTGATGGAGAAGTACGGCGCCGACGCGCTGCGCATGTCGATGGTCATGCTGACCCCGACCGGCCAGGACGTCTTCTTCGGCGAGGAGACGCTCGAGGTCGGCCGCAACTTCTGCAACAAGGTCTTCCAGGCCTCCAAGCTGGTCCTGGGCGCCTGGGACGAATCCGGGCTGGACACGGGGAGCGACGGGATCGCGGCGGGCGCCGCGGCGACCTGCGACCTGGGCGTGCTGGCGGACCTCGCCGCCGACCCCGCCGCGGCCGCGGCCGCGCTGTGGGGCCAGGTCTTCGGCGCGCCGCCGGCCTTCGCCTTCCGCGCCTCGCATCTGGAGCTCGAGGACCTCTGGATCATGAACCGCCTGGCGGCCGTCGCCGCCGAGGTCGACGGGAACCTGGAGAAGCGGCGCCTGAACGACGCCGCCTACGCGGCCTACAACTTCTTCCGCCACGAGCTGTGCGACTGGTACCTCGAGGCGGTCAAGCCCCGCCTGCGGGACGAGGACCGGCGGCGCGAGGCGGCGGCGCTCGCGGTCGTCGCGCTGGGCGCCAGCTACAAGCTGCTGCACCCGGTGATGCCCTTCATCACCGAGGAGCTGTGGAACTGGCTGCCGCCGGCCCGCGGGCGGCTGATGGTCTCGCCGTTCCCCGTCTGCGACGGCGCGCGCCTGCCCTGGGCGATCCCCGCCGCCCGCTTCGCGCAGGTGGTCGAGACGGTGGGCGTGATCCGCTCCCTGCGCACCGACCTGGACGTGCCGCCCGGCCGCCGCGGCACGGCGGTGCTGCGCGCGGCCGATCCCGCCCGCCGCGCCGAACTGGCGTCGGACGCCGGCCTGATCGCCCTGCTGGCGAAGCTCGAGACCGTGGAGGTCGTCGAAGGCGGACCCGACCCACATCCCGCGGGCGCGGGCGTGGCCGGGGCGGTCGAGGTCTTCCTGCTCATGAAGGGCCTGGTCGACCTGGAGCGCGAGCGGGCGCGCCTCGGCAAGGAACTGGACAAGGCGGTCGCCTTCGTCGAAGCTAACCGCCGGAAGCTCACCAACGAGAGCTTCATCGCCCGGGCGCCCGCCGAGGTGGTGGCCCGGCAGCAGGAGATGCTCGCCGAGAGCGAGGCGCGCGCCGAAGCGCTGCGCCGCCGGCTCGACGCGCTGGTGGATTGAGACCCGAGGAGCCCGCCGTGGAGAACGACCGTCCCGCCTCGACGACCCCGGGCGCCCTGGTGCGCGCGGCCCGCGAGGCGTCGGGGCTGTCGCTGGCCGACCTCGCGGCAGCCACGCGCATCCCGGTCAACCAGCTGCGCGCGCTCGAAGCCGACGACCACGACCAGCTCTCGGGCCCGCTCTACGTGCGCAGCTTCCTGCGCTCGTGCGCCGAGGCCCTGGACCTGGACCCGCACGACCTCCTGGCCGCCCACGACAGCCGCCGGCCCGCGGACGAGGCGCCCCCCGCCGCCGGACCGGTCTGGGCCCCGGAGACC
>DYDD01000085.1:2496-2913 GCA_020718045.1 Fibrobacter sp. | reverse complement strand
GCGCGTCGCCCTGCCGGCGGCGATCGTGCTGGCTGCGGTGCTGCTCGTCCTGGCGATCGTGCGCCTCGTCGGTGGCGGCGATGATTCCCGCGACGGCGGCGGCGAACCGGTCGCCGCGGCGGACGCCGATCCCGGGCGGCAGCGGCGGGACGCGCTGGGCGATTCCCTGCGCGTGGCCTGGAGCCCGCTGACGGGGCGGGTCGCGGCCGATTCCGCGCTCGCCGATTCCGCCGCCGCGAACTCCGTCGCGACCTCCGCCGGGGCCGACAGCGCCGTAACCGGCAAGACCGCTGCGGCCCCGTCCGACAGCCTCGCCGCCGCGTCGGCGGATTCCCTGCCCTCGACGCCGGCCGCACCGCCCCGCGTGGTCGCGCCTTCGGCCGACGAACTGGCCGTCCTGGCCGCCCTGCCCGCGGG
>DYDD01000085.1:2391-2483 GCA_020718045.1 Fibrobacter sp. | reverse complement strand
GTCTTCGCCGACGGGTCGCACTGGCCCCTGGTGCTGCGCGTCGTGACGCGGGGCCGCGTCGATTACGCGGTGGGCGCCGACGGCCTGCGCAA
>DYDD01000085.1:0-2317 GCA_020718045.1 Fibrobacter sp. | reverse complement strand
GGCGCAACGTCTCGTACTGGGGCGCGCGCGACCATTTCCTGCTGAAGCTCTCCGCCGCCGAGGACGTCACCGTCACCCTCAACGGCCGGCCCGTGCCCATCCCCACGCGCCTCGTCGGCCGCGAATGGGTCCTGGACCGCTCGTTGCTGGACCGTTAGGAACCGTGGTGAGCGCCTTCCGCCTGCAGGCCCCGTTCGAGCCCCGCGGCGACCAGCCGGCGGCGATCCGCGAGCTGACCGCCGGCTTGCTCGAGGGCCGCGCGCGCCAGACCCTGCTGGGGGTGACCGGCAGCGGCAAGACCTTCACGCTGGCCAACGTGATCGCCGAGACCGGCCTGCCCGCCCTCGTCTTCAGCCACAACAAGACGCTCGCCGCCCAGCTCTACGGCGAGTTCAAGGGCTTCTTCCCCGACAACGCCGTCGAGTACTTCATCTCCTACTACGACTACTACCAGCCGGAGGCCTTCGTGCCGGCCACCGGCACCTACATCGAGAAGGACGTCAGCATCAACGAGGAGATCGAGCGCCTGCGCCTGCGCGCCACGTCCTCGCTGCTGACGCGCAAGGACGTCATCGTCGTGGCGAGCGTGTCGGCCATCTACGGCCTCGGCAACCCCGACACCTTCCACCGCAACATCCTGTCGCTGCGGACCGGGCAGCCCCTGGAGCGCGACGAGTTCCTGCAGCGGCTCGTGGGGATCCACTACGAGCGCCGGGACGAGGGCGGCTACGGCACCTTCCGCGTGCGCGGCGACACCGTCGACGTCCGCGCCGCCTTCGACGAGCGCGTGCTGCGCGTGGAGTTCTTCGGCGGGACGATCGAGCGCCTGGGCTTCGTCGACGGCCTGACCGGGCGCCCCCGCCTGCTCGTGACGGAGGCGCAGGTGCACCCGGCGCGGCAGTTCGTGGTGGAGAAGGACCGCCTCGAGGCGATCCTCGACGACATCGGCCGCGACCTCGAGGCCCGGCTGGCCGAGTACGACGCCGCGGGCCGCGCCGTCGAGGCCCAACGCCTCGCCTCGCGCACCCGCTACGACATGGAGATGATCCGCCAGGTCGGCTATTGCAACGGCGTCGAGAACTACTCGCGCTACTTCGACGACCGCAAGCCCGGCGAACGCCCGGCCTGCCTGTTCGACTACTTCCCCGACGACTTCCTGCTCGTGATCGACGAGTCGCACGTGACCGTCTCGCAGCTGGCGGCCATGTGGCGCGGCGACCGCTCGCGCAAGGAGACGCTCGTCGAGCACGGCTTCCGCCTGCCCAGCGCGCTGGACAACCGTCCCCTGCGCTTCGAGGAGCTGGAGGGGCTGATGCCGCGGACCATCTTCGTCTCCGCGACGCCGGGCGACTACGAGATGGCGGCCTGCGACGGGGAGTTCGTCGAGCAGGTCATCCGGCCCACCGGGCTGATCGACCCGCCCGTGGACATCCTGCCGGTGGCGAACCAGGTCGACGACCTGATCGGCCGGGCCCGCGCCGTCGTCGCGACCGGCGGGCGCGTCCTGGTCACCACCCTGACCAAGCGCATGGCCGAGGACCTCAGCGAGTACCTGCAGCGCCTGGGCCTGCGCGTCGCCTACATGCACGCCGACATCGCGGCCCTGGACCGCGTCGAGATCATCCGCCGGCTGCGCCTGGGCGAGTGCGACGTGCTGGTGGGCGTCAACCTGCTGCGCGAGGGGCTGGACCTGCCCGAGGTGGCGCTGGTGGCCGTGCTGGACGCGGACCGCGAGGGGTTCCTGCGCTCGGAGCGCTCGCTGATCCAGACCGCCGGCCGCGCCGCGCGCAACGCCGAGGGGCGCGTCGTGATGTACGCCGACCGGATGACCGACTCCATGCGGCGGGCGATCGGGGAGATGGAGCGCCGCCGCGCCAAGCAGATCGCCTACAACACGGAGCACGGCATCACGCCGCGGACGATCCTCAAGACTCGCGAGGAGATCCTGCAGGCCACGCTGGCGGCGGGCGACGAGACACGCGGCGGCGCCTCGCGGGCCCGGGACGCGGCCGTCCCCACGCCCGGCGCGCTGGCCGCCGGCCTGGCCCAGACCCCGCGCGAGATCGTCGAGATGCTGGAGGCCGAGATGGAGGCCGCCGCCGCCGCGCTGGACTTCGAGCTGGCCGCCGAGCTGCGCGACCGGCTCGAGGACCTGCGCGCCCAGTGGGGCCTGCCGCAGCTCAGGACGGGTTAGGAGGAGCATGCCGGACCGACGCGACGACTACGGTTTCCCGAGCGGCGCCTGGCTCGAGACGCTGCTGGACGCGAGCCTGGCCGAGGACGTGGGCGCGGGCGACGCGACGACCGCCGTGGCCGT
>DYDD01000362.1 GCA_020718045.1 Fibrobacter sp. | reverse complement strand
CGGTGCAGTACCGCAACCCGGCGGAAAAGAAAACGCCGTTCCACCAGCTCAGCTACACGCACAGGGGCCAGAGCCGGTCGGACTATGTCCGCCCGGAGAACCTCTCCGCCGTCAGAAGAGAGGTCGAAACCTACAAGAAGTTCAAGTGCCTCATCATGCAGGTCACCGAACTGTCTCTCGATGCGTCACGGCTACGCCACAAGCGGGAGTGACTTTGCCCTGCGCCAGCCCGAAGGGGCCGGCGCGGAAAGGCAAGTCAGTGGAACGGGGATGCGCCCCTTCGGCACGGGTGCGGGTCACGGTAATTACCTGACCCGATCGTTCAGGCGGGTTTTCGTGCCGCCCAATACGGGTCGAAGAGCCGCCCCAAGACGGCGCAGCGGGTGGCAAGGACGTTTTGGGCGCCCTGCACGTGCCAGAACATGCCGGATTGCTTGGTGCGCTGGCCGACCACGGTTTTGCAACCGGCCTCGACGACACCAGAGCCGACGAAAAAGCCAGCCCGCTTGAACTTCGCGTACTGCATGCGGTCGCGGTTGTTGCGGAAGTAACCGAGCGCTTGGAGGATTTCCGGTTTCCAGGTTGGGCGGGAGCGGGCCCGGCGGGCGGCGGCGGCGATGAACCGATCGACTTTCCCGGCCTTGAGCCAATGGCGCCATTGCCGGGCGTGCCCGGTCTGGGGGGATTCGTCCGGATAGGCGAGAACGGCGACCTCGTTGACGTGTTCGTAGGCGGGGTACAGGTCGAGGATGCACGTCGCGGCGGGGAAGTTCACGCGGGCCACTTCCCAGATCCAAGGTGCGCCGTCGCCCAGGACGACGACCTGCTTGGCACAGGCCATGCCGCGCAGCTGGGCTTCCCGGCGGATCAAGCCGCCGAAGTCGGCGGCTTCGCCGAAGCTGGCGACGTAGGTCGTGCTGTCAGGATCGCGCAGGGGCGGCTGGCCCTTTTCCGTCCGCAACTGGGTGAAGACGCACCCGAGCTTGACCTCGCGCCCCTTGGCCGTGCCATCGGGCTGTTTGCCCTTGCGGCCGCGCGTTTCCGACCGAGTCATGGGCACGCCGGTGCCGTCGTAGCTGACATACAGGACGGCGGGTGCCGGATCGGGAACCGGCGGCGGCCGCGTCTGCATCCAGGACTGGATGTTCGGCCCGACGGCGGCGGCTAGGCGCTGGATCGAACGCCCGGAAACGTCCAGACGGGCATAGGCCTTCAGATCGCTGCTGGCCTGCTCAAAGGAGCCGCTCATGGCACCGGCGCGGCTCATCAGCCGCTGCAGTCCTGGGGTGAGGCCGTCCTTCAGGCCCAGATGGTCGTCCAGCGGAGCCCGGCCACGCTGCCCGTCGTAGAAGTAGTCGCGCCACAGGGAGAACCGGCCCAGCACGCTGTGGACCTGCAGGTGGCGGCGCCGATAGTGGCGTTCGCCGGGCCGACGCCGACTCGCGCAGGCCGGAACGTGCTGCTGGAAGAATGCCTCCAGGATCCCGCAGCCGTCCCGCATCAAGGCCGCCAGCAAGCCTTCTTCCAGAGCGGCCATGTCTAGCGCCCCCGTGCCGGCGTACTGGGACTCGGTGGCCTTCAGGAACGCGTCGGTCTCCCGGAAGCGTTCCCGTTGGGCCTCCTGGAGTTTTTTTTAGCGGCGGGCGATTCCTCGACCCGCGTGGCCCGCTCGGTGGTCTCGGCGAACGCCCGGCATAGATCCTGGAAGCGAACGCCCGCTGCGAGGTCGGCGCGCACCTGCTCGACGCGGTCGCGCGGCACGCGCTGCGACCAATGCCGGCCGGCCGCATAGCCTTGCAGGACGTAATAGGGCCCGCGGCGGTTGGCCCCGGTCCCGTAGTATTGCTCGCTGAGGGTTCCCTGCCGCAACCGCTCGATCCCGTCCAGCTCCTCGAGAATCCCGTTGCGTGTGGCCCGGGTCTGCTTGTCCATGCGTCCTCCTATGTATACAGATATATACATTACCACGAAGGAAACCCACCCCGCAACCCGTTTTACTCAAAATGTAATTCTGGAGTCCCG
>DYDD01000084.1:475-11643 GCA_020718045.1 Fibrobacter sp. | reverse complement strand
GGGCCGCCTCAGCAGCCGTGCGCAGTGTAGCGTGGGCGCCGGTCGCGGTCAACGCGACCGGCAGCCGTCATTTCACGAGCAGCATCTTCAGGGTGCTGTCCTCCCCGCCGCGTTGCGCGCGCAGGAAGTAGACGCCGCTGGCCTGGGGACGGCCGACGTCGTCCTGGCCGTGCCAGGTCACCGTCAGCCAGCCGGGCGCCGCCGGCCCGCGGTGCAGGCTGCGCACGAGCCGGCCCTGCGCGTCGAAGATCTCGACCACGAGCGGCCCCGCCCCGCCCTCGGGCACGTAGAGACGGGCCGTGGTGCTCGGGTTGAAGGGATTCGGGACGTTGCGCGTCAGCGTCAGCCTCGCGGCCGGCGCCGGGATCTCCTCGACCGGGGTGGTGGCGACGGCCCGGAAGACGCCGTCGCGCAGGTAGTGGCCGCGGAAGGTGGGCCAGGTCATCTCGTTCGGGTAGTGGGTCGCCGGCAGGTCCCAGACGTGGATCAACAGGTCCCAACCGCCGTAGACGAGGTTGACGTGGCCGTCCTGGTCGAGGTCGCAGATCACGGGCGCGGGGCGGATCGGCCCGCCGAGGGTCAGCGGGAAGCCGTCGAGGTCCAGCCCGTCGTGCGAGAACGCGTAGAGGTTGTTCGGCGTTTCGGTATCGCCGCCCCCGATGCCGAACACCACGTCCGGGAAGTGGTCGCCGTCGAGGTCGCCGACCACGGGGCTGGACTCGGAGTTGCCGGGCACGGAGCGGGGCCAGCCGCTCATCGTCTGGCCGCTGGTCCCGCCGGCGACGTCGGTGTCGATGACGTGGACGTTGGACGACGTGGCGCCGAGCACTTCGACCGCGACGATCTCCAGCCGTCCGTCGTTGTCGAAATCGCCCACGGCCGGGCTGGGGCAGGTCACGTCGCCGTTGGTGCTCTGGGAGCGGAAGTAGCGGGGGAACCCGGGGAAGCGGGTGCCGTTCTGGCGCACGACGCGCAGCGAGTCCTCCTCCGAGACGTAGACGATCTCCTTCAGCCCGTCGTTGTCCAGATCGGCGACGGTGGGGCTGCACATGATGTTGCCGTTGACGCCGGCGGGGATCGGGAAGCCCGGCACCTGCGTCCCGTCGTGGCGGTAGGCGAGCAGCAGGTTGGTGGCCTCGGAGCGGTAGCGCGTGCCGAAGATGATCTCCTTGGCGCCGTCGCCGTCGAGATCCTCGAGCGCGGGCGCCGAACGGCACCACTCGTCGTAGGTCAGCACCGACGAGCGGTCGATCAGCACGCCGAGGGTCGCGGGGTTGTTGTCGCCGTCGCGCACCTCGGTGCCGTCGGTGTGCCAGGCGAGCGTGCGGCCGGCCAGGTTGTTGGCGACGACCTCGACCTCGCCGTCGCCGTCGATGTCCCCCACCGCCGGCGGCGCCCAGACCCACATCGTCCCGGTGGACTGGGGCCAGCTGGGCACCTGCGTGCCGTCGGCGTTGTAGGCGTACATCCGCTTGAGGTCGCGATCGGAGCAGAGAATCTCCAGGGCCGGATCGGCGTCGAGGTTCGCCAGGGTCACGCCCATGGGCGTCAGCCTGGCATTGAGGTTGGTGATCGGGCCGAGGGTCTGCGAGTCGTTGTCGCCGTCGAACAGTTCCGCGCCGTCCTCCGTCCAGACGTAGACTTCGTCCGCGACCATGACGATCTCCAGGCGGTGGTCCCCGGTCACGTCGCCGACGGCGCAGTGGCTGCTCGTCTCGACGCCGAAGGGCAGCGGGAACGGCGCGAGTTCCGACGGCGAGGTGCTCTTGGCGAAGACGGCCGAGGCGGCGCCCTCCACCAGGAACGAGTCGACGCAGGTGACGCGGTAGTAGTAGCGCGTCAGCAGGTCCAGGCCCGAGTCGCGGAAGTACGAGATCCGCCCCAGCAGGTCGAAGTTGGCCCGCGTGAACGGACCGGCCTCGTTCTGGCTTCGGTAGACGTGGTAGCCGCGCACCCCGGCCAGGTTCACCGGCGTCCAGGTCAGCTCGATGACGTCGGGTCCCAGCGCGGCGACGGATTCGAGGTCGGTCGGCACCGCGGGCGTCGTCATCCCGATGTCGTGCACGAAGCGCCGGCCGCGCGCGTCGGTGACGACGATCCGGGCGTCATAGGGCTGCGCCACGTCCAGGACTTTCAGCGACACCAGCGACGTGCCGCTGGACGTCTGCAGCAGGTCGAGGTTGGGGTACGTCAGGAGCGAGTCGTAGAGCGCGACGTTGGGGCTGCTGGTGCGCAGCACGGCGGTGAGGCCGTCGGCGCGGCCGACACCGAAGTTCTCCAGCGTCATCATCACCGTGACGCGCTCGTTGTTCTCCAGGACGCCGTCGTTGTCGCCGTAGGGCGCGTCGAACCAGTCCAGGCCGATGGGCTCGACCTCGGGGGCCGCGACCACCAGCTCCCAGCCGGTGCTCCAGGGCCCGGCGGGAACGTTGTCGGCGACCACGAGGAAGGAGACGTGATTGCCGTCGGCCATCGCCGCGTCGAAGCGGATCAGGAAGGTGTCCAGGGCGTTGGCGCTGCCCCCGCTGGGGATGGTGGCCACCGCGGCGGTGCCGTCCAGGACGGTCACCCCGGCCGCGGCCGTGCCCAGCACCGCGGTCACGCCGGCGGCGCCGCCGCTGCCGGTATCCTGGAAACGAGCCAGGAAGGCCACGGTCTCCCCGGCCTCGGCGACGCCGTTGCCGTTGCCGATCGTGCCGCCGGTGCCGTTGTCGGTGACGGTCATGCTCTGCAGGGCGATGTAGGCGCCGGTGCCGGTGACCGGCAGCGACTGGACCTTGCGGGCGGCGTTGCGGGCGGTCACCGTCAGGGTGAGCGACCCGGTGTCCACCGGCACGATGTACAGCAGGACCTGGCCGTTGACGTCGGTGTCCCCCCAGGCGTAGACGTCGCCGCTGCGGCTGAGCACGACCCGGGCGCCGACGACGGCCTGCCCGCCCGAGGTGATGGTGATCGGGACGTACTGGGCGCCCAGCGGCACCGAGGCTGGCGCTCCCACCGTCAGGGCGGCGGGCGACGCCGTCCACATGCTCTGGCCCGGGTCACCGAGCAGCGTGTAGTTCATGAAGGTCCAACGGGTGAAGCTGTTGGCCGGCGCGTAGGCCAACCAGGGCAGCCGGCTGGCGGCCATCAGATCGCCGAGCCGCGGTTGCGCATCGCACATCATGGCGTCGAAGAAGGCCTTCTGGAAGTCGTTCGCGGTGGCCGGGAAGGCCGCCCGCGTGGCGCCGATGGAAGCGAAGGAGCCGCCGCCGGGGTTCTGCACGAACTTCTCCATGAGGCAGCCGTAGTCGAAGGCCGCCGAGGCGCAGTTCAGGGCGTACATCAGAAACGGCCGGTCGACGCCGTTGTGCAGGTTGTCGGCGTCGGTGAGCGTGATGTTGGCGTCGCCCATGTCCATGTTGAAGAAGAAGCCGTGGCCGATCTGGTTGAAGATGCTGAAGTGGCCGGTGTTCAGGCTGTCGAGCGCGGCCTGGCGGGACTCGGGGACCGCCCCCGGGTACATCGGCTGTCCGAAGCCGTCCAGGCGGTCCCAGGCCTCGAACATCCTCACCGCGGTCATGTCGGTGCAGGGCGAGACGACCTCGTCGACGAGCGTCTGGGCGTACGACGCGCCGTCGAGCGTGATCTCGCCCTCGGTGTTGGTGAACAGGACCTCGGCCGCGGTCAGGAAACGGTTGGCGAAACCGATGCCGGCCGCCGCGTTCTCGTAGTTGAGGATCTTGGCCACGAAGGTGTTCACGTCCGCCACGCTGCTCACCGGCGCGCGGCCGAAGGAGACGTCGCTGGCGACGTCGCAGTCATCGCCGGGGTTGGTCTCGTTGACGGTCGGCTCGCCGAAGTCGGCGTCCCCGTCGAGATTCCAGTTCCCGTCCAGGCAGGCGAAATAGAGGTCGGCCGGGATGTCGGTCGTGCCTCCGGGGGGGTAGAAGTTGCTCAAGGCGTAGCGTGCCGGCACGACGTCCGTGTCGCCGCCGAGCAGGACGTACTCGACGCCCCAGCGCTCGTAGGCGTCGCGGATGAACATGCGGACCGTCTCCTGGATGTCGACGCCGTGCCGGTAGTTGCCTTCGATCCATTCCAGGGTCTTGACGACGGCGGGCAGCCCCTGCGAGGTGCGGTAGTCGGCCAGGGGCTGGAACGCGGCCGCGAGGGCCTCGTTGGTGATGATCAGGTAGGAGACCGCCGAACCGCTGAGGCTGGGCGTCTTGTCGGGCGCGAAGCCGCCGGCGGCGGGCGCGACGTCGGCGCCGTCCTCGCGCAGGTAGCCGGCCAGGGCCTCGGGATTGTCCAGGACGCCGGCGAGGCGCCGCTCGATCTTCCCGCGCTCGCCGGCGACGCGGCGCTGGCGCACGGCGACGTCGGCCCGGTCGGCGACCCCAGGCACGGGCAGCAGCCGGACCTCGTAGCTCTCCAGCAGTTCGACCTCGCGCCACGAACCGTCCGCCGCCTGCAGCGCGCGCAGGGGATGCACCGTGACGGTGACCAGCCGGTAGCCGTTCATGACGTGGTTGCCGCCGAAGCGGCCCCAGTCGGACGGGAACACCGACTTGGACCCGGGCACGACCTGCTGGCGTCCCGGCACGCCCTCGCTGCTGAGCGGAGCGGCGGCCAGCGCCAGATCCCCGGGCACGGGCAGTCGCCGCGTCGAGAGGGGCACCACCTCGACGGCCCCGTACGAGGACGTCGCCGGGACCAGCAGGGTCAGGGTCCGACCGACCAGGTCGGGGCGACCGGTCTCCTGCAGGAGGTGCGTGCCGTCCAGCCGCGGCTGGACGCCCCCGCCCGGCTGCGTCGACCAGGCCACGTCGACCGCGGCGAACGAGCCCCGGTAGACGACGTCGCCGGCGGCCCGGGCGCCCGCCGTCGCCAACAGCGGCAACAGGACGGCGGCGAGTCCCCAGAAGAGGCGCGAGGCGCGAGGGCCGGCGGGAAGGTTGCGGTTCATCCGAAGCATGTCTCCCCCAAGTCGTAAAGGGATGCGCCCGACGCGGTCGCCGGACAGGTCCAGGTCTGCATTTCGGCTCCTGTGAGCACTTGCCGGCGGAACAGCGTCGTTCGAGTTTCCGCCGGCGGCAGGCCGGCGATCCGACTCGTTAACCTCGTTGCTCTCGCGTCCTCCCGGCAAGCGTTGGGGGCGGGCTCCGGCCATCGCCGCAGTGCTTGGAGTATAGCGCAACCCGGCCGCGATGACAATAGCCGGGACGGTGAAAACGACGATTCAACGCACCAGCGCCATCTTCCCGACGGCCGTCCCCGCCGCGGAGCGCAACCGGTACAGGTAGATCCCCGCGGGGGCCGGGCGCCCCGCATCGTCCTCGCCACGCCAGACGACGGCGTGGTTGCCGCCGGCGCGGGCCTCGTCCAGCAACGTCCGGACCTCGCGCCCCGACAGGTCGTAGACGGTCAGGGAGACGTCGCCCCGGAATCCCGTCGGCAATGCGAACTCGATGCGCGTGGCGGGATTGAAGGGGTTGGGCACGTTCTGGCGCAGGGTCGGGACCGCGCTCGGCAGCGGGTTCCCGGCTCCGGTCGAGGTGTCGTAGGGCGTCCAGTGCCCCGTGCGCGCGACGTCGCCGTGGAAGGTCGGCCAGGGCATGTTCTCCGGCCGCCAGGGCTGCTGCAGGTCCCAGACGTGCATGGCCTGGTCCCAGCCCCCGTAGACCAGATCCACGTCGCCGTCGCGGTCGAGATCGGTGAGCGTCGGCGTCGCGCGGACGGGCCCCCCCACGACCAGCGGGAAGCCCGGCGCCGTCGAGGCGTCGTGGCGGAAGCCGTAGATGCGGTTCGGCGAGGTGTCGCTGCCGGCGCCGATGCCGAACACCACGTCGGGTCGCCCGTCGCCGGTGACGTCGCCGACCAGCGGCGAAGACTCCGAGTTGCTCTCCAGGAGCAGCGACCAGCCCGCGAGTTGCGTGCCGCTCTTGCGGTAGGCGCATAGGTACGAGGTGTGGTTGTCGACCACCTTGACCGCCACGATGTCCAGCACGCCGTCGCCGTCGAGATCGCCGAGGGCGGGCGACGGGCAGGGGATGCCGGCTTGCCCGCTGTTCGCGGTGAAGGACAGCGGGTACGGCGCCACCGCGTGTCCCGTCTCGTCCAGCAGGTGCAGCTTGTCGTTCTCGGTGATGAACGCGATCTCGAGCACGCCGTCGCCGTCGAGGTCGCCGGCCGCCGGCGAGCAGATGGCCGGGGACCAGGCGCCCAGTGTGTAGGGCCAGCCGGCGATGTTCACGGCGTCGTTGCCCAGCGCGTGCACTTGGTCCGCGGCGCCGTTCATGTAGCGGGACACGACCACGACTTCGCGGCGGCCGTCGTGGTCGAGGTCGACCAGCAGCGGCGCGCCGAACTGGTAGGACTCGCCGGCCCGCACCTGGAAGACGCCGACGGTGGCCGGGTTCGCATCGCCGTCGAAGAAATCGGTGCCGTCGTGGTGCCACACGTAGGTGATCCCGGCGGTCGAGGTGACGACGATCTCGGCGTCGCCGTCCCCGTCGAGGTCCGCCACGGCGGGCGCGGCCCAGTTCCAGGCGTTGATCGTGCGCGGCCAGCCGGGCGCCGTGGTGCCGTCGCCCTGGAAGACGTAGATCGAACTGCCGCTGCGGCACGAGGCGACGATCTCGAGGCCGGGGTGCGCCGTGAGGTTGGCCAAGGTGACGGCGGCTGGCGTCCAGGTCTGGCCGATGGCGATGAACGGGCCTCTGGTGGCGGGATCGGCGTCGCCGTCGCGCAGCTCCCGGCCCGTGGCGTCCCAGGCATAGATGGCGTCCGCCGCCGTCACGATGTCCAAGGTGCCGTCGCCGTCGATGTCGCCGACCGCGACGTGGCTGGACGTCTCGGCGGTCATGGCGACGGGGAAGCCGGCGACCTCCGCCGGCGACGAGTCGAAGGAGCCCGTCGCCGATTGCCGGCCCTCGAGCCCCGAGGAATCCTGGGCGGTGACCCGGTAGTAATAGCGGGTCAGCGGCGCGAGGTCCAGGTCCTGGAAGAAGCCGCCGGCGACGGGGGCGTCGGACCGGCGCACGTAGCCCGAGTTCGGCGTGGCCGAACGGTACACGTGGTAGCCCGCGACATCGGTGGCCGTCGCGGGCGGCCAGGTGAGCGAGGCCGTCAGCGGGACGAAGCTGGCGATCGTCGGCAGACCGACCTGGTCGGGACGGCTGAAGTCGAAATCGTGGACCCACTCGCGGCCCAGCCCGTCGCTGATGTGCAGGCGGGCCTGGCGGCTGTTCGAGATGGTGTTCATGCTCAGCAGGAATTCCGTCGTCTGCTGGACCTCTCCCATCGGCGCGAGTGCCGGCCAGGTCGTCACGCCGGACGTGACGGCGATCCCCGGCAGGCTCGTCTCCAGCCACCCGGTCAGGCCGCTCGCGCCGCCCTGCCCGTCGTTGCGCAGGTCCAGCCAGACGCGGATCACCTCGTTGACCTCGATGGTGCCGTTGCCGTTGCCGTAGGGGAAGTCGTTCCAGCGCAGGATCCCCGGCGAGAGCGCCGGCGCGGCGATCTCCAACGTGAAATCCTCCCGGCAAACGGCGTAGCCGTCGTCGCTGCCGAGCGTGAAGAGCAGCTCGGTCCGGTCGGCGAGGTTGCGGTCCAGGCCGAGCAGCAGCGGCGCATCGACGGGGCCGCTGTCCCCGGCCGCTAGCGCCGGCGCCTGGCAGGCGGCGCCGAACAGCGTGACGGCCGGGTTCGCACAGGCCAGGGTCAGCGTGGCTGGTTGCGGCAACGGGGCGTCCCCGCCGTTGCGCAGGACGGCCAGCAGGGCGATCACCTCGCCGGCGTTCGGCACGCCGTCGCCGTTGCCCACGGAACCGTAAGCCCCGTCGTCGTGGAGCGACAGCGACGCGAGGCCCAGGTACGGTTGGCCGGATCCCCCGACGGCGACGACGCCCGCGTGCGGGCTGCAGTTCGCCGCGGTGACGGTCAGGGCCAGGCTTCCGGCGCTGTTCGGCAGGACCGCGAGCGTGGCGGTGCCATCCGTTCCCGTCAGTCCCGTGGCCAACACGTCGCCCGCCTTGAACAGGCAGACGCGGGCTCCGGCCAGCGGCGCGCCGTCGCGCTTCACCTCGACCAGGACGGACGACGGGCCGAGGGGCAGGGCCGCGGGCGCGGTGACGGTGAGCGCCTGCGGCGCCTCGGTCCAGAGCTGCAGGGACGGGTCGCCGATCACGGCCATCGCCATCTGCGTCCAGCGCTCGACGGTGTTCTGCTGCGAGGCGGCGAGCCACGCCAGACGACTCGCGTCGACCGCGGCGCCCGCGGTCGGCTGGCGGTCCTCGAACACGGCGGCGTAGAAGCTCTTCTGGAAGTAGGCCGCCGTCTGGGCGAACGCCGCGCGCGACGACCCGACCGCGAGCACGGCGCCGCCGCGGGGATTGGTCACGAACCGTTCCATGATGGAATGGTAGTCGAAGGCCGCCGAGGCGCAGTTCAGGTTGTTCAGGATGAAGCTGTGCGGGCTGTTGACGAGCCCCCCCGCATCGGTCAGGGCCAGGGTCCGGTCGCCCACCGACATGTCGAAGAAGAACCCGTGGCCGATGTGGTTGATGTAGCCGTACTGCCCCGTGTTCATGGCGGCCAGCACGCCGGTCTTCGTCTCGGGCAGCGAGCCCGGCCACAGCGGACTCGCCTCGTAGTGCCGCGTGACCGGCACGCTCCTGGCGGCGAGGACTTCGTCGATGATCACCTCGCTGTACGAGGCGCCGTCGACTTCGATCGGGGTGCCCGGGGCGTAGGCGCTGGGGAACAGGACCTCGCTCAGGAACAGGAGTTCGGCGAGGTGGGACCCGACGGCATCGCGCTCGTGGGCGAGGATCTTCCCGACGAACACCTGGGCGTCGACGACCGACGCGACCGGCGCGCGGCCGACGTGGAGTTCCGGCGCCAAGTCGACCTCGTCGCCGGTATCGTAGGTGTTGAAGTAGGGCTCGCCCGGCACCTGGTCGCCGTCGGCGTTCCAATCGCCGTCGAGACCCCCGTAGTAGAGGTCGACGGGAAGTTCGGAGCCTTCGCCGGACGGGTAGAAGGAGTTGAAGATCATCCGGACCGGCAGCAGATCGACGTCGCCGCCGAGCAGGGCGTGTTCGGCGCCCCAGAGCTCGTAGGCGTCGGTCAGGAACGAGCGGATCGTCGCCGGCAGGTCCTCGCCCGCCGTGTAAGTCGCCTGGATCCACGACAGCGTCCGGACGACCGTCGGGAGGCCGCGTGCGGTCTTGTAATCGGCCAGCTGCTGGAAGACGGGCGCCAGCTCGTCGGTCGTGACGATGACCATGTCCACCAAGGGGCCGTCGAGGCTCGGGACGAGCGTCGGCGTGAAGGCGTCGCCGGCCACCCGATCCCCGGTGAGGGCGATCGGCGTCGCGTACACATCACGGGCTTCGGGATTGGCCACCAGACGCGCGACCTGCGCCAGCGGCAGGTCCGGACCCGCGGAACGGACGCGGCGTCGCTCGGCGCGGCGCGACGGGTCGGCGGCGAGCTGCAGCCTGACGGTGAAGTCGGCGGCGGTCTCGCGCCGGTCCCAACCGTCTCCCGCAGCCGTGCGGCGCAGGCGTTCCGGATGGATGCGCACCGTCGCCATACCCATCCCGTGCCAGACAGCCTGCCCGGTCAGTTCGCCCCAGGCGGCCGGATAGCCGTCCTCGGACGCGGCCGCCTCGACGCCGCCGCCGGGCAGCCCCTCGGTCGAGAGCAGCGGGCCGCAAGGAGAGGCGTCGCCCACGGGCAGGACCGCGACCTCGCCCACGGGGACCACCTCGGCCGCGACCGCACGCCGGCCCGGCGGCAGCAGGATCAGCAGGTCCCGGTAGGGCAGGGCGGGGCGGCCAGGGGCGTGCAGGATCCCCATCGATCCCGATCCTGCACCACGACCGGCGACAGACGTTTCCAGGACAAGATCCCAGTTTCTGGGAGCGGCGGCGGCCCGGGACAGGTCCGCGGCGAAGGCCAGGGCGGCGCAGACCGACAGGATGGCGAACGCGCCCAGTCCATCCCGCCTGACGGGGTAGGCGAACTCGTGCCAGGGGCGGGAGTTGGCGCTGAAACGGTGCAAGTCCGGGTTGTCCTTCGGGCTGGAGTGTCCGGCTAGGCCGGGGCGATACACGTCCGCCGGAAACCTCAACGACCGACCCGATGGGCAACGTCCCGTCACCGATCAGGTCGCTCCATATTACCATGAGCGCCGGAACCCGTCAATCTCCCCCCTGCGCCCCCGTGCCGGCCGCAGCGTCAGGGACCAGGCGCGATTCGCCGGCGGCGAGGAAGACCAGGCGAGCTCCGGGCAGCACCACGGGGCGCCGCGCGTGCGTGAGGTTGCGGACCCGCAGGCCGTCGGCGGTCCTTCGCCACGAGGTGCCGCCGCGCGCCAGCCGCGCCACCTCCACATCGGTCAGGTAGAGGGGCTCGCCGCCGAGGGCCGACAGGAGACCACCCAGCGCTTCGCGACCATCGGACGCGACCGCCGGGTCGAGGTGCGCGTAGTTGACGCGGTGCGATTCGACGACGGCGGGCTCGCCCCGCCGCCAGGCGCGACGCACGTTCCGCTCCGCCCGGTCGGTCGCCTCGGCAGGATCGCCGATCTGGGCTGTCTCCAGCCGGACGTTGCGGTCCAGGTACGTGAGCCGCTGCTCGCTCCAGCGTCGCAGGGAGCGGGCCAGGGCCTTGCGCAGCCGCCCGGATTTCCCCTCGTAGTCCGGATGCCTCTGTTCGCGCTGGGATTGCACCACCGACAGGCCCACGTCGCGCCACAGGCGTTCGTGGCGGCGGGACCAGTGGTAGTCGGGTGCGATGACAGCTTCCGGTTCGCGGCCGAAGAGCCCCGCGAAGGCCGACAGTCCCGTGGCGAGTTCCGCGGCGACCGTGGGGAGCGGGCGCCCGTCGTTCAGCTCGTACGAGCGGCTGCACCCCGGGAAAGGCAGGAACCCCCGCCGGGCCGCCGACGCGACGTTCGGGTCGTGGTCGCAGGCGGCGAAGCGTTCCTCGGGCACGTAGTGCCAGAGGCCGTGGTATTCCGGGTACCAGACGTCCGCCGCGACGGCGTCCGCCACGGCCCGCCAGAGGCCGGGCCGCGCGTAAGCCGCGGGGAGATCGGGCAGCGTGCCGCGGCGGAATTCCGGCCGGGCCGTCGGGTCCGCCTCTGCCGGCGTGGCCAGCCAGCCCATGATGTAGTT
>DYDD01000084.1:0-454 GCA_020718045.1 Fibrobacter sp. | reverse complement strand
GCCGTCACGGCCGCGCCCAGCGGCCAGGACGGCAGCCAGGGCGGTGACCGCGGCGCTGTCCTCGAGCGTCGAGTTCAGGTAGACGGCCGGGATCTCGCCGACGCGCAGGCCGGTCAGGTCGAGGCCCTCCAGGGCGGCGGCGGCGGGGACGTAGCCGCACAACCCCCAGTCGTCGCTCTCGATCACCACCGCGCGCGCCGAGCGCCAGTCCACCAGGGAGGGCGATCCGCCCAGGACCATCCCGAGTCCCAGCAGGACCGCGACCGCCGCGAGCGCGGCGAGGCCCGCCGCGAGCTGCCTTCCCGTCATGGCGCCGTCTCTCCCCTCCAGCGGGCCCACCAGTACCAGCCGTAGTCGAGCCCGTCGCGCGCGATGGCCGCCGCCAGGGCGGCGGTCTTGCGGTCGGGCGCGCCGCCGTCGCCGCGCAACAGCGCGAGCGCCCGCTCGCGGTCCG
>DYDD01000083.1 GCA_020718045.1 Fibrobacter sp. | reverse complement strand
CGCGGCAGAACGCGGCGTCGGCGTCGGCGTCGGCGCCGCGCAGCGCGTGGTCGAGGTGGGCGGCCTCCACCGGGGCGCCGCAGCGCTCGCGGTGCAGCACGGCCAGCCGCAGCAGCGCGGTCGAGTCCGCGCCGCCGGAGAGGGCGACCAGCACGCCAGGTTCGCCGATGCGACCGCTACCGCGGCGAGCGGCGGCGCGCAGCAGCCGCGCGAGTTCGGGCAGCGCGCGCGCGGGGAGGGTCGTCGGGTCGTGGTCGGTTGTCATCGGGAGCCGTCGGAGAGGGCCGGGAGCGAAAGAAAGGATGGTAGCGGCTCAGGGATTCGAACCCCGGACACACGGATTATGATTCCGTTGCTCTAACCAACTGAGCTAAGCCGCCACCATATCGTCTGCTTCGCGCGTAACCGCATCGGGGCCCGGACGCCGTCCGGGGAACCCCAAGTTATAGCCGCGTCCCGCCGCTGTCAAGACACCGCCGCGCCGTCGCCGGCTCGTCCCTTGACGCCGGGCCGGGCCTGGGCGACCATCGGCATCGACGTCGCCTGGGGAGTCCGGCGGCGCGTGGCACGGAGACCGCCAGGGGAGGCCGGGCATGAGCGATTCCATCGGCAAACGGTTCCTGAACATCGTCACCAATCCGGTCGCGGCCATGGCCGAGGTCAAGGAGAGCCCGCGCTGGGTGATCGCCGCCCTGGCCGTGGCGCTGATGCTGGGGCTGTTCTCGGCCGCCACCCTGCAGATCACGGGGCCGGAGCAGCTGGACGTCATGCGCGAGACCCGCTTCGGGCAGATGATGCCCGAGGAGGACCTGGCCGAGATGTACGCGAAGTACGAGACGCCGACCGTCTCCTCGCGGGTGATCCAGGGCGTGCAGAGCGGCGTCGGGGCCTCGGTGATGCTGTTCGTCGTGGCCCTGATCTACCTGCTGTTCTGCAAGCTGGCCGGAGGGCGCGGCACCCTGCTGCAGACGGCCGGGGTGGTCTACTGGTCCTCGGTGGTCAGCCTGGGCCTCTCCTCGCTGGTCAAATGGCCCCTGGTGCTGGCCAAGGGCTCCTCCAACGGCGTGGCGATCGGCCCGGCGGTGTTCGTGGTCGACCGCGGCTCGACCGACGCCCTGTACCAGCTCTTGTCGATCTTCGACCTGTTCACCATCTGGGGCGTGCTGCTGATGGTGATCGGCCTGGGCCAGGTCCACGAATTCGCGCGCAACAAGGCGACCACCGTCGTCGTAACCACATGGTTGTTCCTCAGCCTGGTGCTGTTCGGCATCGGCCGGCTCTTCCTCTAGTCGTCCGGTGCGTGACGGGAGGCATCCGTGAAGAAGTGGCTCATCATCGGCGCCGCGGTCGTCGTGGTCGCGCTGATCGCCGTGAACCTGCTCAGGTCGTCCCAGAAGGCGCTGGGCGTCGAGGCGGGCCGGGTCGCCCGCAAGGATCTCGTGGAGGTCGTCACCGCCTCGGGGACCCTGACCCCCAAGCGCAAGGTCGACGTCAGCGCCTCGACGATCGGCAAGGTGACGCGCCTGGCCGTCCGCGAGGGGGACCGCGTCGAGCAGGGCCAGCTGCTGCTGGAGATCGACCCGACCGAGTTCCGGTCCGTGGTCGACGCCCTGCAGGCCGCCGTGCGCACCGCGCGCGCCAACCTGGACCTGGCCCGCGCCGGCCGCGACAAGGCGAAGCAGGACCTCGAGCGCGCCAGCTCCCTGTTCGGCAGCGGGCTGTCCTCGCAGGAGCAGATCGACGCGGCCGAGACCAACGCCCGCATCGAGGAGGCCCGCACGGCGTCGGCCGAGGCGATGCTGCGCCAGACCGAAGCCAACCTCTCGAAGGCCCGCTACGACCTCGACAAGGTCACCATCACCTCGCCGATGGCCGGCGTGGTCACGCGCCTGAACGTCGAGGAGGGCGAGAACGCCATCATGGGCACCCTCAACAACGCCGGCACGGTGCTGCTGACGGTGGCCGACCTCGCGACCATGGAGGCCGAGGTCGACGTGGACGAGACCGAGGTCGTGCGCGTGAAGCTCGGCCAGCCGGTCAAGGTGGAGGTGGACGCCTTCCCCGACACCTCCTTCGCCGGCACCGTGACCGAGATCGGCAACAGCCCCATCTACACCAGCACCGGGCAGAGCCAGCAGGCGGTGGACTTCAAGATCACCGTCACGCTCGACGACCCCATCGTGGGCGTCCGCCCCGGCCTGACCGCCAAGGCCGAGATCACCGTGGCCGACGCGAAGCAGGTCCTGAGCGTGCCCATCGGCGCGGTGACGGTCCGCGAGTGGCCGCCCCTGCCCAAGGCCGGCAAGGGCCGGCGCCCCCGCCCGACGACCGCCGCCGCCGACTCGGTCAAGCGCGAGGAGGTCGAGGGCGTCTTCGTGGTCGAGGGGGGCAAGGCCGTGTTCAAGACGGTCGAGATCGGCGTCACCGGGGAGGAGGATTTCGAGATCCTGTCCGGGCTCGCGGACGGCCAGCAGATCGTCACCGGGCCCTTCCGCATCCTGCGCGACCTGCAGCACGAGGAAGCGGTGAAGGTCGACGCGAAGAAGAAGGGTGCCCGCGCCGACAAGAAGCGGGACTGATCCATGAACCTGTGGGAAGGGGTCCGCATCGCCCTGTCCAGCCTGCGGACGCACAAACTGCGGACCTTCCTGACCCTGCTCGGCAACATCGTCGGCACGATGAGCGTCATCGCCGTCGTGTCGCTGATCAACGGCGTGGACCTCTACGCGCGGCGCGAGGTGCTGTCCGAGGGCTCGAACGTGTTCACGGTCTCGCGCGTGAACTTCTTCGACATTCTCACCGACATGGACGCCTTCCTGGCCTCGCTGAACAACCCCGAGCTGACCCTGGAGGACCGCGACTACCTGCGCGAACACATGCAGATGGCGGCCGAGGTCGGGGCCTCGCTCGAGCGCATGGCCGACCTGCGCGCCGGCGCGAAGGAGTCCCGCGGCATCCAGGTGCGCGGCAAGACCGACGACTACTCCCGACTCGAGGACTTGCCCCTGCACAGCGGTCGCCACCTCGCCGAGCGCGACGTGTTCGCCAGCGCGCAGGTCGCGGTGATCGGCTGGGAGGTGGCCCAGGACCTGTTCCCCGGCGTGAGCGATCCCGTCGGGCGCGACTTCAAGCTGTCGGGTCGTCACTTCCGCGTCATCGGCGTCGCCGACGACCGCGGCTCGATGCTGGGCAACAGCCGCAACCGCTTCGCGGTGGTGCCGATCACGGCCTGGATGAAGTCCTTCGGCGGTCGCGAGTCGATCGACATCAAGATCGCGGCCGCGGACCTGCCCCTGCTGGCCGACGCCAAGGAGGAGGCGCGCCACCTGATGCGCCTGCGTCACCAGCTGCGCCCCAAGGAGAAGGACGACTTCGGCATCGTGACCATGGACGAGCTGCTCTCGCTCTGGTCGGGCATCTCCAAGGCCATCTACGGCGCGCTGGTGCCGCTGGTGGGCATCAGCCTGGTGGTGGGCGGCATCGTGCTGATGAACATCATGCTGGTGGCGGTGACCGAGCGGACGCGCGAGGTGGGTATCCGCAAGGCCGTCGGGGCGAGGCGGACGGCGATCCTCTGGCAGTTCCTGGTGGAGTCGATCACGCTGTCGATGACCGGCGGCGTGCTGGGCATCAGTATCGGCCTGGGGCTGGCCATGCTCATCTCGCTGCTGTCGCCGCTGCCCTTCGCCTTCGCGGGCTGGTCGATCGGGGCGGGGCTGGCCGTGACCTTCGTCATCGGCCTGGTCTTCGGCACCTACCCCGCCTGGAAGGCGGCCGGCCTCGACCCGGTGGAGGCGTTGCGCCATGAGTAGCAGCGCCATGCACGCGCGCGAAGGAGTCCATCAGGCGCTCTTGACGATCCGCGGCCACCGGCTGCGCAGCGTCCTGCTGATCCTGGGCGTCGCCATCGGCGTGGCGACGCTGCTGGCGATCTACACCATCGTCTCGGGCCTGAGCGGGCGCATCCGCAGCGACATCGTCTCCTCGGCCAAGCCCTACCTCTACATCGCCCGGCACTCGGGCCTCGGCGGCGAGGACCCCGAGGAGGCCCTGCGCCGGCCGCAGCTGATGCCGGAGCTGATCCCGCTCTTGGACGCGCTGCCAGGCGTCGACGGCGTGGACTACATGATCACCAGCGGGCGGGCGACGATCCTGACCCACGGCAAGGAGCGCACCAACCTGGTGCAGATCTTCGGCGCCTCGTCGAACTTCGCTTCGCTGTACTCGTTCACCCTGGCCGAGGGGCGTTTCTTCACCTTCGACGAGCAGGACTCCCGCACCCGCGTCTGCGTGCTCGGCAGCGGCCCGTCCGAGGCCCTGTTCCCCGGGATCGACCCCGTCGGCAAATCCCTGCGCCTGTTCGGGACGGAGTACCGGGTCGTCGGCGCCATGGAGAGCCGCCGCCACATCTTCGGCGCGATGGGCGACAACTTCGTCGTGACGCCGTGGACCTCCTACGAGAAGGACTTCTCGACCGGCGAGTACGACGATCGCACGCTGGCCGTCACGGTGGCCGACGGCCACGAAACCGACGACGTCTCCGCCGACGTCACCGGCGCGCTGCGCCGCGGGCGCGGCCTCAAGCCCGGCGAGAAGAACAACTTCGCGGTGGTCGCCTCGGAGACCTACGGCGAGCTCGTCGACAAGGTGACCCAGGGCGTCGCCCTGGTGCTGGTGGTGCTGTCGAGCATCGGTTTGATGGTCGGCGGCATCGGCGTGATGAACATCATGCTGATCTCGGTCACGGAACGCACCAGGGAGATCGGCGTGCGCATGGCCGTCGGCGCCCGCCGCCAGGACGTGCTGCGCCAGATCCTGGTCGAGGCCGCCACGCTGACCGCCATCGGCGGTGTCATCGGCGTCGTGCTGGGCTACCTCGCGGCCTGGGGCGGCACCAAGGTGCTGCGCTTCCCCTTCGCCCGGAACCCGTGGATCGTGCTGCTCGCGGTGCTGTTCTCCGCGGGGATCGGGATCGTCTTCGGGCTGTATCCGGCCAACCGGGCGGCGCGCATGGATCCGATCGAAGCCCTCCGGCACGAGTAGTACCCCGGCGACGAACAGGACACATGCGCGGCCCCGTCGCGGGGGGCGCTCGACGGACACATCCTGTGTCCGTCTTGCTCGACTTGCGGGCTCCCGCGCCCTCCTGGCGCGGGAACCCTCCAGACGCCCCCGCGACGGGGCCGCGCATGTGTCCTGTTCGTGGACCGGGGTGGCACGCAGGTGAAGTGCGGTCGGATGCGGTTAACGCGCTAGGGTCATCCCGGTCGTCGCAGTTACCCCTGCTGAGCTGAGACGGGCCAGGTACGTGCCTGAAGGGCAGGGGCGACCGCGGTCGTCCAGGCCGTCCCAGACGACCTCGCGCGGGGCGGCTGCGTCGGCTTCGATCGTGAAGGAGCGCACTTGGCGGCCGGCGGCGTCGTGGATGCGGAGGTGGCCGGTGGCGCCTTGCGGCAGCTCGCAGCGCAGCACCGTGCGGGGATTGAACGGGTTGGGGCGGCACGGCAGCAGGCGCACGGCCGCGGTCGGCGGGGCGGCATCGGTGGTGCCGGTGTCGAGGGAGACGTGGAGGCGCAGCACCAGCAAATCGCCGAGATTGCCGCCCTCGCTGAGCGACGTCATGCGCAGTTCGAGCTGGTCACCGGCTTCGACGGTGCGCACCAGGGCGTCCGGACCGCCTGAGCCAGCGGCGAACGCGAAAGGCGTCGCTGCGGTGTACGTGCCGTCGGTGGCGATGTCGCCCGAAGTCAGGACGGAGCCGTTGTGGACCAGCGACCAGCGCATCGAGCGGTGGTTGGTCGCGCCCTGCCAGACTTCCCCGCCGATCGTGGCCGTTCCGGGCTGGTAGCTGACCCAGGTGGCGCTGGTCACGTTGGTTCCGGTGCGGTCGAACTCTGCGCCGTGCATCCAGACGACGGGGTCGGGGCTTGTGGTGTCGCAGCCCCACACGGGCACGTGCATCTGCAGCGGGAAGGGTTGATCGGCCCAGCAGTGGATGCCGGAGCCGTCCTGGTAGAAGTCGGGCTGTTTGATGCCGAACAGGGCGGTCGGCGACTTCCAGAGCGACCAGGGGAAGAAGGGGTTCTCCAGGTCGCTCCACTGCTCGGCGAGGTCGTACTCGAGAACCTCGGCGCGAGCCGTCGTCGCCGCCGGAATCAGGGAAACGAGCGCGACGACGACGATGACGCCGGTGGCTGCACGGAACACGGCTGTTCCTCCTGCGGATGTCGATGAGAGGCGTAATGATTGATGAATCGTAGATGATGATTACACATCGTCATTATCAAGTCAACCCGGAAGCGCGTGTCGCAGCTCATCGCCGCACGAGGAAGGAGAGCGCCAGCAGCCCCCACCCCGCCAGGAAGAACACCCCGCCGAAGGGCGTGACGATCCCCAGTTTGCGCAGACCCGTCAGGGCCAGGGCGTAGAGGCTGCCCGAGAACAGCAGCGTGCCGGCGAGGAAGCACCAGCCGGCGGCGCGGGCCGGCGCCGGTGAAACCGCACCGCCGCCGGTGGCCCAGGCGGCCGCCAGCAGGGCGAAGGCGTGGTACATCTGGTAGCGCGCGCCGGTCTCGAAGGCGGCCAGCATCTCCGGCGTGAGCTTCGACTTCAGGCCGTGGGCGGCGAACGCGCCCAACGCGACGGCGACCAGGCCGGACACGGCGCCGGCGAACGCGAAGTTCATCAGATCTCCACCTTGAAGAGGCCCTTGACCGCCAGCCCGCCGGCGATCGAGAAGAGGCAGAAGCCCCACAGCCAGCCCGGCATGCCGAGGTGATCGCGGCCGCGCGGGGGCAGCTCGGCCCGCAGCTCGGTCACCACGGCGCCGCCGGGCAGGGGCGATTCGGCCGGGTGCAGCAGGGCGTGACGCCAGCCCGGCGCGACGCGGGTCGCGGCGAGGCGGCCCAGGGCGCGGCCGGGAGCGAGGCGTTTCTCGAAACGCTCAGCGCCGTCGACGACGGCGAACCCCGCGGGGGCGTCGCGCTCCGCCCGCACGCGCCACCAGACGGTGCGCTCGGCGCGGTCCCGCACCGGGCCGGCCGCCACGACCAGGCCGGCTGCGGGCTCCAGGGCGAAGCGGTCCGGCGACGCTCCCTCGGCGTAGCGCGCCGCGACCAGGATCTCCTCGCCGGCGCGCAGGGCGCGGCGCTGGAAGTGCGCGTCGAGCTGCACGATCGCCAGCAGCGCCAACGGCAGCAGCACCAGCAGCGCCGGCAGCGACACCAGCAGGTAGCGCAGGTTCGCCGCCAGCAGACGCGCCTGCAGGCGCGCCATCACGGCCAGCGAATCCTGGTACAGGCTCAGCTCGTAGAGGCCGCCGGTCAGTTCGCGGCGGCGGCGGGCCAGCAGGTCCTGGTTCGTCGTGAGCTTGAACAGCCACAGCATCGCGACGCCCGCGAGGGCCGACACCACGGCCAGGCCCGCCCACGGCGCGCCGCCGAAGGGGCGCAGCATCAGGTCGAACAGGCCGTTCAGCAGCGAGGCGATCCAGGTCACCGCGGACTCCTCAGGAGATGTAGCCGAGCCCCTGCATGCGCTTGCGGATCTCGTCCTCGGAGGAGCCGCCCTCCTCGAACTTCGCGATCTCGCGCTCCAGCACGTGGCGGACGAACTCCTCCGGCGAGGCGTAGCCGGCGATCCCGGCGTACTTGCGGATCTTGGCCAGCAGGGCCTTGTCGATCTTGACGGCGGGTCCGAACATCAGCGACCTCCCGTGAAGAGGGGGCTGCCGACCATCTCCGGCAGCGGCGCGATCCCGAACAGGGAGAGGAACGTCGGGGCCAGGTCCAGCAGGGTCGGGTCGGCCTTGTCGATCCGGCGGCTGCTGATGATGATCCCGGGCACCTCGTCGGCGGCCATGCAGTGGTCGCCGCTCCACTTCATCATGTTGTCGGCGAACGTGGCGTCGGGCACCTCGCCCAGCGCCGATTCGTTGGAGCCGCGGAAGCCGCGGTGGTAGCCCAGGACGATGTCCGGCGCCTCGGCCGCGTGCGGGCCGTGGTAGACCTCGTCGGTGCGGTAGGCGTGCTTGATCGCCCGCTCGCCGGTGGCGGGGTCGGTCACGGCCTCGAGGCCGGCGACCAGTTCCCGCAGCAGGGCTTCGCGCTCCGCGCCCGGGTCGACGATCCCGCGCTCCTCCCGCCCCTGCAGGTTGAGGTAGAGCCCGTTGATGCCGATGGCGTAGGCCCGGGTGCGGTTCCAGTCGATCCCCGACAGGTAGGTCACGTCCTGCGGCGCGACCCCGGGCTCCAGGACCAGGTACCCGTGGTCCAGCAGCCAGCGGTTGACGTGGAAGGAGCGGTGGTAGGGCGCGAAGCCGTGGTCGCTCAGCACCAGCACCAGCGTCTCGTCGTTCACGTGTTCCAGGGCCAGGCCCAGGGCCCGGTCGCAGTTGCGGTAGACGTCGCGGATGCGCTGTTCGTGGCGCTCGGCCTCGACGTCGTGCCGCGGCGAATCGTGGTCCATGTTGCGCCAGAAGGTGTGGCAGGTCTGGTCCGGGCTGTTGAAGTAGAAGAACAGGAAGCCGCTCGTCTGCGTCGCGAAGCGGTCCAGCTCGTGGCGCAGCTGGCGCTCGCGCTCCTCGAAGACCAGCGACGACTGCGACACGTAGTCGTCGTCGTCGAAGGCGCCCTCCTCGAGCGCCTTGGTGTCGTCGGGCAGGCCCTGCGTGTAGAAGGGGCCCAGGGCCGCGGCCAGCTCGCGCGACCAGTCCGCGGGCGTGCTGATGGGCATCTCCGGCGCGGCGGGGTCGAGGTTCACCGGCGTGACGTACAGTTTGAACGTCGGCGAGACCTCCTTCAGGTAGAAGCGGCAGACGCCGCGCACGGTCTTCAGGGCCGGCACCAGGCGGAAGCGCAGGGTGACCCAGTCGCTCCACTCGCCCTGCTTCAGCAGGAAGCGCTCGCCGTCGACGTCGAACAGGGCGCTGCCGTGTTCGCGGTCCACCACGGCCTCGAAGGGCAGCCGCGCTTCCGGGTCGCCCGCGCGGTAGGTGTTGGCCGGTCCGACCAGCTCGCCCCACACGCGGCCGTCCCGCACCGCGACCGGCGCGTGGCGCCCGCCGGACATCTCGACCTCCTCCGCGAGGTCCTCGGTGAAGTAGCTGTAGATGCCGTAGGTGCCCAGGATGTCGGGCGTGCCCATGCCCGACAGCGTGTGCGCTTCGCACTCGACCGGCGGGAAGTTGGCGGGCACCTTGAAGACGGTGGCCTCGACGCCGGCCCGGTCCAGCAGCTGCCAGAAGGCGACGCCGTCGCGCAGGTTCTCGACGTGGCCCTCGTCGCGCGGGAACTTCCAGGGCCCGACCTTCCACCAGCGCTGCGGCTCCATGGCTTGCGCGGCCGACAGGTAGGGCGTCAGCGTGGCCGGGTTGCGGTGGATGAAGTCGAAGATGCCGTGGCCGCCGGGGTCCATGCCGGTGATGAAGTTGGACCAGGCCACCGGCGACTGGGGCGGGATCGCCGTGCCCAGGCTGCGGTAGTCGCCGCGCACGATCAGGGCGTCGAAGTTGGGCATCGAGCCGTCGGCCCGGAACCGGTCCAGCAGCTGCGGGTCCATGCCGTCGAAGCCGATGCACAGCACCTTCGGCTGCTCCCGGGGCGGCGCCGCGCCGGCGGCTGCGGCCGCGAGCAGCAGACCCGCGAGCGCGGCCAGGGCGAGGATCGTTGCGGTGCGGTGCGGCGTCACGGGGCATCTCCTTCGGGCAGCAGGCTGCGGCCGGTCATCCAGGCCGGCTTCGCGATGCCGAACAGGTCCAGGATGGTCGGCGCCAGGTCGGTCAGCGCCGGCTTCGTCGCGGCGAACGGCAGCGACGAGAAGAGGATCCCCGGCACCAGGCGGGGGTCGACGCAGTGGTCGCCCGACCAGCTGTGGGTGTTGTCCTCGAAGACGTCGGCGGTGATCCGTCCCACCGCGGCGTCCCAGCCCGTGCGCCAGCCGGCCTTGTAGCCCACCACCAGGTCGGGGCCGTTGCCGACGTACGGGCCGTGGTAGCACTCCCGGCCGTCCCAGACGCCGTTGACGCAGGCGCAGCCGCGGCCGGGGTCGCGCAGGTCGCGCAGCTTCGCCGCCAGCTCCAGCTTCAGGGCGTCGGCCGCGTCGGGCTCCACGATCCCGCGGGCTTCGCGGCCCTTCAGGTTGAGGTAGAAGCCGCCGAGCCCCGTGGCGTAGGCGCGGGTGCGCGACCAGTCCACGCGCGTCGGTTCGACCCGGTCGCCCGGCGCCAGGGCCGGCGGGGGACCCGTGGCGGGATCGTCCAGCAGGAACAGGTAGCCGTGCTCCCGCAGCCAGGTGTTGAGGTTCACGCCGCGCTGGAAGGTCTTGAAGCCATGGTCCGAGACGGCCAGCAGCACGTCGCCGGGCCGCAGTCGGTCCAGCGTCTCGCCCACCAGCGCGTCGGCGCGGTCGTAGAGGTCGCGGATGGCGTGGCGGTGGCGCGCGACGTCCTTGCCCGCGTTGGCCGGGTGCGCGGGGTCGAGGTAGCGGAAGAACATGTGCTGGATGCGGTCGGTGGCGTCGAAGACGACCGTGATCGAGCCGGTGCGCTGGCGATCGAGCACGTGGAAGAACTGGCGGCGGCGCTCCTCGTGGATCTCGTAGGCCTGGTCCAGGAAGGCCTGTTCGTCGATGACGCGCTCGTTCAGGGCCCAGGTGTCCTCCGCCAAACCCAGCGTGGCGAACGGCCCGTGCAGCTTGCCCAAGGCGACGGCGTAGTGGGCGGGGTGGGAGATGGCCAGCGCCGGCTTCTCGGGGTCGAGGTGCACCGGCGTCACGTAGAAGCCGACCGGCTCCTCGAAGCTGGTGACGCGGAACTTGCAGATGCCGTGCGCGGTCAGGCCGGGCCCGGCGCGGAAGGCGACGCGGATCCAGCCGCTGTTGACCTCGGCGCCCAGCGTGAACGCCCGCCCGCCCACGCGGAAGTGCGCCAGGCGGGCCGCCACGTCGAAGCGCACGGCCACGGGCACGCTCAGCGGGTGACCGTCGAGGTCGTCGGGCCCGGCCAGCCGCGCGCGCCAGAGGTCGCCGTCGCGCTCGAGGCGGTTGCGCACGCCGCCGATCGTCTCGTTGTCGGCGACGGGTGCCACGCCGGCGGACGCGCCGTCGATCGGGGTGCCCTGGTCCGGGTCCGAACCGTACCAGGAGAAGGTGCCCTGGGTCCCGCGCAGGTCGGGCACGCACATCGCCGACAGCATCTGCCCGTCGACCTTCTCGGGCGGGAAGGTGATCGGCACCCGCAGCACCGTGGCCTTGACGCCGTGCTCGCCCAGCACCTGCCAGAAGGCCTTGCTGCGCCGCAGCAGTTCGAAGCGGGGTTTGCCCAGGGGCAGCCGCCAGGGGCCCAGCTTCAGCACGCGGTCGGACGTCTCGAGGCGGGTGGAGGAGAGCACCGGCAGGCAGGTGCGCAGGTCGCGGTTCAGGAAGTCGAAGATGTTGTGGCGGCCCGCATCGACGCCGGTGGCGAATCCGGACCACGCGACCGGCGACATCGCGGGCGTGGTCGTGGACAGCGGCCGGAAGCCGCCCTGAGCGGCGAGGCGGCGCAGGTGGGGCAGGCGGCCCTCGCGCAGGCCCTGCTTGACCAGGCCGGGGTCCAGCCCGTCGAGCCCCAACACGACGACCCGCCGGGCGCGGGCCCGGTGCAGGCGCCGCCGGCCGCGCACGTACCGCAGCAGCGTGCGCAGGGGCCATAGCAGCAGCGCGCCCAGCGCCACGAAGACGCCGGCCAGGCCGAACAGCACCGACCCGCCCAGCGCGAACCCGGCGCCGGGGCCGATGTACGCC
>DYDD01000082.1 GCA_020718045.1 Fibrobacter sp. | reverse complement strand
CAAGTCGTTGTCGTCCAACGAATACACATTTAAGGTGGTCAAGATGGGTTCAATCCCTCGCCGTCGTGGGCGGGATCGAACTCCAGGCCGAGCCAGCCGTCGTCGCCGTAGTCGCCGATCGGCTCCCAGCCCGGCCGGTAGCCCATGTGGCTGGCGTTCAGCTCGCCGAGCATCAGGTTCATGACGTCGCCGAAATCCGTGTCGTGGGTCACGCCCTGAACCCAGGCGGCGTACTTGCCGCGCAGGCCGGGCCAGTCGACGTCGTGCATGTCGGGGTCGTAGAAGCGGTCGCGCAGGGTGCGCCAGGCCTCGTCCATGACGCGCAGCCGCACGGCCGGGCGGTCGATCGTCAGACGCGCGGTGAAGCTCACCGTCTCGGTCTTGCCGCCGTCGGCCGGGGTCGTGGCCGGCTTGCCTCCCTTGAGGTAGGTGAAGGTCTTGCCCTTGGCGTCCAGGCGCGGGCGACCGGGCTTCGCGTCGCCCTCGGTCACGGCCTTGCGGTCCTCGCCGAAGCGGTCCACCGACCAGAGGTCGCTCGTCTCCCCCCGCTGCGCCAGGAAGTAGACGCGGTCGCCGTGGGGTCCGGCGGCCACGGGCCGCTCGTCGTCCGGCAGGTTCGTGAGGCGGCGGCCGCGCAGGTGGATATCCTGGAAGTCCACGGCGACGACGATCTTCTCCTGCGCCTCGTCCTTGTCCTTCTCGTTGTCGCCGTCCTTCTCCTTGCCGGCGTCCTTCTTCTTCTCGTCGCGGGACTTCTGTTCGATCTCCCACTGCTCGCGCGTGCGCTCGTGGTCGGCGAGGGTCAGGTAGAGCATGTAGACGTCGTGATCGCGGTCGCCGGGGTCGTGGGAGTGGCGCGTGGTGGACCAGTAGAGCTGGCGGCCGTCCGGCGACCACACGGGGTGCTCGTCGTAGGCGGGGTGGCGCGTGACGTTCACGGCCTCTCCCCCCTCGGCGGGCACCAGCCAGATGTCGGTGTTGAAGTCGCGGTCGGCGCGAGCGAAGGCGAGCCAGCGGCCGTCGGGAGACCAGGCGAAGGAGTCCAGGCTCCAGTGGCGCACGAGCGTCTCGTCGCCGGATCCGTCCGCCTTCATGACGTGCAGGTCGCCGAGGCCGCGCACGTAGGCGATGCGTCGGCCGTCGGGGGACCAGGCGGCGCGGCCGCAAGGCACATCATCAATCGGGACGGCGCCTCCGGTCAGGCGCACCAACTCGTGGCGACGGGCCGTGCGCAGCCGGGCGTCGCTCCCGTCGCCCGAGACGAGCAGGTAGACGGCGTCCTCGCCGTCGCGGTCGCCGACCAGCAGCAGGGTGTCGGCGCCGCCGGGGCGGAAGGAGGGCGCCTGCTCGAGCGCGGGGCCGGGCACCGCCACCACGGCGCGCCCGCCCTGATCGCGGTTCAGCAGCACGATCTCGCCGGCGATCGCCAACGCCAGCTCGTCGCCGTCGTCGGCGACGGCGAGGTCGTCGGCGTCGGCGGTCTTCGATTCGACGACCACCGGGTTCTCGATCTGGTCGGCGGCCACGTCGATGGCGAGGCGGCGGGGTTCGCCGGCGCCGGGTTCGAACACGTAGAGACCGGTGCCGCGTTCCAGGACCAGGCGCCGTCCCGCCAGGCCCAGCGAAGCGGCGCGCACGCCGTCTCCCTCGAAGAACGTCAGCTGGCGCTTGCCGGCGCCGTCGGGGCCCATGGTCCAGACGTTGGCGGTCAGGGCGGCGTCCTGGTCCGACAGCCAGTAGATGCGGCCGTCCGCGGCGACCATGGGGTTGGTGTCGTAGCCGCGGTTGGCGGTCAGGGCCGCCGGGTCGCCGCCGCGCGTCCAGGCGTGGATCTCCCGCTGGTAGGTGCCGCGGTAGCGCATGCGCCCGCCGCCGGTGCTGCCCTCGGCGTAGACGAAGGTGCGGCCGTCGGCGGTGGCGACCTCGTCGGCGAAGACGTCCAGCAGCCGCACGGGCTGGCCGCCGGTCACCGGCACGGCGTGGATCTGAGGCGACATCGGGTAGTCGAACAGGCGCCGCGACGTGAAGTAGACGGTGCGGCCGTCCGGGGAGAAGGCGCGCGGGACGTCGCCGGTGCCGGCGAAGGTGAGGCGGGTCGGCGGGCCGCCGTCCAGGGGCATGACGAACACGTCGTCGTCGCCGAAGCGGTTGGAGGCGAAGGCCAGGGTGAGGCCGTCGGGCGAGAAGACCGGCGCGGTGTCGTAGGCCCGGTGGGCGGTCAGGCGGACCGCCTCCCCGCCCTGCGCCGGCACGCGCCACAGGTCGCCCTGGAAACCGAAGACGACCGTCTCGCCGTCGGGGCTGAGCGCCGGGCTGCGCGGCATGAAGACCTCGGTCGCGCGGGCGGCCGGGGTCGCGAGGAGCAGCAGGACGGCCGCCGCGGCCGCGAACTTCGAGATCATCGATCGCCTCCAGGTAGGGCGTGGGGTCGCCCGGCCGCCGGGGGCCGCCGGCGCCGGTTGCGGGGCATCCTAGCCGCGGTCCGCTCCACGGGGCAACCCCCGGGTGGCGGGAATCGTCGGCCGGTCGCGTAAGACGATTGATGACAACGAGATGTTTCATCATCTAAATTCGGGCCTCCATCTTGACATTTCGGTGGAGTGCCGTCACATTATGGCCCTCGATTCAGCGACCCGGCCGCTTGCCGGGCCGTTGCTGCCCCGTATCATCAGCCGCGGCGCCGGTCCAGCGCCGTGCCGCGAGCGACCAGGAGTGGGCTTCGATGCCGCACCGTCACCGGCGCAACCCCGGGGAGAGCGATCCCGAGGCCAGGCCCCTGATCAAACGCAAGCGTGTCGGGTCTGATCGCCCGTCACCCGAGTCAGAAGTTCCGTTCTACAGCCGACGCACCCCGCGCGATGGGAGGGACCCAATGAAGAACGATTGGAACAACGACGAGACCATCGAGTTCGAGGACGACGACCTGGACGAGGACGACGACCTGGACGAGGACGACGATTTCGACGACGATGAGGACTTCGAAGAAGACGACGTCGAGGAAGAAGACGACGACAATTGACATGGCCGTTGCATGACGATCCCGGGGCGTTCGGGGGCCTTCCGGAACGCCCCGTTCCGGACCGCTGCCGCTTTGCGGTGCTCCCGATCCCCTACGACGGCACCTCCACGTGGCGCAAGGGCGCCGACCGCGGCCCCGACGCCCTGCTCGCGGCGTCGGCGAACATGGAGTTGTACGACATCGAGACCGGCGGCGAGCCGTGGCGCGCCGGCATCGTCACGATGGCGCCGGTGCTGCACGACGGCCCGCCCGAGGGCATGGTGGCGAAGGTCCGCGCCGCGGCCGACGACCTGCTGGACCGCGGCCTCACCGTGGTCGGGCTCGGCGGCGAGCACTCGGTGAGCATCGGCCTGATCCAGGCCCACGCCGCGCGCTTCCCCGGCCTGACGGTCCTGCAGTTCGACGCGCACGGCGACACTCGCGACAGCTACGAGGGCTCGCCCAACAACCACGCCTGCGTCATGGCGCGGGCGGCCGAAGTGGCCGACTACGTGCAGGTGGGCATCCGCAGCCTCGACGCCGCCGAGGCGCCGAAGGTCCGCCCCGACCGCACGTTCTTCGCCCACGAGATCGGCGACGGCTGCGATTTCATCCCGGCGGTCGTCGACCGCCTGTCCGGCCCGGTCTACGTGACCATCGACCTGGACGTGTTCGATCCCGGGATCATGCCGTCGACCGGCACTCCCGAGCCCGGCGGCCTCGCCTACCGGCAGGTCGTCCGCACCCTGGCCGCGGTGGCGCAGCGCCACCGCATCGTCGGCTTCGACGTGGTCGAGCTGCTGCCCGACCCCCGCAACCCCGGGCCGGATTTCCTGGCGGCGCGCCTGGCCTACCAGCTCATGGCCTACCTGACCGCCCGTCAGTAAGGAGTCCCCGATGCAGAAGAGCGATTTCCTCAAGGACCCGGTCCGCCACGTCGACATCACGGCCTTCGACGCGCGGCCGCTGATCGACTCCTACCGCGACATGGCCTTCCAGGCCCGCAACCTGGCCACCGCGGCGGGGATCCTGCACCGCATGGAGTCCGACCACGGCTGCGGCGTGATCCTGACGCTCGCCGGCTCGCTGATCAGCGCCGGCCTGAAGGACGCCATCGCCCTGATGATCGAGCACGACATGGTGGACGCCGTGGTCTCCACCGGCGCCAACATCGTCGACCAGGACTTCTTCGAGGCGCTGGGCTTCCGCCACTACAAGGGCACGCCCTTCGTCGACGACCAGATGCTGCGCGGGTTGGCCATCGACCGCATCTACGACACCTACATCGACGAGGACGAGTTGCGCATCTGCGACATGACCATCGCCGAGATCGCCGAGGGCCTCGCGCCGCGCCCCTACTCGTCGCGCGAGTTCATCGCGGCGATGGGCGCCTTCGTCGAGTCCCGCGGCCTGAAGGCCGACCATTCCATCGTCCACGCCGCCTGGCGCAAGGGCGTGCCGATCTTCTGCCCCGCCTTCAGCGACTGCTCGGCCGGCTTCGGCCTGGTGCACCACCAGTGGGGCCGCGAGCAGTACCTGACCATCGACTCGGTGGCCGACTTCCGCGAGCTGACGCAGATCAAGCTGGAGGTCGGCGAGACCGGCATCCTGATGCTCGGCGGCGGCGTGCCCAAGAACTTCACCCAGGATGTGGTGGTCGCCACCGAGATCCTGGGCCGCGAGCAGCCGATGCACAAGTACGCCATCCAGCTGACCGTCGCCGACGAGCGCGACGGCGCCCTCTCGGGTTCGACGCTCAAGGAGGCCTGCTCCTGGGGCAAGGTGGACACGGTGTACGAGCAGATGGTCTACGGCGAGGCGACCGTCACCTTCCCCCTGCTGGTCAGCGACGCCTGGCACCGGGGCGGCTGGCGCGGGCGGCCCGCACGGCGCTTCAACGACCTCTTCTAGGGACGGGAAGGCGACGATGGGCGCGACCCAGGACAGCTTCGACCTGCAGCCGGGGCGCGTCCTGGCGCGCAAGTTCGAGGTGATCCGCCGCCTGGGCGCCGGCTGGGAGGGCGAGGTCTATCTGGTGCGCGAGCGCGCCACCGGCATCGACCGCGCGGCCAAGCTCTTCTTCCCCGAGCGCAACCCCCGCAACCACACCCTCAACGAGTACGCGCGGCGCCTGCACCGGCTGCGCGAATGCCCGATCCTGGTCAGCTACGTCACCCAGGAGACGATCCGCGCGCAAGGCGCCGACGTGTCGGTGCTGATCTCCGAGTTCGTGGACGGGGAGATGCTCTGCGAGTTCCTGGCGCGCCAGCCGGGGCACCGCCTAGACGTCTTCCAGGGGCTGCACCTGCTGCACGCGCTGGCCGAGGGCGTCTCGGCGATCCACGCCAACAACGACTACCACGGCGACCTGCACGCCGCCAACGTCATCGTCCGGCGCCTGGGCCTGAGCTTCGAGGTCCGCCTGCTCGACCTGCACCGCTGGCCGGGCACGCGCAGCTCGAACATCCAGGAGGACGTCTGCAACCTCGTGCGCCTGCTCTACGACGTGCTGGGCGGGAGCCGCACCTACGCGAAGCACCCGCCCGAGATCAAGGGCGTGCTGCGCGGCCTGCGACGCTCGCTGATCCTCGAGAGTTTCCGCACCGCCGGCGACCTCGCCCTGCACCTCGAGACCATGCCCTGGGAATCCCGGTGAACCGCCGCGGGGGCGCGGCGTGACGCCCGAACGAATCACACCAGCCGGCTTCGACATCCTTCACGAACACGGGCTCTGCCTGGTCGTCGGCAAGCCGCCGGGCCTGCTGACGCAGGCGCCGCCGGGCATCGACTGCCTGGAGGCGCGCGTGCGCGCCTTCCTGCAGGCGCGCGACGGCCGCGCGCCCGACGCCCACCTGGGCGTCGTGCACCGCCTGGACCGCCCGGCGAGCGGCGCGCTGCTGCTGGGGCTCACGCCCGCGGCCACGCGCAAGCTGAGCCGGCAGATCGAGCGGCGGCAGGTGCGCAAACTCTACTGGGCGTTGGTGGGCGGGGCGCCGTCGCCGGCGGCGGGCGCCTGGACGGACCACGTGCGCAAGGTGCCGGACGAGCCACGCGCCGAGATCGTCGCGGCGGACCACCCGGACGCTCGACTGGCGACGCTGAGCTACCGCACGCTGCGCAGCGGACCCGGGTTCACGTGGCTCGAGATCGAGCTGGGGACGGGGCGCACGCACCAGATCCGGCTGCAGGCGGCGAGCCGGGGGCACCCGGTGCTGGGCGACGCGCAGTACGGGTCGACGGCGTCCTTCGGGGAGCAGCACGAGGATGCGCGGCTGCGGGCGATCGCGCTGCACGCGCGGCGGCTGGGATTCCGGGATCCGGTCACGGACGACGAGGTCGAGGTGGTCGCGGAGCCGCCCGGGGCTTGGAGCGGGTTCGCGCCCTGAGGGAAACAGAGAGGTCCGGGCGCCGATCGGCTGCCCGGACCTCTGCGCGTCATCTTGCGGCCTAGCGGCCGATAGCCAGCTTCAGCTGGGTGTCGAAGACCTTGCGCCGCGACTTGGCGAGCTCGACCTCCTTGGCCGACAGGTCCTTGAGGCGGTCGGCCTCCCGGATGCGGGCGTCGAGGGTCTGGCCCTCGTACTTGCGGATCTCGAGCTCCGCGGCCTGGAGGCGGGTCACCAGCGACGCCGTCAGCGCCTCCCGCAGCAGCGCGTCGCGCTCGCCGCGCTTGGCCGCCAGCTTCAGCTCCTCCTCGCAGGCGCGGGCCGAGGCCGCGGCGAGCTCCACCATCGCCTTGGCGTGGTCGACCTCGCGCGCGCGCAGGTCGGCGCGCCTCTCCAGGAGCTGCTTCTCCAGTTCGGCCTGCTTCTTCTGCCCCTCGAGGTCGAGCTTGCGGACCTCGTCCTTCTCCTTCTTGGCCAGGTCCAGGCGGCTCTTCACGGCGTCGAGCTCGCTCTGCTTCAGGCGGATGCGGGTCTCGGAGCGGGCCTTCATCGCCATCGCCCGCTGCAGGCGCATCTCGCCCTCGGCGCGCCGGGCCTGGGCTTCGCCCAGCTCGGACTGGATCTCGGCGGCGTCGCGGATCGCGACCAGGGCGAGCAGGGAGTCGGCCGCCGCGTCGAAGGCCTGCAGCTGGGGCTGGACCGCGGACATGGCGCTGATCGGATCCTGCGCGCGGGCGGCGACGGTCGCGACGGCTGCCAGCACGAACAGCGAAAGGGACAGGGTTCGTCTCGTCTCCCGAGCAATCGACATCTTCGAGCCTCCCGGTGATGGTGCAGCCATGGGCGCGTTCCTGAATTCGGAGTCCACCTCGCAAGATATACTTAATCGGCCACCGGCGCATGATTTGTCGCGATCTTGAAAGACGACGCTCATCGGTGGTAGGATCGGTGGCGATGAACTGCGCCCGCAGGCCGTCGCGGGTCACGGATCCCTCAGCCAGGAGCGCCGACATGACCACCATCAGTCGCGTCGTATCCTCCAGCCTGTTCCCCGGCCTCGCCCTGCTGCTGTCGTGGGCCCCCGTCCCGCCGGCGTCCGCCGCCTACGGCGGCGCGCCCGCCGACCGAATCGTGTGGCAGCAGCTAGCCGCCCTGCCCGAGCCCGGCACGGCGGCGGCGATCGACCTCGTCTTCGGCGGACGCGAAGCGCGGCTGGTGTTGACGCCGCACTCGCTGCGAGGGCCGCGCTTCCGGGTCCGGGTCCAGGGGGCCGACGGCGGGCTGCGGACGGTCCCGCCGCCGCCGTCCGCCACCTGGCGCGGCTGGGTCGAGGGCGTGCCGGGCAGCCGGGTCGTCGCATCGCTGGTCGGCGGCGAACTGCACGCCTCGGTGCTGCTGCCGGGCGGCGGCGGCGAGGCCGACTGGTGGTCGGTCGTGCCGGCGCGCGAGCTGGACCCGGACCGGGCGGCCGGGCTCTCCCCCGCCCAGGTGGCAGTGGGGCTCACGTCCGATCTCGCCCCCGGCGACGCGACCTGCGCCACGCCCGACGCCCCGCCGTCGCCGCAGTCCCCCGCCGCGCGCACGGATCGCTCGCCGGCGACGGTCGACGTGCTGGAGATCGCCTGCGACGCCGACGTCGAGTACTACACGCTGAACGGCTCATCGGTGGCCAACACGGTGGCGGACATCGAGGCGGTGCTCAACGGCGCGGCCGACCTGTTCGAGTTCGACGTCCAGACGACGTTCGTCCTGGGAGACGTCGTCGTGCGCACCGCCGAGCCCGACCCCTACGCGACGACCAACCCCTACGCGTTCATCGTCGAGGTCCGCACCGAGTGGCGGGCGAACCAGTCCGGCATCGAGCGGGACCTGGTCCAGGTGTTCACCGGCAAGGATCTCGCCGGCAGCGCGGTGGGCATCGCCTTCACCGACCCGGGCGTCTGCAGCACCTACGACGGCTACAGCATCGTCCAGTCGCGCTACACCACCGCGATGGCCTACCGCGTCGCGGACTCGGCGCACGAGATCGGTCACAACTGCACCCTCTACCACTGCAACGACGATGAGTTCATCTGTCGGATCATGTGCGCGAGCATCGGCGGCTGCTCCTGCGCGCTCCACTCGTTCGGGCCCCTCTCGACCTCCCGCCTGCGCAGCTACCTGGCCGGCGTGGCCTGCCTGGGCACGGCCGAACTCGAGTTCCCGCACGCGACGCTGCCCTTCACCGACAACTTCACCGCCGTGAACCTCGACCCGGCGAAGTGGACGGCCGCCGACAACGCCTATCCCAGCTCGGGGCGCCTGCAGATCGCCCACGGCGGCGGCTGGAACCCCGAGTTCTACCTGGGCACCGCCCGCACCCTGCCGATCGCATTGTCGGGCCGGGCCGACGTCAGCTACAAGGTGCGCCCGCTGGGCGTGATCGCCGGCCAGCGGCTGTGGGTGGAGTACTTCGACACCGCGACCGGGGCGTGGGTCATGCTGAACAACATCCTGGCGCCGGGCGGTACGCCGGCCGACTACACCACCTACACGCACACCACGCCGCCGGAAGCGGCGGGCGACCTGTTCAGCCTGCGCTTCAGCGCCTACGGCAACCAGGGGAGTTCGTCGACGGACTGGCTGGTCGACGACGTCGCGATCACCGCGTCCGCGGTCGACGTCCCGGCAGCGCCGGCGACCGCGCTGCTGCTCGGCGCGCGGCCGAACCCCTTCAACCCGCGGACCGCGGTCGAGGTCGCGCTCGACCGGCGGCGCCGCATCGTGCTGCGGGTCTTCGACGTCACGGGGCGCGAGTTGGCGGTGCTGGCGGAAGGCGATTTCGACACCGGCAGGCACGCCTTCGTCTGGGACGGCCAGGAATCCGGCGGCCGTGCGGCTCCTTCGGGAACCTATGTCGTCCGGCTGGAGTCCGGGGAGACCCGCGAGAGCCGGCTCGTCAGCCTGGTCCGCTGAGGCCGCTCCCTCCGGCCGCGGTCAGAGCCGCGCGAAGCGGCCCCAGTACACGATCATGTACCCGACCGTCGCGCCGGCGTGGCCCAGCATCGCCGGCCAGGCGTTGCCGAAGCGTTCGCGCAGCCAGCCCCAGAAGCAGCCGGCGGCGAACACGGCCAGCAGCGCCGGCAACGCCGCGGACCACGACCCCAGCAGCACCAGCAGCGTCACGCCGTGGTAGGACGCGTACGCCAGCGCCGCAGCCGCGATCGCCGCCGGCCGCGGGCGCCAGCCCGCCAGCCGCGTCTGGACGTGGCCGCGCCAGTACGACTCTTCCGCCGGGCCGTTGAGCAGCAGCATCACGGCCAGCAGGGCCCCGCTCCGCGACCGGTCGACGCCCCAGCCCGCCAGCCCGTCCAGGACGCGCTGGTCCACCAGCAGGACCCCCTCCAGAACCTGGAAGCCGAACCAGGATCCCGCCGCCATCGCGACGCCGACCACGAGGCCGGCGAGCAGGCCGGCCCCGACCCGTCCGCCGGTCCACCCCACTTCCCGCGCGTGGGCGCGCCAGGTGCGGCGCCGCAGCAGCACGTTGTCGATCAGCGGTCCGAGCAGGCAGATCCCGAAGTGGTAGGTCAGGAAGACGGCCCACACGCTGTGCAGGCCCGCCAGGGCGGCGACCACGACGGCGGGCGGGACCAGCAGCAAGAGGAACGCCTCGCTCCCGCTGCGGTGTCGATCGACCATGGCGTCATCCCAGGGCGCGCGTCGCGCCGGCGCAGGTGCGGGAACCCGGACGACCGTTCGCGGCGCGATCACTCCACGAGCATCACCCGGGCCGTGCTCACCCCGCCCGCGGCGCGCAGCCGCAACAGGTAGGCGCCCGCCGCCGGGGATGAACCGCCGGCGCCCCCGTCCCAGACCGTCGCCTGGCACCCCGCCGGCAGGTCGGCGTCGAGCAGGACCGCGACGCGGCGGCCGCGCAGGTCGAAGGCCTCCAGGAGGGCGTGGCCGGCCGACGGCAGTTCGAAGCTCACGGTCGTGCGCGGGTTGAAGGGGTTCGGGAACGCCCGCAGCGGCGCGGCGGCGACCGCCGGCATCGCCTCGGCCGCGGTCACGCCTTCGCGTACCTCGTCCAGGAACCAGAGCGCCGACTCCGGCGTGATGGTCACGTGCTCCTGGTTCTGCAGCGGCACGTGGAGCGCGTCGAAGGTGGTGCGGCTCATCAGGTCGGGATCCGCGAGCACGTCGTGCAGCGGCCCGACGCCGGCGAGGTCCAGCGCGCTGATCGTCGGCACGAAGCAGTGGTGGCCGAAGAGGGCCTCGATGTCGCCGTAGGGCACGCTGGTGGTGTCCATCTGCGCCATCGACGCCCGCCAGCCGCCGGGCGCACCGTCCCACGACACGGCGCCGGCGACGGTCACGTCCTGGTAGGTGTCCGGCAGCGGCCAGATCACGTTCTTCACGCCCTGGAAGATGCGCGCCGAGGTCTGCTGCGGCACCGCCCACACGTTGCCCCGGATGTCCACCAGGAACGAATCGTACTCGTAGCGGATGATCTGTTGGCCGGGGGCGAAGCCCTGATTCGTCGCAGCGCCCGAGCCGTTGGCCACCGCGACGCGGCGGCACGTCGGCAGGCCGACCGCCTGCAGGTCGGTCTCGAAGGCGGCGCGCAGCGGGTCGGGGGCGGCGGCGGTGCCGCTCGTGGCGAGGTGGTGCTGCAGCAGCAGCTGCCGCGCGGCGGGCGTGTCGAGGCGGCTCAGCAGGAAGGCCGCGGCTTCGGAGTCGTCCTGGAAGAAGTCGAGCCAATGCTGCAGGCCCAGCGGGATGACGGCGCCGCGCTGCGGCGAGTCGAAGGCGATCCAGGTGCGCACCCCGGACTCGATCTGATGTTGCGCCAGCCAGCCCAGGGCGTAGCGCGAGACCAGGCCGCCCATGCTGGCGCCGATCAGCGCGCTGGTGCGCTGCGGGCCGACGGCCGCGCGGACCATGCCGAGCAGCTCGGTCAGCACGAAGGCGTTGCGTTGGATGGGCGCGGTGGCGGACGCGAAGTCCAGCACCACGGCGTCGAAGCCCTCGGCGCGCAGCGTCTCGATGAGCTGCTCCTGGTTCAGCATCTCGTAGAGCACGTCCCAGCCCATCGTGTCGTCGAGGTCGAAGCCCTCGACCACGACCACGGGGTTGGTCAGCTGGGTGCGGCCCTCGGCGAGGTAGACGTACGCCGATCCGGCGCCGGTCGCGCCGTCGTAGGGCACGCTCGCCGTCACGGGCCAGGTCGCGGTCGGCTGCGGGGTCTGCAGCGCGGCGACCTCGAGCGTGAAGGCGGCGTGGCGCAGGGCGCCGTCGGACGTCGTCGCACGCAGGCGCAGCGTGCGCGGGCCCGTCGCGGCGTAACTCACGGCGAGACGGCCGTCGGGGCCGACGGAGCGCCAGCCGCCGCCGTCGGCGGGGTCGACCTCGAGGCGCGGCGGCAG
>DYDD01000361.1 GCA_020718045.1 Fibrobacter sp. | reverse complement strand
GGACCCCCGGCCATGAACGAGCTCGTGCTGATCAGCGGCAACGCCCACCGCGAGATGGGGGAGAAGATCGCCGCCCACCTCGAGAAGTCCCTGCTCAGCGTCGAGGTCGCGCGCTTCTCCGACGGCGAGATCAACATCAAGATCAAGGAGAACATCCGCGGCACCGACGTGTTCATCATCCAGCCGACGCAGCCGCCGGCCGAGAACATGATGGAGCTGCTGCTGCTCATCGACGCGGTGCGGCGGGCGTCCTGCCGGCGGGTCACCGCGGTGCTGCCGTACTTCGGGTACGCGCGCCAGGACCGCAAGGACCAGCCGCGCGTGCCGATCGGGGCGCGCCTGATGGCCAACCTGATCACCACCGCGGGAGCGGACCGCGTGCTGACGATCGACCTGCACGCGCCGCAGATCCAGGGCTTCTTCGACATCCCCCTGGACCACCTCTACTCGGCGCCGGTCCTGCTCGAGCACTTCAAGGACCGCTCGCGGGAGAACCTGGCCGTGGTGGCCCCCGACGTCGGCAGCATCAAGATGGCGCGCTCCTTCGCCAAGCGCCTCGAGGCGCCGCTCTCGGTGATCGACAAGCGGCGGCCGCGCCCCAACGAGGCGGTGGTGATGAACTTCATCGGCGACGTGCGCGGGATGGACGTCATCATCTTCGACGACATGATCGACACCGCGGGCACCATCACCCAGGCGGCCGAAGTCTGCCTGCAGAACGGCGCCGCGTCGGTCACGGCCTGCGCCACCCACCCGATCTTCTCCGGCCAGGCCCTCGAGCGCCTGGCGGCCTCGAGCGTGTCCGAGGTCGTGGTGAGCAACACGCTGCCCTTCACCCGGGGGGCCGAGTGCCCCAAGGTGAAGGTCCTGGACCTCTCCGGCCTGCTGGCCGACGCCATCGAGCGGATCCACCTGGAAAAGACCGTCAGCAAGCTGTTCGTCTGACGCCCGGTCCCGGTCCTTGACATTCCCCCGGGAAAATGCTTTATTTGGCGGTCTTTGAGGCGGAATGACCGCCGACCCCGTGCCGGGCCGCGGTGCGCCGGCGAAAGCCGCGCGACCGGGAGTTCCGGCGTGTCCCCCGGGGATGGGCCGCGGCATCCGGTGCCCGCGGCCGACGACGCACACGACTTCTGGTGGAGGCTGCTGCCATGGCTCTGATCGACATGACCGTCTATCCCCGGACGACCGCCGGCAAGAACGCGAACCGCCGGACGCGCGCGTCCGGCCGCACGCCCGCCGTGGTCTACGGCAACAACCGCGAGCAGGCGAGCAACCTGGAGTTCGATACCGTCCAGTTCGAGCGCATCCTCGACACGCACGGCGGCCAGAACCTCATGTTCTCCCTGAAGGTCGAGGGCACCGGCGAGAACTTCGTGGCCGTGATGCGCGACCTGCAGCAGCACCCGGTGTCCGACATGGTCTACCACTGCGACCTGCTGGAGATCCCGCTGGACGTGCCCCTGACCCTCGAGGTGGGCCTGAACATCCACGGCGAGGCCAACAAGCTGGTGCGCGCGGGCGACGCCATCGTGGACGTGGTGCGGCGCACCGTCGAGATCGAATGCCTGCCGCGCGACGTGCCTGCGCACCTGGACGTCGACTACACCGAGTTGAAGATCGGCGACAAGCTGACCGTGCGGAACCTCGTCCTGGACAAGGGCCGGATCCTCACCGACGCCGACGAGATCATCCTGAAGCTGAACACCCACACCTTCATCGAAGCCGCCGCGGCGCCCGCCGAGGGCGAGCCCGCTGCTGCCGAGAAGAAGGACGACGCGAAGTAGGCGCTGCCGGCCGTCGCGCCGGTGCGGGATCACGGCGGGGCGGCTGCGGCCGCCTCGCCGTTCGCGTGTGCGGCCACGCCGCGCGCCCGAAGGGGGACGGACTTGCAGCTGGTCGTGGGCTTGGGCAACCCAGGCGAGCGCTACGCCTGGACGCGGCACAACCTCGGCTTCCACGTGTTGGACGCCCTGGCCGCCCGCGCGCGGCTGCGCTTCGGGCCCGTGCGAAACGGCTGCGTGACGGCGGCCGGCAG
>DYDD01000081.1 GCA_020718045.1 Fibrobacter sp. | reverse complement strand
AGGGTCTTGATCCGGCCGACGGGGAAGAAGAGCAGCAGGCCGGCGACCAGCAGGACCAGCGCGCCGGCGATCACGAGCAGCAGGCGCATGGGGGAGCGTTTGGTGGTGTTCATGCCCACAGGATGCCCACGATCGGCGCGCGAGGCCAGCATAATCCGGCCGGGCAGGCGGCCCGCCGCGCCCGGCAACCGGATCCCCGTGTTCAAAGTCCCGCCGCCGTCGTCCGGATGTGCTAGACTCCGGGTAGTTTCCCGGCTTTCGCCCTACGCCCGACGGCCCCTCGACAACAGGAGATGATGGCGATGCGCACCTCACGAAACGGCGGACACTCCGGTCTCCGCATCATCCTGGCCATGCTGCTCGTCCTGGCCGCGGCCGGCTCGGCCCGCGCCGACGTGCTCATCAACGAGACCGACGCCGACACCCCGTCGACCGACGTCCTGGAATTCGTCGAGCTGTACGGCACGCCGAGCCAGGCGCTGGACGGCCTGGTCCTGGTGTTCTACAACGGCTCCAACGACCTGTCGTACGCCGCGTACGACCTCGACGGGTACAGCCTCGACGCCAACGGCTTCTTCCTGCTCGGCAACGTCGGCGTCGTGCCCACCCCCTCGATCATCTTCAACTCCAACGTCCTGCAGAACGGCCAGGATGCCGTGGCCCTCTACACCGCCAACGGCGCCGACTTCCCGATCAACACGCCGGTGACGGCGACCAACCTCGTCGACGCCATCGTCTACGACACCGCCGACGCCGACGACCCCGTCCTGCTGGCCACGCTGACCCCGGGCCAGCCCCAGATCGACGAGAACGGCAATGCCAACGGCGCCAACGAATCCTGCCAGCGCAGCCCCGACGGCGCCGGCGGCCCGCTGGTCACCACGGCCTACGTCGTGCAGGCGCCGACCCCCGGCGTCTCCAACGGCGGCATCGTCCCGCAGGCCCCCGACGTGGCCAACGTCTACCACCGCAGTCTGCTGCCGACGCCCGCCGAGGCGGTCACCGTCTACGCCGACGCCACCGACAACGACGGCACGATCACCGAGGTGCGCCTGTACTGGCAGGTCGACGGCGCGGGCGCGACGTCCGCCGCGATGACGCTGTCCGAGGGCGCGACCTACGCCGGGACGATCCCCGGGGCCGCCGACGGCTCCCTGGTCGAGTACTTCGTCGAGGCCACCGACAACGACGGCCTGTTCGGCACCAGCCCCGCGACCGGCTTCTACGGCTACACCGTCGCCCCGGAGATGATCACGCCCATCGCCTCGGTGCACGCCGACTCGCTCGGCTACGCCGGCGACGTCATCATGGTCCAGGGCCAGGTCTACATCCCCGGCGACTACAAGGCCGACGGCGTCTCCGTCAGCGCCTACATCCAGGACACCGCGGGCCGCGGCCTGAACATCTTCGGCACGACCCGCAGCACCGGCGCGGCGCTGCTGAACGCCACCGGCAACCTCGTGAAGGTCACCGGCACGGCGTACTGGTTCGGCACCACGGTCGAGCTGGTCAACTACGAGGTCGAGCTGGTCAGCGGCGGCAACCCGCCGCTCGCGCCCGCCCTGCAGGCCACCCTGGCCGCGGCCGCCGCGGCCAACGAGGGCAGCTACGTCGCGGCCGTGGGCCCGATCACGGCCATCTCCGCCACCACCGGCACCAACCCCGCCCACAACTTCACGATCAACGACGGCTCCGGCCCCGTGGTCGTGCGCGTGGACGACGACCTGGCCCCCGGCCTCGCAACCTGGCTGGTGGGCGACGAGCTGGAGGCCGCCGGCGCCGGCGGCACCTACGCGAGCGCCGGCCAGATCATCGCCGGCCTGGCCTCCGACCTGGTGAACAACGGCCAGGGCCCGGACGTGACGCCGCCCACGCTGGTCGCCGCCGCGCTCGACGGCACCGTCGACGTGCTGCTGCAGTTCAGCGAGGCCGTCTCGGCCCTGACGGCCGAGGACGAAGGGAACTACGAGGTCTACCAGACCGCCGTCCCCGGCAACACGGTCGCGGTCGTTTCCGCGGTCCTGCAGGCCGACGTCTCGCAGGTCCTGCTGACGGTGGCCGCCTCGCTCAGCGGCACGCCGCACACCGTGCGCGTGAACGACGTCCAGGACGTCGCCGGCAACCCGATCGCCGCGAATTCCACCGCCGCGATCAGCGACCTCGGCCCGTTGCCGCAGATCGTGATCACCGAGATCATGCAGAACCCGCTGCTGCTGGCCGACACCGACGGCGAGTGGTTCGAGATCCGCAACGCCGGCACCACGGCCGTGGACCTCAACGGCTGGACGATCATGGACTCGGGCCTCGACAGCCACGTCATCACCAACGGCGGCCCGCTGGTCATCAACCCCGGCGAGTACAAGGTGCTCGGCGTGAACGCGACGGCCATGGCCGCCGAGGGCGTCACGCTGTTCTACCAGTACGCGGGTGTCCTGCTGAGCAACGCCGACGACGAGCTGATCCTCGTCGACACGTTCGCCCGCGAGGTCGACGCGGTGATGTGGGACGGCGGCCCGGTGTGGCCGGACCCGAACGGCGCCTCGATGGCCTGGTCTGGCACCGGCGACAACAACGTCGGCACCAACTGGGCCGAGAGCACCGCGGTCTTCGGCACCGGCGACAAGGGGACCCCGGGCGCGTCCAACGGCGGCGCGACCGGCGTGCCCACGCCCGCGCTCGCGACCCTGCTGGGCGCCAACCACCCCAACCCCTTCAACCCCAGCACGAAGTTCAGCTTCGCGCTGGACCGCGACGCGACGGTGTCCCTGGCGGTCTTCGACCTGCGTGGCCACCGCGTGCGCACCGTGGTCGAGGGGCGGCTGTCTGCCGGCGATTACGCTGGCGTCTACGGCTGGGACGGACGGGACGATCGCGGCCGCGCCGCCGTCAGCGGCACCTACTTCTACCGGCTGACGACGGACGGAGGGTACGGGGAGTCGCGGAAAATGACGCTTTTGAAGTAACAGCAAACAGTTAGCCGCGCATAGCGCGCGTCTCCCGGGGCCCTGGCCGGCAACGGCCGGGGCCTCTCCGCGCGACCCCGGGGAAGTGTGGCTGCGATACCCTCCCGATCCCCGCCCATCTTTCTTGAAATCATGTATTCAATAGTGATACGATCGGGCGCGCCGAACCAGGGGTTGGACGGCGCATCGGTCCCCTCGCGTCGGGAGGTCGTGTCATGAAGCGGCAGCTTGCGATCCTGTTCCTGATCATCGTCTGCGGCCTGATGGCCGGGACGGCAGTGGTGGCGGGGACGCCCCCCGAGACGGCGGCGCCGGTTGTCGCGGATCCCGACGGGGTGGAGACGACGGCGACGGCAGCCGTGGCCCCGCGAGAGCCGGAGAGCCTCACACCCTGCCAGCAGGCGATCCGCGCGCTGCTGGACCGGGAGGCGGCGCAGCTCGCCGCGCTGGAGGCGCGGGTGCCGGCTACGGCCGACGGGGCGGCCTTCCTGTCGCTGCAGCGGGAGATCGAGCAGGTGAAGCAGGACACCGAACTGCAGGTCATGCGCACGCAGGCGGAGCACGCGCGGCTGGAGGGGCGCGTCGAGCAGGCGGAGCGGATCGAGGCGGCGCTGGCGGAGATGGCGGCGCCGCAACCGGCGATCGTGCCGGTGGAGCGTCATGACGAGGCGCCGCGCGGCGACGCGGCGCGGCGCTAGGAGGTGGGGACGATGCGTGGAACCAGCCTGTCGATGCTGACGGCCGGCCTCCTGCTGGTCGTCTTCGCGGCCGCCGCGGCGGCTTCCCCGCTCACGCCGCCGGCGGGCGGGCGGACCGCCGGAGCGGCAGTCGTGCGCCCGGACACGATCCGGGTCGTGCGGGCGCCGGTGGAGGTGCCGCCTGGTCGCGGCGCGCGGATCGTGCAGCCACCCACCGCGGCGCCGGCCGTCACGGCGAAGGACGGCGAGAGGGACTACAGCCTCACCGTTCGGGGCCGTCTCGTCTACCAGCGCCAGGACGGCCGTTGGGCCGGCGTGGACGGGATCATGGTCGAGATCTGGGACGATGACGGCTGGTGGGGTCCCGAGCAGCTGTCGTCCACCTACACGGACGCGGACGGCTACTTCAGCCGGACGTTCACCTACACCAACGGCGCCGACGATCCGGACATCTGGTTGATGATCAGGGGCTGGAGCGAGCACGCCTACCTGAGGACGGAGGACGGCGGCTATGGTCACGGCTACGGCTGGTCCACCGGCATCGTCGAGAACTACGGCGGCACCGATCTCGATTGGGGCACCCTCACCATCACCGAGGAGAGGGAGATGTGCGTGCTGCACCTCCTGTCCACGCTGACGCGGGTGCACCGCTGGATCGAGGACCACGGCGGGGGCGACGCGCCACACGTCACGCTGGTGTGGCCGGGCTGGGATTCCACCCATCCCGACTATTACGACGACACGATCTCCATCTGCTGCGGCCACCAGTGGCGTGAGGACACGCTCGCCTTCCTGTACGGCCACCACTGGCTGACCCACTTCTCCGCGCATCCGTGGAGCGACCTTTGCAACGGGGTCTGCGACGGGGATGACTACTGCAGCAGTTGCTACTGGTGCGGAGAGAACCCGGCCGGCGCCTACCTCGCCGGTTGGAGCGACTGGCTGGCCGACGCCTTCACCCGCTCTCTGGAGGACGACTACGGCCTGGACGCGCTCTGGCACCGCGACTTCGAATCGCTCGACACCTGCGAGGGCAGCTACGCCGACCCGCTGAACTCCGAGGGGTTCACGGCGGCGGCGCTGCGCGACATCGAGGACGACGAACAGGACGCGCACGGCGTCTACGGCGACTGGAACGACGCGCTGGCGCTCGGCTCGGAGGAGATCTTCACGGTCGCCAGCCTCGATCGGCCCGTCTCGTCCCTGGAGTTCCTGCGGGACTACGGCGCGCGCTACCCGGCACACGTCCGCGACCTGTGGGAGACCGGGAAGAACTGCGGGTTGGACTTCGACGAGGAGAAGCCGGGCGCGGTCACGAACCTCACCTCGAGCCACGCCGTCGGCTCCGACTCACCCGACCGCACGGTGGAGTTCTTCTGGACCAACGCCACCGACGACATCTCGGGGCTCGCCGGCTACGGCCTCACCCTGTCGACGGCCGCGCCCGCCCTGCCGGCGGCCACGCAGGACATCCCGGTCTGGAACCACTACACCTCCGCGATCCTGGCGCCGGGGACGTATTACTTCTGCATCCGCGCCGTCGACCGCGACGGGCGCTGGAGCGACGACTACGTCTCCCATGGCCCGTTCACGATCCGCGCCGCCGAACTGGCCGACCTGGAGCCGTACTTGGCCGCCGGCTGGGCGCGCGAACTGGTGCCGCGCGCGACCAACGACGCCACTTCCACGAGCGTTACCGAACCGACCTCGCTCGCCGGCAACAGCGTCGCCACGTACTGGAACGTGCGCGGCCGCAACAGCGGCGAACTGGCCACCGCGAGCGGCTTCCACGTGGGGCTGGCCGTCGACGGCGCGGGGCTGGCTGGGCTCTCGTACGGCGCCGCCGGCGCCGGCGTCTCCTACTACTCGATCAACCGCGGTCCGCTGACGATCCGCGGCGGGCGCCACACCTTCGAGGCGCAGCACGACGACCTCGGCGCGCTCTCGGAGCCGGACGAAGTCGACAACTTCTGGGCCCACCAGTGGGTCTGGACGCCGCTGCCGCTGACGGCCGGCACGCTCGTCACGCGCGCCGCGCCGCCGAGCCGGGCCGGCGGCTGGAGTTCGGTCGTCGACGGCTCGACCACCTGGTACAACTGCGACGGGCTGCGCTTCAGCTCGAGCGGCGAGTGGAACGCCGTCGTGACCCGGCCGCTGGTCGCGACCGAGGACTACGACTGCCGCCTGCACGCGGCCTCGACCGGGTCTGGCAACGGCTTCGCCGCCAACGTCGGCTACTCCGCCCGTGGGGTTGGTTTGACCGACGCCGTGCTGGTTAACCGCAACGAGGTGGGTCTGCACGACTACGACGTCGGCGTCGTCCAGGGCAGCGAGGGCGGCGGCGACTATCAGGCGGTGCATGTGATCAGCACGCAGATGGCGGTCGGCGACTCGGTCGCCACGACGCTGCCGCTGAACCACATGCTGCTGCTGCGCGAGTTCTCCGTGACGGCGGCCGACACGGGATGGATCACTATCACGGTGGACGTAACTCCGGCGCAGGGTCCGGTCCAGGCCGCGTGGTTCGACGAGGACTTCACAGTCGGCGACCTGCAGGACTTCAGCCTGGCGGTCGCCTCGAACCTCGCGGGGCGGGCGCGCATGCACATGCGCGTCACCGGGATCGGCCACCACGGCCTGGCCGTCTACCGCGACCAGACGTGCGGCGCCGGGGCCGCGGCGCTGCCGCTCGTCATCGAGATCGAGCGCACGCTGCCCGACTTCGAGCCATATCTCGTCGCCGGGTGGCATTCCCCGCTGGTGCCGCGGCCGGCCAGCGACGGCACGGCCGGGTCGGTGGCGCTGCCGGACACCCTGCACGGCAACGCTGCGTCGACGTACTACAATTTCGCCTTCCGCAACAACAGCCCGAACGGATGGAACGACCCCGGCAACACGCCGCGGGCGACGGTGTGTCTGGACGGCGAGCCGGCGGTCACCTGGTCGTACACTTCGGTGACGCCGAACCAGGTGCGCACGACCAACTCTCCGACGGCCCGCACCGTGCGCGGCGGCCGGCACACGCTAGCGCTGATGCTCGACCGCAACTCCACGATCGATGAGACCGACGAGACCGACAACGACTACGGCGAGCAGTACTGTTGGTCACCCCAAGGCCTGGCTCTCGCCACGCCCGTGGCACGCTCGGCTCCGCCCAACCGCATCGGCGGCTGGGACGAGGTGCCTGCAGGCGTGGATACCTGGTACAACTGCGACGGCCTGCGCCCCACCATCGGCGGCGGCTACTGGGCCGGCGTCGCGGTGATGCCGGGCGCCGCATCCGACGTCGACGTGCGGCTGCACCCGCGGCTCGACGGCGCCCAGGACGGCTTCGCGGCCAACCTGGCCATCTCGGGCTGGGGCGCCGGGCAGTCCGACTTCGTGCTGGTCAACTACAACGCCACCCCCCTGGCCGCCTACGACGTGGGCGTGCTGCTGCAGAGCGGCGCCGAGGGGTACACGGCCGAAGGGGTGGCATCGCTCTACTGCCTCGCGAACGACACGGGCACCTACGGGCCCTGGACGCTCGCCGCGAACCGGATCCTCGACCTGCGGGAATTCCGGCTGACGGCCGGGCTGTGGGCCTTCCGGCTGGACAACCTGTCGGGCGACGTGGACTGGGGGATCAGCCTTCACCCGGCGGACACGGCCTTCCAGAAGAAGTCGACGCTCGTCACCGACGGCGCCGCGTGGCTGAACGGCCCCGGCCAGGACGAGTGGTTCACGGTGACGATCCCGACGACGGACTACTACTGCCTGGCCGTCTGGAAGTCCGGTGCCGCCGAACTCGCGAAAGCCGGCTCGTACCGCCTGCGGATGCACGAAGGCGTCACGGGGGTCGACGACGGCCCGCCGCCGGCGCCCGCGGCCACGGTGCTGGTGTCGGTCCACCCGAACCCCTTCAATCCGCGCACGAACATCGTGTACGACCTCGCGACCGCGGGCCCGGTGAAGCTGGAGGTGTACGACCTGCGCGGCCTGCGGGTGCGGACCCTGGTGGCCGCGACGCGTCCGTCCGGTCGGCACGAGGCGGTCTGGGACGGCCGCGACGATGCGGGGCAGGCGGTGGCGTGCGGGACGTACGTGGCGCGGTTCGAGGCGGCGGGCGGGCCGGCGTCGACGCGCAAACTGGTGCTGCTGAAGTGAGAGCCTCCCGCAACCGAGAGGCATGGCGGGCGGGGGTGACCCCGCCCGCTTCCGCATGCCGGTTGGCGCCGCCGGAGCCGCTGGGTATCTTGGTCCCATGCCAATGACCCTCCGCATCTTCGCCGAATGCGGGAGCGGGGAGCGGGCGGCGGACGGCTGGGTCCACATCGGGGACGAGGAGCACGGCTCCTCGGTCTGGAGTTGTCCGCTGGGCGGGATGTTCCTGCCGCCTGAGGTGAAGTGGGCCGAACTCATCTGGTTCGATGAAGGACAGCGCCATCTCTGAAAGGTGACCAGACCATGAACAGGAAACACCGCGGTTGGTTGCCGTCGCTGCTGGCGATCGCCCTGCTCGCGGGATGCGGCGACGACGATCCCGCCCGTATGCTCACCGGGACTTGGGATCTCATCGGCTTCGCCGACCACGGCGTCGCGGGGACCGCGACCGGCAGCGTCACGTTCGGCGTGGGCGGCGATTTCGCGCTCGCGGGCGAAGTCACGTATTCGGGCGAGCCCGCCGATCCGATCGCCATGAGCGGAGTCTGGAGCGTCACAAGCAACCGGGTGACGTTGACGACCCTCATGGATTCGTCGGTGTGGATCGTCCGCTACGAGAACGACAGGGCGACCCTGACGCTGATCGGGGACGAACCGACGAATGTGATCAGGCTCTGCTGCCGGGTGCCCGCCGGCGGTTAGGCACCATGTACTCGAGAGGAGAACCCGACATGTTCAGATACCGGATCGCGATGTTCGCACTCCTGCTGGCGGCCGTCGCCCTGCCGTCGGCCGCGCAGACCCAGGGCCGCCCCGACCCCGCCGTCCTCGTCGCCGCGCAGAAGGCCGCCCTGGCCAAGCTCTCCTACATGGACGGCGTCTGGAAGGGCTCCGCGTGGACCATCCTGCCGTCCGGCGAGAAGCACGTCCTGACCCAGACCGAGCGGGTGGGACCGTTCCTGGACGGGGCGGTGAAGGTGGTCGAGGGCCGCGGCTACGAGGCGGACGGCAAACTCGCCTTCAACGCGTTCGGCACGATCTCCTACGACCCGGCCAAAAGCGCCTACACGATGCACTCGTATGCCATGGGCTTCGTCGGCGACTACGCGCTGACGCCGACGGCCGCAGGGTTTGTCTGGGAGATCCCTGCGGGCCCGATGACCATCCGCTACACGGCGACGATCGAGGGCGGCCGGTGGGTGGAGGTCGGCGACCGGATCGTGCCCGGCCGGGAGCCGGTGCGCTTCCTCGAGATGAACCTCGAACGGGTGGGCGACACGAGCTGGCCCGCGGAGGGGGCGATCGCGCCCTAGCGCGCTGATAGGCGTGGACTGGCACCACATTGTTGATCGATGATCCCGCCTACACTTGGACGTCCAGGTGTGGGCGGATCATTTCATCAATTCCATGGTGGCCGCCATGTTCGCGCACCGAAGGGAGACCCATGGGACCGGACAAACCGCAGGCGTTCGCCGGTGCCATGATGGAGCCGCTGCACGAACTGGCCCACCAACTTCTGGAATCGAAGCAGTACGATCGGCTTCACCAGGTCTCGGAAGTGCTCGCCGTGCTGTCGCGCGGCGCCTGGGAGACGATGGAAGACGACCTGAAGCGCAAGGCGCTCATCGAGCTCGAGAAAACGTTCCACGTCAGGGGCTGGGACGACCAGGTGGATCCTCGTGGAGGGCCTCTCGATCGGATCCACCAGCTGTTGGACGCCGAGCGCGCCAAGACGGGAGAAGGCGCATGAGGCGTCCCCTTCACGTTTCTTGCACGATGATGCCGTGCGTCCCTGATGTCAGGGACCACCGGGATCATCCATCAAACGGCCGGGCGACATGACGCACGTCCACGCCCCCCACGACTACAACCGCATCTTCGCGGTCGCCGTGGCGCTCAACGTCGGCTTCGTGATCGTCGAGGCCGGCTTCGGTGTGGCCGCGCGTTCGCTGGCGCTGCTGGCGGACGCCGGGCACAACCTGGGCGACGTGCTCGGCCTGCTGCTGGCCTGGGGCGCCACGCGGCTGGCGCAGCGCAGCCGTTCGGAGCGCCGCACCTACGGCTGGCGCAGCTCGTCCATCCTGGCGGCGATGCTCAACGCGGTGCTGTTGCTAGTGGCGGTGGGCGGGATCGCCTGGGAAGCGCTGCAGCGCTTCGGGCGGCCGGCCGACGTGATCGGTGAGACCGTCATCTGGGTGGCGGCGGCCGGCCTGGTGCTCAACACGGCCACCGCGCTGCTCTTCGTGAAGGGGCGCAAGCACGACCTCAACCTGCGCGCCGCGTTCCTGCACATGGCGGCCGACGCAGGTGTGTCGGCGGGCGTGATGGTCGCCGGCGCGGTCATGTTCGCGACCGGGTGGCAGTGGCTCGACCCGACCGTCAGCCTGGTCATCGCGGCGGTGATCCTGATCGGGACCTGGGGCCTGCTGCGCGAGTCGCTCGACCTGGCCCTGGCGGCGGTGCCGTCGGGGATCGACCCCGAGGCCGTCGCGGCCTATCTGCGGGATCTGCCCGGAGTCGAGGCCGTCCACGATCTGCACATCTGGGGCATGAGCACGACCGAGTCCGCCCTGACCGCCCACCTCGTCAAGCCCGACCCGCGCGACGACGACGAGCTGTTGGCCCGGGCCTGCCGGGAACTCCACGACCGCTTCGGCATCGGCCACACGACGCTGCAGTGGGAGCGGGGCGACGACCCCGCTCCCTGCGCCGGTTCCTGCTAACGGTAGATCCCCTTGATCGCGCCCCAGGTCTGCGACTCGTCGGCCACGATTTCGGTGCATTCGGCGGTCACGTTGTCGACGAAGACGCTCCAGCTGCCGAAGCTGCCCATGGTGATGGTGTTCGCGGTGATCTTCAGGTCGTGGGAGCCGCAGGCCACCGCCAGCGGGACGGTGATCCACTGGGAGTTCTCGGACGTGAGGTTCACGGTGTAGACGACCACGTTGTCGATCTCGACGACCACCTGGATCTCGGTGCCGGCGGACAGGTAGTAGCGGTAGTCCAGCGAGATCGCGCAGTTGCCGCCGCCGTCGTGCGAGGTGCCGCAGTTGAAGGTCTGCATGAGGGAGGCGTTGCCGGCGGTCCAGTTGTAGAAGATGTACGCGGCGCCGCCGGGGTTGCCGTTGGACGGGTGGTGGGAGACCGACGGGCCCGTCGAGGACGTGGTCCAGGACGCGATCGACGTCGTGAAATCGCCGTTGAGGACCTGGGCGGACACGGGCGCGGCGCAGAGCAGGGCGAGCGCGGCGAGCAGTAGTAAGGGGCGCATGGGAACCTCCAGGATGGAGTGGTAATTCATACTAGAACACTCTGATTATATCAGGACCGTAAAACGGTGACAATCCCCCCAAGTGGAAATTCGAACCCCCGCAACATCTTGTAACAACTTCAGGCATCGGCTAAACTGGATCTATGTCCATGATCACATTAGCACTTTGATCGTGCAGACCCTGGGACGTCCCGGGATTGCGGCGCTCATTTCTTCAAGATTCGTACAGAGCAGCCAGGGCACACGTGCAATGTGATCGCACTCGAATCGAATTCATCACAGAAGGAGCATGCCTTGAACTATCGCGAAGCGCAGCGGCAAAAGGTTGAGGGCATCAGGCAGTCCGTATTCCGGGATCCAGGACAAGGCGTGTTTTTCGAAAAGGAACGGGAATTCGTTCTGAAGGATGCGGCCCTGAACCTGTGGGGTGGGATTCGTGACGACGCCAAGAAATACTTTGCGGATTATGGAATCTCCTGGTGGAAGAGCGACAACGGCGGTCCGACGGGTCACTTGCTTTCCTCCCAGGTGGCGTGCCTGAACCACCTGTACTTCGCGAGGCAGCGCAAGGAAGTCGCGACGGCGATCCTGAAGCAGATCCATCCCGGCATTTCCGAAGCGATGATCATAGACACGGGGTCACTACTGTCCCAACGTTAGTCAAAGAGGGACAATTGGTTAGGGTTGGTTAGATGTAAACGCCGGAGCAAAAGTGCGGCGGGCGCCGGTCCAAA
>DYDD01000360.1:1960-2060 GCA_020718045.1 Fibrobacter sp. | reverse complement strand
GCGGCGGCGCGGCGGCGCGCTCCCGGCCCGGACGGTTCACGGCACGGGTCTCCGCCCCCGTCACCACGCGCTCCAGATCGGCGACGAGGTCCAGCAGCTG
>DYDD01000360.1:0-1940 GCA_020718045.1 Fibrobacter sp. | reverse complement strand
CCTGGCTGGCGGCCGCCGACTCCTCGGCCCCGGCCGCGTTGTTCTGGACGACCCGGTCCATGCGCACGACCGTCTCGTTGATCTGGACGAGGTCGCGCGACTGCTCGCTGCTGGCCGTGTCGACCTGCCGGACGAGGTGGCTGACGCGCTCGACACCCCCGGCGATGCGCCGCAGCACCGCGGCCGCCTCCTCGGACGCCCGCACGCCGTCGGCGGCGATGACCCGCGACTCCTCGATCAGGGCCGTGGTCGTGCTGGCCGCCTCGGCGCTGCGCCGGGCGAGGTTGCGCACCTCCTCGGCGACGACCGCGAAGCCGCGGCCGGCGTCGCCGGCCCGGGCCGCCTCGACGGCGGCGTTGAGCGCCAGCAGGTTGGTCTGGAACGCGATCTCGTCGATGTTGCGCACGATCTTGACCGATTCGTCGGCGGCGGACTTGATGCGCCCGACGGTGCCGGCCAGCCGGCTCATCGCCTCGCTGCCGGACGCCGCCTCTCGGCAGGCCTCGCCGGCCTCGCGGTTGGCCTCGCGGGCGCTGTCGGCGTTGCGGCCCGTCATGCCGACTAGCTGCGTGAGCGTGGCCGTCACTTCCTGCAGGTTGGCCGCCTGGTCGACGGCGTTCTGCGCCGTGTGCTGCCCGCCGCCCGCGACCTGGCGCGACGCCGTGACCATGTGGGTGCTGGCCCCGCCCAGCCGCTTCGCCACCAGCCAGAGGTCGCGGCTGATGCTCCGAGCCACGAACGACCAGACGAACACGGCCAGGATCACCGCCGTCAGGCTGGTCAGCAGCATGTCCAGCCCGACGTGGTCGAGGTCGAGCAGCATGTGTACCGCTAGCGGCGCGATCGTGACGCTGACCCCGGCGGTCAGCAGCTTCGTGCGCAGGGACATACCAGAAAACATGGGCAGCCTCCGGTGACGGGCGATCCGGAAACGGCCGCCCGCTCCGGCCGCGGACACCCGTTCCCGTTCCTGTCTTCGGCAGGCGTGGCAAGAGCTTGAGGCTCGACGGACGCCCCCGGTTCGCCTAGCTTCGGGGTGGCGATCGACACGCGCGGGCGGATGATTCCCGGGGAGGGAAGCGATGAGGACGAAAGCCGTCGCGACGACGGTCCTGGCGTTGACCCTGCTGGCGGCGGCGGCAGACCTGCAGGCCGGGTGGCCGGCGCATACGCAGCCCGTCCGCCACCTCTACCTGATCCGCCACGGCGAGTACGTGCACGACGAGGACTGCGACGAGGACGTCGGCTGCGGCCTGGACCGCCTCGGCCGGCACCAGGCCGCGCTGGCCGGCGACCTGCTGGCCTCGCTGGGGATCGAATTCACCTCGCTGCAGTCCAGCAGCATGACGCGGGCCCGCGAGACCGCGGCGATCATCGCCTGCCGTCTGCCGGGCCCGGCGCTCGAACTCCACCGCGACGTGCGAGAGTGCACGCCGTCGACCCGCCGCTCCGACATCATGGCGGATCTGGAGCCGGGAGAAGCCGAGGCCTGCGAGCAGGAGTTGGCCGCCGCCTGGGACCGCCTGGTCCGGCCGGCCACGGACCGGGACGCCCACGACGTCGTGGTCTGCCACGGCAACGTCATCCGCTGGTTCGTCTGCCGCGCGCTGGACGTGGACCCGCAGGCCTGGCTGGGCATGAGCATCGCCAACTGCAGCCTGACGGTGATCCAGGTGCGGTCCGACGGGACCTGCCGGCTGGTGACCTTCGCCGACGCGGGCCACATCCCCTTCCCGTTGCGGACCTACCCCGGCACCGCGGCCGATCCCACCGCCGTCTCGGCCGCGCTCGGCCCCGAATAAGATCGGTTCTGGTCGGGACCTTGTCCTGCCCATGCCCATGCTGCTGTTCGACTTGGATCTGCACATCCTGCCGTGACAGGGGTGTCCTGCAGGCCCTGAAGCCAGGATGGCGGAAGGGCCGGAAGGCCAAGCGAGTCG
>DYDD01000080.1:5844-11896 GCA_020718045.1 Fibrobacter sp. | reverse complement strand
GCAGCATGGGCATGGGCAAGATCGCGGCCAGAACAAAGCGTGCCGGCCGCTCGGGGCGGCCGGCACGCTTCTCCCGCTTGCGGGCCAGCTTTACCTGCGGAGTTGCGCCAAGCAAAGTCGACCCTGATGCGCGTAGTCGATCGCCTCGCCCAGGATCCGCGCCGCCTCCTGCGGGGCGTGGAAGCCCATCGAGTTCTCGGCATTGATGAAGTCCACCCGGAACTGCGCCTTGCGTTGCAGGGCGCGAGCCTCGGCGAGCTGGGCGTCGGTGGCGCCGGCGGCCATCGCCTGCTCGGTCTCGGCGATCAGGGCGACGACGGCGTCCATGGCCCGGTCCATCAGCTGCTTCGTGCGGTCCTGGATCGTGTGGACCCGGGCGACGAGTTCCTCTTCGCTGTCGCGGTGGCAGACCTGGCAGGCCTTCGCGGAGTCGAGCAGCGGGCTGCGCACGTGGTGGTCGCTCACCTTCAGCGCGCCCTCGCGCACGTAGGGCATGTGGCAGTCCGCGCAGGCGACGCCGGCGCGGGCGTGGATGCCCTGGCTCCACAGCTCGAACTCGGGGTGCTGGGCCTTCACGGCCGCGGCGCCGGTCGTCTTGTGCTTGAAGTCCATGAACGGGGAGCCGTCGGGGAAGACGTACTCGTCGTAGACCGCCTCGATGTCCTCGACCTGCAGGCCCTTGCCCCAGGGGAAGAACAGCGTGGCCTTTGCGGCGCAGTAATACTCCACGTGGCACTGCGCGCAGACCAGGGTCCGCAGCTCCTGGCGGCTGGCCAGCTCGTTCGGATTGTAGGGGATCGCACGGTCGCCCTCGCGCCACTTCCCGATTGAGGCCAGGTGGAGCACGGGGTCGTCGCTCTCGGCCAGCGCGGCGAGGCCGTTGAGCAGGCCGGGGCGCGTGATGCGCAGCTGCGTCGACTCGGGGTCGTGGCAGTCCAGGCAGGTGACCGGGTGCTCGACCTTGGCCGCCGCCTCGGCGTAGGGCAGGGCGGAGACCAGCGGGAAGCCGGTCATCAGCTGCTTCTGCCCGTTGTCGCTCAGCAGCGGGTCGGACAGCGAACCGGGCGCGCCGGCGGCCAGGCCGGCCTCGCGGTAGGCGACCGTGATCGAGGCGTGGCAGTGCAGGCAGGCGCCGACCTGGGGCTTCTGCAGGACGCGCTCGGTCTCCTGCTGGTCGTGCAGCATGTAGGCGTGGCCGCGCTCCTCGCGGAAGTCGATGGCGAAGGCGTAGCCGTTCCACATCGTCTTGAGGCGCGGGTCCTGCTCGATCCGGCTGGTCGTCTTGTGGATGCTGTCCGCGCCCACGGCGAAGGGATCGGCCTCGCTGCCGCCGAAGCGCGTGCGCTCCATGTCCACGGTGCGCCGGTAGCTGTCGTACTGGCGCGGGAAGTTCCGGCCCCACACGGCCGGATCGGTGGTCTGTTCGTCGACGTCGACGACCTCGAAGACGGTCGTCTTCGCCTCGGTCTTGCGCTCGGCGATGTTGTCCCGCAGCGCGAACAGCGCGACGACGGCCAGCGCCGAGGCGACCGCGACCAGGACCAGGCGGATCTTCATCGAGACCTCCCTTTCAGCGGGCCGGGCCGTGCCCGGACGTGATGTGGCAGCGGATGCAGTCGAACTGGCTCTCGTCGCGGCCGTGCACGGCGACGACCTCGTGCACCAACTCGTGGTGGCACTCCATGCAGTTGCGGTTCAGGGTCCGCCGGTTGTGCGGTCGGATGCGGATGGGCTCCGGGAAATCCTGCAGCGTGAACCCCTTGGAGTGCCAGAAGCCGTTCTCGGCCTTCGTCAGGTACTTGGGCAGCAGGGCGTGCGGGGTGTGGCAGTCGTTGCAGGTGGCGACGGCGTGGTGGCTGGACTTGAGCCAGCCGTCGTACTGGTCGTTCATGATGTGGCAGTTCTTGCAGGCCTGCGGGTCGTTCGAGAGATACGCGAAGCCCTCCCCGTAAAGGAAGGTGGAACCACCGAGTCCGACCAGCCCGCCCACCAGGATCGCCAGCAGCAGCGCCATGTCCCCCCCGTCCCGGCGCATGACGCCGGAGCCCCCGTCCCGATCTAAAACTATACCGAAGAGTGTAGAGTACCCATTCCGTCCGGGATAGCAAGTAAATAATAACACGGCCTGTGCGGGCCGCCCCGCTGGGGAGCGACCCCGATTGACAGGTTGGCCGGCGGGGAGGGATGATGGTCGCGTGCACCGCGTACCCCGCACCCGGAGAGTCCCCATGAGCTTGCTTCACCGACCCGGCCTGCCGCCGTCCAAGCGTGATCGCTCGATCCCCTACACCTATGAGGCGCAGGTCGACCGCCTGCGCGGCGCGGGATCCTTGTCGCTGACGGGTTCCTACTTCGCGGACACGCTCTGCGGTCTGGTGGCGCTGCTGGCCGACGAGGGGATCGCGCCGTCCCAGGCGAGGTTGTTCGCCGTCTACGGGCGCGAACCGACGCTCCTGGAAACGGAACGCTGCCTAGGAGAGGACGGGCGGTGGCTGCAGCCGCCGCGGCTCTGCCGCGCGCTGGAGCAGCACTACCTCGCGACCGGCGACGAGCGCTACCGGGGGCACGTCGAAGAAGGGTGCTGCGCCTACGAGGACCGGGACACCACGGGGCACGGTCCCTACTGAGCAGCCCCGGGCCTGATCTCCTGCCGATGGAGGGTGAGTCTTGAACCGGATGTTGGTCGGAGCCGTCGCGGGCGTGATCGTGGCGGCCGCGGCCGCCGCGGCGATGCCGCCGCCGGTCTACGACTTCTGCGGGGCCGCCACCGCGGTCGCGGTCGATCCCGCGGGGCACGCCGCGTACGCGGGCGACACGTGCGACGGGGACAACCAGGTCCTCGACCACCTGTGCGGCGGCTTCGTGACCCATATGGGCCACGAGGACTGTTACGCGATCCCGCTGGCGCCGGGCCAGTCCTTCACGGCCGAGGTCGCGCACGGCGGCGACGCCGCGCTGCTGGTGACCGACGTGTGCATCGTCTTCGGCACGATGTACCCCTGCCTGGCGGCCGCCGACGCGACCGGACCCGGCGGCGTCGAGACGGTCTCCTACGCGAATCCGGGGCTGGCGGCCACGGTTTACCTCGTGATCGACAGCCACACCACGGCGGGCTGCGGCGCCTACACGCTCGATCTGTCGATCCAGAGCGAAGTGGGAGAGGAGCGGGCGAGTTTCGGCGGGATCAAGGCCGCGTACCGCTGAGGCGCGCGGCCGGGTCAGACCCCCTGCACGGCTCCGAGCAGGGCGGTCTTGTTGAGCACCTTGATGCCGTCGTGCCCCGCGTTGGTGATCTCGCCGACGCTGGTGATCCCGAAGATCCGCGGCCCGGCCGCACCGGCGCCCTCGCAGACGCCGGCGAGTTCCCGCGCGAAATCGTCCTCCAGGAACATCACCCGCGAGACGCAGTCGAACAGGAAGGCCTGGTCGATGCCGCCGCCCGCGAAGGTGTCGCGCGAGAGGGACCGCGAGGAGTCCAGGAGCTGTCGGCGGACGCCTTTCATCACGTAGAGCCCGTCGAGCCGGCGCACCGAGGAGACGACCGTCAGCGAACCGTCGGGGTTGGCGCGGATGGGGTCGCGCACGATGATCTCGCTGCCCTTGGACGAGGCGATGCCGAAGGGGTAGGACATGGCCACGGCGAGGAAGTTGTCGGGGCGGATGCCGGCGCCTTCCTGCTCGGAGAGGATCCGCCGGTAGACGTTGAACGCCGGTTCGCCGTTGATTTCGTGCAGCACGTTCCCCTCGGCGCGGGTCACCACCAGCGGCCCGTGGATCGGCTCCCAGCCGTGGCGGGCGGCGATGCGCAGGCGCAGACCGGTGCCCACGAGCAGCGCCGCGTCGGCGCGGAGTCCCGCGGCGTCGAAGACGACCGGGACGGGCCGGAAGTCCTTGGTGCCCACGCCGGTCCCCAGCACGGCGCGATCGCGCACGGCGCTCCCGAGCGCGTCGACGAAGTCGTCGAGATGGCGGGAGAGTCCGTCAGCGAAGAGCAGCAGGGACGCGAAGCCGCGGCTGCCGATCGCGCGCTCGACCGCCGCCGGGTCCGCGGTCATCGGCAGGACCAGGGAGAACATGTTGGAACGCGGCAGCGCCAGGCAGGCGATGCCCTCGGCGATCACGCGTCGGTCGGCGATGAGGTAGGGCACCACCGCGCCGCTGACGGCGTGGCCCTGGAGCTTCTCCCGCATCCTCGGCAGCGCCGGCACCTGATCCTCGGTGATCAGCAGGACGTAGTCCTCGCCGGGCCTGCCCGCGAGCGACTCCGCCGAATCGTGCAACGTGATGCGGATCATCGGACGACCTGCGCCGGTTGCCGGCTCGGGGACAGCCCGAGTTCACGGCGGATCGCCGCCTGCACCTCGTCGACGGGCAGGCTGCCGTCGACCCGCACCACGAGCTCCTTGCGGGCGAACAGGTCGAGCACGGGGCGGGTCATGGCGTGGAAATCGGCCAGCCTGGCCCGCAGGGCCGAGGCCGTGTCGTCGGGGCGCGCGACCAGGGCGCCGCCGCACACGTCGCAGCGGTCGGCGACGGCGGGGCGGTGGTGGATCAGGTTGTAGTCCAGGCCGCAGCCGCTGCACAGGCGGCGCGACATGACCCGCTCCAGCACCACGTGGTCGGGCACCCGGATGTCGATCACCGCGTCGATGTCGAACCGCTCCAGGAAGAATTCGGCCTGCGTGCGGTTGCGCGGGAAACCGTCGAGGATGAAGCCGTAGTTCCAGTCATGCTCGTCGAGGCGGGCGTGGACGATGTCGGCCACGATCTCGTCGGGCACCAGCTTCCCGTCGGCGACGATCCGCTTGATGCGCGCGGCGAGCTTCGTGTGGTGCTGGATGTTCCAGCGGAAGATGTCCCCGACGCTGATGTGGACGAGGTCGAGATCCGCCGCCAGCAGTTTGGCCTGCGTGCCCTTGCCGCAACCCTGCACGCCCATGATCACGTACTTGTGCATCCCGGTACTCCTCGCCTTGTCGGCTCCGTGACGGGAACGGCTCGTCCGTGTCATCGGCTTCAGGATGCCGACACTGTGGTCTTTTTTCCAGGCCCGAGCGCGACACCCCGCTTTTCCTTGACGAGCGGCGCCGTGTGGGCGCACGATCCGGCCGGAAATCCAACGGGAGGTCAAGGATGACCCGCCGCACTCTGCTGTTTGCCTGCCTAGCAGGCGCCCTCGGCGCCGTTCCCGCGCCGGCCCAGGACGCCCAGCACGTCCGCGAACTCGCCCACTGGTTCAACGGCCCGTGCCGCGTCGTGCGGCTCGCGGACGGCATCGTCCACGTGGGCAACGGGTCGGCGCTCGACCTGGCGGACCTCGACGACGGCGGCGCGCCGCGCCCGCTGGGGAAGGTCGCCCTGCCGGCGACGGTGGAGGACCTGGCCGTCGACGCCGGGCTGGTCGTGGCGGCGCTCGGGATGTCCGGCCTCTGCGTGATCGACGCGAGCGACCCGAGCGAGCCGCGCATCGTCGGCATGTTCGCCGAAGCGGGCGCCGACGTGCGCGGCGTGGCGCTGGGGAACGGCGTGGCCTACCTGGCCGACCTGGCCCTCGGCCTGCGCGTGGTGAGCCTGGCTGATCCCGCGTCTCCCGTCCTGGTCGGCGGGCTGGACCCCGGCGACGACCTGTCGCGCCTGGCCCTGAGCGGCGTCACGCTCTACCTGTGCGACTTCTCCGGCGACCTGCGCGTGATCGACGTGTCCTCGCCGGCGCATCCGGTCCAGGTCGGCTACTTCGGCACCTGGGGCGGTGTCTACGGCGTGGCCGCGTCCGGCTCGCACGTGTACCTGGCCGACGGCGTGCTGGGCCTGCGCATCATCGACGTCGCGGACCCGGCCCACCCCCGCGAGGTCGGTGCCCTGGACACAGCCGGCTGGGCTTACGGCGTCGCGGTCGACGCCGGCCGGGCCTACGTGGCCGACGGCACCTCCGGGCTGCGCATCGTCGACGTGAGCACGCCGGCCGCGCCGGTCCAGTTGGCCGTGCTCGACACCGATGGCCACGCCTGGAACGTCGCCGCCGCGGGCGGGCGGGCCTACGTGGCGGATTCCT
>DYDD01000080.1:5220-5778 GCA_020718045.1 Fibrobacter sp. | reverse complement strand
TGCGGGGCAACGCGGCGGCGGCGTCGCGGCGAGACAGCCTCATCGCCGTCGCCGACCTCGAGCACGGCCTGCGCCTGCTGGTGCTGCGCGACGGTTCACGCCTCTTCGAGGTCGCGTCGGTGGAACTGGGCGCGCCGGTGGCGGACACGGCCGTCCGCGGCACCCAGGTCTTCGCCGCGGTGCGAGGCACGGGCCTGGCGGTGATCGACGCCGGCCTGCCCTCGGCGCCGGTCGTCACCGGCGTCTACGGCACCGGCGGTGACGCCCGCGCCCTGTGCCTGGAGGGCAATCGGCTCTACGTCGCGGCGGGGGCCGGTGGCCTGCGCGTGCTGGACGCGGCCAACCCGGCCGCCCCCTTCGAGATCGGCCAGGCGGCCACGCCCGGCGACGCGGTGGACGTCGTGGCCGACGGCGACGACGTCGTGGTGGCGGTCGCTTCCGTGGGGCTGGTCTTCTTCGACCTGCTCAACCCCGGCGCGCCGGCGCCGCGCGACACGCTGGCGCTGGCCGGCGAGACGCTGGCCGTCGCGCGCCTCGGCGCGGCGATCTACGTCGCGG
>DYDD01000080.1:0-5202 GCA_020718045.1 Fibrobacter sp. | reverse complement strand
GCGTCGTCGACGCGACGGACGCCGCCGCGCCGTCGCTGCACCGCACCGTCGCGCTGCCGGGTTATGTGCAGGGGCTGGACGCGGCGCTCGGCCACCTCTACGCCGCCGCGGGGAGCGCGGGCCTGAGGGTCCTGGACGCCGGCGTCGCGCTCGATCCCTACCAGGTCGGCTGGTACGCGACCGCGTACGCGGCAGGCGTCGCGGCCGACGGGCGGGACGCGGTGCTGGCCGACGGCTACGACGGCGTGCGGCTGCTGCGCAACGCCCTGGTCGTGCCGGTGGTGGTGGAGGAGTTCGCGGCGGCGTGGGAGGACGGCGTCGCGTGCGTGAGCTGGCGGTTGCGGGCCCCGTCGACCGGCGGGGAGCCGCGCCTCGAGCGCCATGATCGCATAGGTCGTGTGGCGGATCTGGGCCCGCTGGCGGACCCCGCCGCGGGGCGGTTGTGCGACGCCTCGGCGCCGCGGTCCGGCGCAGTCTACCAACTGATCGATGCGGGACGGGTCCTGGCCGAGTCCGTCCTGCCGCCGGCGGCGGCGGCGGCCATCGCTTTAACCGCCGCCCCGAATCCGTTCAATCCACGGCTGGTCGTGAGTTTCGACCTGCCGGTGCCGGGACCCACGCGCCTGGCCGCCTACGACCTGCGCGGCCGCCGCGTCGCCATGCTGCTGGACAAAGAGCAACCGGCCGGAGCCGGACTCACGGTCTGGGAGGGCCGGGACGTTGCAGGTCGGCCGCTGCCTTCGGGCACTTATATGCTGCGTCTGGAACAGGGAGGACGCGTGCGCTCGCTAGCCGTCCGACTCGTGCGCTGACCGGTTCGCTTCCGGCGACGAAATCGTCCCTGCCCCGCCCTATGCCGCTGTTCGACCTGGGTAAGCACTTCCTGCCGGGACAGGGGTGTCCTGGAGGCCCTGAAGCCAGGATGGCGAAAGGGCCGGAAGGCCAAGCGCTCCGGGCACACGAGGTGCCCGGAGCGCGTCCCCTGTCCTGGCAGGAAGCGCGCCTACATACCCCGCCAGCACTTCTCCGGCTGGGGACGGTTGTCGAGGATCCCCTCGATGCGCTCCAGCACCTCGGGGGTGAGCCGCGCCGCCACCTCCAGCGCCTTCATGTTCTCGGTCACCTGTTCGGGCCGCGAGGCGCCGGTGATCACCGTGCTGACGTCGTCGTTGGCCAGGCACCAGGCGATGGCCAGCTGGGCCATGGTGCAGTCCAGCTCGCGCGCCAGGGGCGTCAGCAGCTTGACCTTGGCGATCTTCCGACGGCCCTCCTCGCTCTCGAGGTGGGGGAGCAGCCACTGGTAGTTGGGCAGGGACATGCGCGAGCCCTCGGGGATGCCGTCGTTGTACTTGCCGGTCAGGATGCCGCTGGCCAGCGGCGACCAGATCGTGGTGCCCAGGCCGATCTCCTCGTACAGCGGCGCGTACTCGACCTCGACGCGGTGGCGGTGCAGCATGTGGTACTGCGGCTGCTCCATGGTCGGCGGGGTCAGGTGCTCGGCGCGCGCGATGTCGTGGGCCCGACGGATCTGCGCGGCGCTCCACTCGCTGGTGCCCCAGTAGAACGTACGCCCGCTCTCCACGACCCGGTGCATGGCCCGCACGGTCTCCTCGATCGGCGTCTCGAGGTCGGGGCGGTGGCAGAAGATCAGGTCCACGTAGTCCAGGCCCAGGCGCTTCAGCGCGGCGTCGGTGCCCTCCATGACGTGCTTGCGCGACAGGCCGCGGTCGTTCGGGCCGGGGCCGCCCCAGAAGATCTTGGTGGAGATCACCAGATCGCTGCGCTTCCAGCCGGCGCGGCGCAGGACGTCGCCCATGATCTCCTCGGAGCGACCCGCGGCGTAGACCTCCGCGTTGTCGAAGAAGTTCACGCCAGCGTCGACGGCGGCCTTCATGCAGTCGTGGGCGAGGTCGACGTCCATCTGGTCGCCGAAGGTCACCCACGAGCCGAATGAGAGAGCCGAGACCTTCAGGCCCGACTTGCCGAGAAATCTGTACTCCATCGCGTTCTCCCCGGTGTTCGTGTGTGCGAGGCGGGAAACCGTCAAGCCCGCCGTTTCAGGGCGGCCGCGGCGCCGGCCAGGACGTAGACCAGCGCCGCCAGGAGGATCGTCACCGCGCCGGCCGGCAGGTCGGCGGCGTAGGCCAGGGCCAGGCCCGCGGTCGTCAGCACCGAACTGAGGGCGGCGGACAGCAGCATCATCTGCCACAGCCGTCGCGAGAAGCGCCCCACGGCCGACACCGGCAGCGAGATCAGCGCGATCACCAGGACCACGCCCACCACGTAGATGAGCGTGACGATGGTCAGCGCCACTAGCAGCAGCAGCAGCGTGAAGACGGCGTCGGTGCGCACGCCGCGCAGCCGTGCGAACTCCTCGTCGTAGCAGACCGCCAGCAGCGGGTCGTAGAACAGGGCGACCACCAGCAGGATCACCCCGTCCAGCAGCAGCAGCAGGCGCAGGGTCTCGGGGTCCACCATGACGATGTTGCCGAACAGGTAGGTCATCAGGTCGGCCTTGTAGCCCGGCGTCAGGAAGAGGAACAGCACGCCGACGGCCATGCCGACGGCCCACAGGGCCGAGATGACCGTGTCCTCGCGGTCGCCGCCGCGGGCCCGCGCCGTGCCGATGATCGCCGCGCCGAGCACCGCCGCGAACACGGCCCCGTGCAGGGGTGTCAGCCAGGCCCAGCCGTGCACGGTGCGCAGCCAGATGGCCAGTCCCATGCCGCCCAGCACGGCGTGGGCGAGGCTGCCGGCGATGCCGGTGATGCGGCGCGTGACGACGTAGGTCCCGACCACGCCGCTCGCGACGCTGGCCAGGGCGCCGGCCAGCAGCGCGTGGCGCAGGAAGGCGTGGCGGCCCAGGGCGTCGAGGAACTCAATCACGGCAGGCGCCGCCGGCCGGGGGATGGTCGGTGTGGTCGTGGTCGTGGCGGACCAGGCGCAGGTCCTCCCGGGCGTCGAAGAGCAGGGACAGCTCGCGCGGGATCTCGGTCACGCAGTGCTCGACGCAGGTGCGGTTGACGCAGAGGACGCGATTGACGAAGCGCGAGACCATGCTCACGTCGTGGGAAACCATCAGGATCGTGCGCGTGGCGTTCAGGCGGTTCAGCAGGGCGTACAGGTCGTCCTGCACCGCCGGGTCGAGGCTGGCGGTGGGTTCGTCCAGCAGCAGGATCTCCGGCTCGCCGGCCAGCGCGCGGGCGATCAGCACCTTCTGGCGCTGGCCGCCGGACAGTTCGGAGAAAGGGCGGTCGCGCAGGTCGGCGGCCCCGGTCGACTCCAGGGCGGCTAGGGCCGCCTCGCGGTCGCGGCGGCGGTAGGGGCCCAGGCCGGGGCGCAGGCCCAGGCGGCCCATGATGGTCACGTCCATGACGGTGACCGGGAAGCGCGGGTCCAGTTCCACGCGCTGGGGCATGTAGCCCAGCTTCAGGCGCGCCTTCGACGGCGGGCCGCCGCACACCTCGACCGTGCCCCGTCGCGGCGAGAGCAGGCCCAGCAGCAGTTTCAGCAGGGTCGACTTGCCGCCGCCGTTGGGCCCGATGACCGAGACGAAGTCCAGAGCCTTGATGTCGAAGCGCACGCCCTGCAGCGCCGGCTGGCGGCCGTAGGCGAAGTCCAGGTCGCGGACGCGGATGACCGGAGCGGCGCTCACGGCGCGGCCGGCGCCAGCGCAGCGAGCATCGCCGCCGCCATGAGGCGCAGGTTCGTCGCGTAGTCGCGGGCCAGCGGGTCCAGCACGCCCACCGCGAGGCCCGCCTCGCGGGCCACGGCCCGCGCCTGGTCCGGCGACGTCTGCGGCTGCAGGAAGAGCGTGTGCACGCCGCGGGCGCGGGCGCGCTCGAGCAGCGCGGCGAGGTGGCGGGGGCTCGGCGACAGGCCGCCCTGCTCGACGGCGGTCTGGGTGAGGCCGTAGCGCTCGGCGAACCAGCCGAACGCGGGGTGCATGACCAGCAGCTCCCCGCCGCGCACCGGGGCGAGGGTCGCGGCCAGTTCGCGGTCGAGGTCGGCGAGTTCGCGCCGCAGCGCGACCAGGCGCTCGGCGTAGACGGGGGCGCCGGCGGGATCGAGCCGGGCCAAGGCCGCGGCCATCCGCGCGGCCGCTTCGGTGGCCATGACCGGATCGAGCCAGACGTGAGGGTCGTGCTCGTGCGGGTCGTGACCGTGCCCGTCTGCGCCGACGTGCCCGCCGTCGCCGTCGTGAGGATCCGCTGGGCTGCCCACCGCCTCGTCCGCGGTGGGGACGACGCGCAGGTCCGGCAGCATCCTCTGCAGGCGCGGCTGCAGGGCCTGCTCCATGGTGGCGCCCACGGTGAACCAGAGCGCGGCTTCGGCGGCCGCCGCCAGCTGGCGCGGCGTGGGATCGTAGGCGTGGGGGGAGGCTCCCGGAGGCACGAGCTCCAGCACGGAGACGCGGTCGTCGGCCAGCCGCTCCACGAGCCAGGCCTGGGGCGGGATGCTGACCAGCACCAGGGGGCGCGTGGCCGCGTCCCGGTCGGCGGCGCCGAACGCGGCGGACGCGATCATCAGGAACGTCAGGACCGGCATGAAGCGTCGCAGCATCGTCCCTCTCCGTCGGTGAGCCCCCACCATGGAAAGCCAATCCGGCGTCGAATGCAACCCTGCAGGTGCGGCGGCGTAGAGGAGCGTCACCGAACCGAGGAGCCGACCATGCGCGCGCGATCCGTCCCGTCGATCCTGCTCTGCCTGCTGGGCCTGCTCGGCCTGTCCGTGGCCACCCCCGCCCCGGCCGACGTGGTCCGGCTCGCCGCCCCCGAACCCGGGGACCTGTTGAGCGCCGGCTTCCGCGTCGAGAAGACGGGCGAGGTCGAGATCGCGGCCGTGGGCCTGCGTCAGAAGTTCGCCGGCAGCGACGCCGTCCGCGCCTGGCTGCTGCGACGGGGCGACGACGCGCCGGTCTGGTTCCAGGATCCCGAAGCCGGCGATCCGGTCGATGCCAGCCGGCTGCTGCGACGCACCGCGGCCCGCGTGCGCCTGGAACCCGGCGACTACGTGCTCTACCTCGCCGCGGGCCGCGGCTCGCGCGAGGGGAAGGCGTTCCACCGGTGGCGCTCGGTGCTGAACGACCTGGCCGACCTGCTCAACCGCGAGGACCCGCGGGCCCGCCCCGGCGACTACTTCGGCAAGTGCGAGGCGTCGGTCGCGCCGTGCGGCGGCCTCGTGCTGCTGCCCGCCGCGCCG
>DYDD01000359.1 GCA_020718045.1 Fibrobacter sp. | reverse complement strand
CACGCTGGCAAAGTCGGCGTAGATCCGCCAGTCACGGACCTCGTTGGCGTTAGCCAACGTATTGCGCGCGACCGAGGAGTGAATGCCCATGTGGTAGAGCTTGTGATTCATCGCCCGCAGGCAGGTCTCGATATCGCGCAGGCTCTCCCGATACGTGAGTTGGGCGAAGGCCATGACGAGGAACTGATCGAGGCACGTGAAGCGTTTGACCTTGTGGTTGCCGCCGTACCGCTGCACACAGGTGTGAAAGCGGCGCAGAGGCAGAAGTGCCATGACCTGCGAGAACACCGTCTGTCCGGAGTACATGGGCCTCTCCTCGGTCGGGGGAAGGCTCCATGGTAGGCTAGATTTGAAGTCGATGCAGGTCGGAATCAGCCGTATGCCGTTGCCGCATGGTGTGTTATGAAGATTTTGGAGTCAAACGTTGGGACAGTAGTGGCTGATTATATCAAATCATTTCGTCTTCAGGCGGGGGATGATGGTCGGAAGGTACGGTCCGCAGCACGGTCTCGGCAACGGTGATGATCCCGGGCGAGCCGACCCGGCCGGGCATCGATGCATCTCGCTTCAAGACAACATGTTGCAAGATTGGTCGGCCGCACTGACCTGGACGGCTTCGCCGCCGGACTCCGCCCGCCTGTCGCGTGAGGGCTGGCACGTCGTGCACTATGGACCGTGGCGCAGCGCCGTCCTGGCGGCGCGGCCCCGCGGCATCCGCCGCTCGCTGGTCAACCCGACCGCCAAACTGCTCGCGACGTTTTCCCGACACCACCGGGTCGCCGTCCTGGACGTGCCCTGCGATGCGGTCGACGACCTGCGCCTGGTGCACGGCACGCTGGCCGCGCCCGCGCACCGGCGCGGCTGCCGGCTGTTGATCCACGCCCGCCATAGCCTGGAATCCCTCGCGCCGGAGGCGTTCGTCGATCCCGACTGGCGCCACCCCTGGACGCTGGAGCGGTTGCAGTGGCTCGCGGGGCAACCGGCTGCGGTCGATCGCCTCGGCGCCGACGCGCCGGATGCGCCGGGCTCGCACGGACCACATTGGCTATCGCTACTCGTAGACCGCGCGAGAGGTCGGCACGGCGAGCGGCACGACCGGCGGCCGCCGCCGCGCCCCCTCTCCCTCGACCCCCAGCAGTGCCGCGCCGTGCGCGCCGGCACCGGCGTGGTGCAGGTCATCGCCCCGGCGGGCAGCGGCAAGACCAGCGTGCTGGTCGAGCGGGTCAAGGAGCTGCTCCACCGCGGCGCCGCGCCGGAGCGCATCCTCTGCTCGACCTTCAACCGCGACGCCAAGATCGAGATCGCGGCGCGACTGGAGCGCGCCGGCGTCGCCGGCGTGGCGGTGCGCAGCTTCCACGGCCTCGGCCTGGCGCTGCTGAAGCAGGAGGGCCGCACGCGCGCAGGCGTCGGCGAGGTCGATGACGACACGTGGAAACGACTCGCCGAACTCGCCCGCGACGCGGAAGCGGACGGCGTCGCGCTGGACGTCACCGCCGCGCGCAATGCCGTCAGCGGCTTCAAGCTGTCGGCGATGGTCGACCCGCCGACGGCGCTGGCGCAGGCGGCGGGCGGCGATGCCCGTGCGCGTTCCGCGGCCCGGCTCTACGACCTCTACCAGCGCCACCTGGACGAGCGTGGCCGGCTCGACTTCGACGACCTGATCGCCGGCGCCGTGGCGCTGCTGCAGCGCGACGCCGAGGTGCGCCGCCGCTGGCAGGCGCGTTTCGACCACGTCCTGGTCGACGAGTATCAGGACATCGAGCCGGCGCAGGCGCTGCTGGTCGGGCTGCTGGCCGCCCCGCAGGACTCGCTGTTCTGCGTCGGCGACGAGGACCAGTGCATCTACGCCTGGCGGCGGGCCTCGGTCGAACGGGTGATCGAGCTGGACCAGGTCTACCCCGACCTCGAGCGGCACCCGCTGATCCGCAACTACCGCTGCGGCCGGCGCATCACCGTCGCCTCGCGCCGCCTGATCCGGCACAACCGCCGCCGCTTCCGCAAACCGCTGCGCCCCGGCGCGCCGCACCGCGGGAAGATCCGCGTCCACGCGCTGATCGACCGCGCCGCCGGCGCGCAGCTGGTCGTCGCAC
>DYDD01000079.1 GCA_020718045.1 Fibrobacter sp. | reverse complement strand
CGCACGGCGGCCTGCCTGACCCTGGCCGCGGCGCTGTCCGGCGCCGTCGGCTGTTCGACCTACGCGGACCGCCACGAACGCCTGCGCACCGACCTCGCGGCGGGCTGCTTCGACGAGGCGCTCGCGGGCCTCGACGCGGCCGCGCGCGACCAGGACCGACTGGCGAACCTGCTGGAGAAGGGGCTGGTCCTGCACTACGCCGACCGCTGGGCCGAGTCCAACGCGGTGTTCGAGGAGGCGGAACTGCTGGCGGCCGACCTCTACACCAAGAGCGTCAGCGAAGCCGTCCTGTCCCTGGTCACCAACGACGGCGCCATCGCCTACCGCGCCGCCCCCTTCGAGATGGCGCTGGTGCCCTACTACCGCGTGCTGAACTACGTCTACCTGGATGACCGCGAGGAGGCCGTGGTCGAGGCCCGCAAGGCCGAGCTGCACCTGCGCGAGTACGCGGAAGTGGCCCGTGCGCTGCGCGGCGACGGCGAAGGCGGCACCGACGCCTCGGACGATGATGCCTTGGACAACGACGCCTTCCTGCACTACCTGCGGGCCATGCTGCTGGACTGGGGCGGCGAGACCAACGACGCCTTCATCGCCTACCGGCAGGCCGCGCAGGCCTACCGCGACAGCGAGGGTCTGCTGGCGGTGGCCACGCCGCCCTGGCTCGGCGCCGACCTGCTGCGCACCGGAACCGCGCTGGGCTTCGCGGCCGAACTGGACGAGCTGCGGATGCAGCTGCCGGAGCTGCTGCCGGCGTCGCCGCCCCCGACCGGCACCGGCGAGGTCGTGCTCTTCCTGGAGACGGGGTTCGCGCCGCGCCGGATCTCGCGGGAGGCCGACGTGCCGATCCTCGAGAGCGACGGCCACCGCGACGACCGCGACGCCTGGGGCCTTTCGCTGCGGCACCGCTACGAGCGCGGCTGGGACCGCGACCAGAAGATCGACTACTGGCTGCGCTTCGCCCTGCCCGAGCTGGTGGACGAGCCGTCGGCGGTCGCGGGCGCCCGCGTGTCGGCCGGGACGATCGGCGGCCGGACACGCGCCGTGCCCGTGGAGGACATCGCCGGCAGGTCGCGGCGGTACTTCCAGGACGCCCAGGGCAGGATCGTGCTGAAGACCATCGTGCGCGCGCTGGCCAAGTACGCCGCGCAGGAACAGGCCGAGGACAAGGGCAAGGTCGCGGGCCTGCTGGTCAACCTGCTGGGCGCGGCCACCGAGCAAGCCGACACGCGCAACTGGCTGACGCTGCCCCGCGGCATCGCCATGGCCCGCCTCGCGCTGCCTCCCGGCACGCACGACCTGCGCGTGGATCTGGTCGACGCGCAGGACCGCCGGCTGGAGACGCGCGAGATCGCTGGCGTCGCCGTCGTCGAGGGCGGTTGGACCTTCCTGAGCCGCAGGGTCTTCTGACCTCTACCGCACCAGGGTGAGCTTGCGTTCGGCGGACGTCCCGTCTGGCCCGCGCAGGCGCGCCAGGTACAGCCCGCTGGGCAGGCCGCGGCCGGCGTCGTCGTCGCCCCGCCAGACGACCTCGTGCGCGCCCGCCGCCGCCGGACCCGCCAGCAGCGTGCGCACGCGCCTGCCCTGCAGATCGTAGATCGCGAGTTCGACCCGGCCTTCCCGCGGCAGGTCGAAGCGCACCGTCGTGCGCGGGTTGAAGGGGTTCGGCCAGCCGGACAGCCGTGCGCCCGCCGCCGCGGGCGGACCGTCGTCGACGCCCGTCGCGCCGCCGATCGCGAGCGTGGCGTGCACGTGGTGGGGCCCGGCCGGATCGGTGGAGACCAGGGTGATCACGTCGTAGTACATGCCCGTCGGCAGTGCCGTCGCGTCGAACATCGCCCGCATCGTCAGCGAATCGCCGGGCGCCACGGCAGCCGTGCGCGGCATGACGGACAGCCAGCCGGCGGTCCAGGCCGCGTCCTGCAGGAGCAGGGGCAGCGGCCCGTCGTTGTGGATCACGAAGGATTCGACCCCCACGCGCGGCAGTGCGGCCAGGGCCGCCGGCAGGTCCAGCAGGCCGGCGCCGGACTGGTTGTCGCGGCCGGCGGTCCCGAGATCGCGGGCGGAGGCTTCGAGGGCCTCGGCCAGCTGCGCCGGGGTAGCGCCGGGAGAGGCCTGCAGGCAGATCGCCGCGGCGCCCGCCGCCAGCGGCGTCGCCATGCTGGTGCCCGAGTAGGCGGCGTAGCTGCCCGTGCCGATCGTGGACGTGACGCCGTCGCCGGGCGCCGCGAGGTCGGGTTTGGTCAGGCCGGGCGGGTAGGGGTAGTCGCCGTACCCGGCAGCCGCCAGGTTCCAGACCGTGGGCCCGACGCTGGAGTAGGCCCAGACCGCGTCGGCCGACGTCGTCGCGCCGACGGTGATGACCGCGGAGTGCCCCCCCGCGCCGTACCAGGGATCGGGGCAGTCGCCGGGCGAGCTGATGTCCTGCGGCGCCGCGTAGTGGCCGCCGTAGTTGTCGCCGTTGCCGGCGGCGCAGAACCAGGGGATGCCCATCGCCAGCAGGATCTCGGCGTTGGCCCGGTTGCCTTCCTTCAGGTCGGCGGGCGGGTCGCCCCAGCCGGCGCTCATCGTGAACAGGTCCACCGGCCCGTGGTCGAGGCCGAACTGCATCGCCTCGATGAGGTCGGCGTAGGAACCGGGCACCGCGCGCAACGCCATGAGCGTGGCGCCGGGCGCGGCGCCGGTGCGCGTGCCCAGCGCGCCGTCGCCCACGACCAGGCCGGCGGTGTGCGTGCCGTGGTTGATGGTCGGGTCGCCCTCGACCGGATCGTCGTCGTCGTCCACCGAGTCCCAGCCGTGGTGCGGCCACGACGCGCCGCCGTCCCACATGCTGCCCGCCAGGTCGGGGTGGGCGTAGCCGACGCCGGTGTCGACGTGGCCGACGAGCACGCCCGCGCCGTCGTAGCCCGCGGCCCAGGCCGCGTCGGCGCCGATGCGCGGCAGGTGCCAGGCGAGCGACTGCCGGACCGCGGTCGGGTGTTCATCGGCCGGCAAACCTGCGGCGACCGGCCCGCCGAAGGCTTCGCTCGGCCGGTCGTCCAGCCAGACGCGCCCGACCGCCGGGTGCGCCGCCAGCCGCCGGGCCGCTTCCGGCGTCGCCTTCAGGGACAGGGCGCCCGCGAGCCACAGCTCGACCGGTTCGTCGGCGAGGCCTTCGCTTCGCAGTTCCTCCAGCAGGGGTTCCAGTTCGGCGCGGGATCGCGCCAGGTTCGTCCGCAGGGCCGCGGCGACCGTGTCGCGGCGCTGCGACTTGGCGGCGCCGTCGCGGACTTCGCCGAGGGCGGCGTCGAGGTCGGCGCTCAGGGCGGCGGCGTCGAGCCGCCGCGCGGGGACGACCACGAGGCAGACCGTGCCGTCCGGCGCGGCGGTCGTCGCCGTCGCGATTCGCTCGTCGAGCACCGGCAGGTGGATTTCCAGGCGGGTCGGCGGGGAGACGGCGAGTGTGCGCGTCGCCGCCTCGCTCGCCTCCGCCACGTCGTGGCGGATGTGGTCCGGTTCGACGCGCAGGCTCGGGTCGCCCTCGAGCCAGGTCCAGGTCCGCAGCACGGTGTTGTCGGTCTCGTCGTCCTCGGGCACCGCGTTCAGCGGGTCCAGGACCACGGAGATCTCGTGGGGGCCGGCGCCGAGCGTCAGTTCGTGGTCCTCGACCGCGGCATAGGTGGCGGCCGGCAACCCGCCCTGGATCTGCCAGGCGGCCGCGACGGCGCCGTCGACCCGCAGCCGCACCAGGACGTCGGCCGTGGCGTCGGCCAGCCCGGAGTTGGTCACCGCGAAGCTCACGTAGGCGGGACGATCGGCGGCGAACCAGCCGACCGTGCGCTCGCCGGGGACCAGGCCGCCCACCAGGGAGCCGCCCCAGCCCGCCGGCGTGAACTCCGTCAGGTTCGGCTGCACCGCGCGGTCGGCGGTGTAGACGTTGAGCCCCTGCGTCGGGTAGTCGCGGCGGTCGATCCAGGCGGCGTGCAGGCGGCCATCGCCGGCGGCGCCCGACAGGTAGTGGAACTGCGGCTCGGCGTGGTTCTGGTCGCTGACGGTCTCGATGTCGCCCCAGTTGTCGGGGTGGCCGCGCCCGCCGGCCTGGCGCGCCGCGACGTCGAACTCGTCGCCGCCGGGCGGCGCGTCCAGCCACAGCGCGCCCACGACGCCGTCGCGCGCGTAGACGGTCGGGCCGACGCTCTCGTACTCGTCGGCGACGATCTCGTAGGGGCCGTAGAACGTCGCGCCCGCGTCCCAGGAGAAGCTGTAGATGACGTCGCCGTCGAGGTTGCCCAGCCCGTCGTCGTAGTCGTGCTGGTAGACGACGAAGACGTCGTCGCCCTGGCAGGCGACCTGCGGGAAGCCGCAGCCGTTCACCGTCCACGCCGACAGGTCGGTGATGTCGTTGAAGCCGCCGCTGACGGCGTCACTGCTGACCAGGATGCGCGGCAGGCCAGAGCCCGGGTCGACTTCGGCGTTGACCAGGTGGACGAGCCCGTCGTCCAGCGCGCAGTCCGGCCACAGGTCGGGGTAGCCGTCTGGCGTCAGGTAGTCGTAGGTGACCGTGACGCCGGCGTTGGTGGAGTACATCCAGATCAGCGTCCACTCCCACTGGTAGAGGTCCCAGTTGATCTCCTGGAAGGCGGCCGCGATGAAGAGGGTCGCGAAGTCGCCGGCGCCGCTGACCGCGAGGCTCGGCGTGGCGTTGGTCGAATCGGTGAACAGGCCGCGCACCGCCGACCAGGCGGCGGGGTTGTCGCCGGCGCTCGAGCGCACGCGCACGATGTAGCCGTCGAGCCGCAGCCAGACCACGTGCAGGAAACCGGCGCCGTCGATGGCGAGCTCGGGCATCGACTCGTCCTGGCTGAACGAGGGCAGGTCCCAGACGGTCCAGGTCAGGCCGTCGTCCTGGCTGCGCGCGATGTGGATGTCGCGGTCGGCGCCGCCGAGGTCCCTGGCTTCGAACACGGCGTAGAGCCAGCCGGTGACCGGGCTGGCGGCCAGCGAGACGTAGCCGTCGTCCATGCTGGTCGGGTTGGCCAGCTTGCGGTCCGCCGACCAGGGCGCGTCCTTGTCGCCGCCGCGGGGGCCGGGAGCGGCGAGTTTCAGGGTGCGTCCCGGCGCCAGGTCGCGCAGCCCGTCCAGCGGGAAGTCCGCCGGCAGGATCGACTCGCCCGGCGCCGATCGGCGCACCACGGCGCCGCCGGTCGCGTCCGCCGTCAGGTCCACGTCGGGGAAGTCGGGTCGTTGCGCCTTCCCGATCCGGGAGGGGGAAGGCCGGGTCGTCCGGACCGCGGCTGCGGCCGACGGCAGGCGCGGGTTCGCGCTCCCGTCCCTCGCGATCGGGATCTGCGGTCGGGCTGCCGATGTTCGCGGGGACGGGTCGTCCGCCCACGAACCGGTCGTGGTGCACGTCAGGAGCAACGCCAGGACAGCAAGGGCGCGACGACGCATGGATGATAGCCTCCCGCTCGGGTGGTAGAGATGTAATATTATATCAAATATAATGCTATTTTGTCTATAATTGTGGTGACCTTGAAAGCGGGCTGAGTATTTATTGTGTTGATATATAATATCTTACGAGAATGATGTTTATCGGTGGATCGGATCAGCTAGTCGGCAAGGTGGCGGGTTAGGAAGATCCCGGCCGAAATACCCGGCACCAGCTTCCCGTCGCGCACCACCTGTTCCCCGCGCCGCCAGACGTCGACGACCCGCCCGCACCAGTCGTCGCCCGTCCATAACGAGGGGTCGGGGTGCCCGTCGACGGGCAGGCGCGTGCCGGTCGCCTCGGGGTCGAACAGCACCAGGTCGGCGTCGTAGCCGGCGGCCACGCGTCCCTTGCGGCCGGCTAGGCCGAGCCGCCCGGCGGGCGCCTCGCAGCAGACCCTCACCCAGCGTTCCGGGGTCAGCAGGCCGCGGCGGACGCCCAGGGTGTAGGCGGCCAACAGGCGCTCACCGACGCCGGCGGCGCCGTTGGGCACGGCGGCGAAACCGTGGGCGGCCTCGCGGCGCTTGGTCTCCAGGGGGAAGGCGCAGTGGTCGGTGGCCAGCCAGGCGATGTCGTCGTCGGCGAGGCCGCCCAGGAGCGCGGCGGCGTCGGCCGGCGAGCGCAAAGGAGGGGACATCAGCGCGGTCAGGGCGTCGTCGCCGCCGCGCGCGTAACGGGACTCGTCGCGGAACAGGTACTGCGGGCAGGTCTCCGCGCGCAGGTCCACGCCCACGGCGCGGGCGCCGCGGATCAGGTCCAGGCCGGCGGCGGTCGACAGGTGCACGACGGTCAGGGGGCAGCCGGTCTCCTCGGCCAGCAGCATGGCCTGGCGGATCGCCTCGACCTCGGACTCGGGTCCGTGCGCCGCGGGGTGCCACTCGGGACCGGTGCGGCCGGTCGCGGCGAGGATGGTCTCGGCGGCGGCGTTCATCTCGCCGTCCTCGGCGTGCAGCAACAGGTGGCCGCCGACGTCCTTGACCTGGCGCATGAGCAGGCGCAGCTCGGCGGTCGCGAGCATCAGGCGGCCCTTGTAGGCGAGGAAGGCCTTGAAGGTCGGCACGCCCGCGTGCACCAGGCCTTCCAGCTCGGCCAGGCGTTCCGGCGCGATGTCGCAGACCGTCGCGTGCAGGCCCCAGTCGCAGAGGCAGGCGCCGTCGGCCGCCGCCTGCCAGCGCAGGACGGCGCCGGCGATCGGCTCGCCGCGCGACGGGTTGGCGAAATCGATGACCGTGGTCGTGCCGCCGAGCAGGGCGGCGGTGCTGCTCTCGCGCCAGCCACGGCTGGACAGGCCGTCGCGCAACGGCATGCCGAAGTGGACGTGCGGGTCGACGCCGCCCGGCAACAGCCACAGTCCGGCGGCGTCGACATCGCCGGCCGCAACCGACGAGGGGCCGTTGCGGTCGTGCAGGTCGACGATCCGGCCGTCGCGGACGTGCACGTCGGCGGCGGACGGTCCGTTGCCGGTCATCACCAGGGCGTTGCGCAGGTGGAATTCGTGAGCGGTCATGGGGCAACAGTAGGCGGCGGCGGCGAGGTCCACAAGTGCGCCCTCCGACGGGGGTGGACCGGTCCGGCCGCGGCCCCTATACTGGCCGGCAACGTCCGCGGACCCCGTTCTTGCCGGGAGGGCCATGAAGAGGATCGTCTCGAAGATCGACAAGCACGACAAGGCGTTCATCGAGAACGACCGGCGCAACCGGGCCGCGGCCGCGGACCTGTCGGCCCTGCTGGGGCGTATCGGCGAGGGCGGGCCGGCGTCGGCGCGCGAGCGCCACGCGGGGCAGGGCAAGCTCCTGGTGCGCGAGCGGATCGAGCGTCTGCTGGATCCCGGGGCGCCCTTCCTGGAGCTGTCGCCGCTGGCGGCCTACGGTGTCTACGGCGACGACGTGCCGGCCGCGGGCCTGGTGACCGGCATCGGCACGGTGCACGGCCGACCGGTGATGGTCGTGGCGAACGATGCCACGGTCAAGGGCGGCACCTACTACCCGCTGACGGTGAAGAAGCACCTGCGCGCCCAGGAGATCGCCCTGGAGAACCGCCTGCCCTGCGTCTACCTGGTGGACTCGGGCGGCGCCTTCCTGCCGCTGCAGGCCGAGGTCTTCCCCGACCGCGACCACTTCGGGCGGATCTTCTACAACCAGGCCCGCATGTCGGCGCTGGGCATCCCGCAGATCGCGGCGGTGCTGGGCAGCTGCACCGCGGGCGGCGCCTACGTGCCGGCGATGAGCGACGAGGTGGTGATCGTGCGCGAGCAGGGCACGATCTTCCTGGGCGGCCCGCCGCTGGTCAAGGCGGCGACCGGCGAGGAGGTCACCGCCGAGGAGCTGGGCGGCGGCGACGTGCACACGCGCATCTCGGGCGTCGCGGACCACCTCGCCCAGGACGACGTGCACGCCCTGCGCCTGGTGCGCGACATCGTGGAGAACCTCGGCCCGGTCGAGACGGCCGCGGTGCCGACCGCCCCGGCCGAGCCGCCGCACGAGGACCCCGAGGAGCTCTACGGGGTCGCCTCGGCCGACCCGCGCCAGGCCTTCGACGCGCGCGAGGTGATCGCCCGCCTGGTCGACGGCAGCCGGCTGCACGAGTTCAAGCCCCGCTACGGCGCGACGCTGGTCTGCGGCTTCGCGCGGATCCACGGCTACACGGTGGGCATCCTCGCCAACAACGGCATCCTGTTCAGCGAGTCGGCCCTGAAGGGCACCCACTTCATCGAGCTGTGCAACGCGCGGCGCGTGCCGCTGGTCTTCCTGCAGAACATCACCGGCTTCATGGTGGGCAAGGCCTACGAGCACGGCGGCATCGCCAAGGACGGCGCCAAGCTCGTCAACGCGGTGAGCAACAGCACGGTGCCGAAGTTCACCGTGATCATCGGCGGCAGCTACGGCGCCGGCAACTACGGCATGTGTGGCCGGGCCTTCCAGCCGCGCCTGCTGCTGATGTGGCCGCAGGCCAAGATCTCGGTGATGGGCGGGGAGCAGGCGGCCGGCGTGCTGCTGCAGGTCAAGCAGGACCAGCTGGCGCGCCAGGGGCAGGCGCTCGACGCCGCCGGCGAGGCTGCCATCGTCGAGCCGATCCGCGCCAAGTACGAGACCGAGGGCCACGCCTACTACAGCAGCGCCCGGCTGTGGGACGACGGCGTCGTCGATCCCCTGCAGACGCGCGACGCCTTGGGGCTCGGCATCGCCATGAGCCTCTGCGCGCCCATCCCGCCGGCGACCTACGGCGTCTTCCGGATGTAGAGACGCACGCGAAGGGCCGCCTCCCCGGCGGGAAGCGGCCCTCGCGGCGGTGCGGGAGGCGCCTAGCGGTAGGCGGCCTTCACGTGGCTCCAACTCGCGTCCTCGTTCGGGACCGCGCAGTCGATCTGCATCGTGAGCGTGATGACCGAACCCCACGAGCCGTACTGCTGGCCGGCGGAGGCCGGGCCGCAGCTGCCGTCCAGGAACGTCGGGTAGCTGGCCGGCTTGGTGATCGCCGGGTTGAGGCTGGTGGTCTCGCCCGCGCCCACGCCGTTGCCGATGGCGAAGACCAGCGTGCAGCCGTTGGCGAAGGTGCCGCTGGTGTTGCCGTTGGCGACCGCGGCCACCGGGGTGCTGTTGCCGCTGATCATGATGTACTGGACCGTCGTGATGACGGTCATGGCGCCCAGCGTCCCGGCCCCGTCGCCCCACGGCCAGCCGCCGGCGAAGAACGTGAAGGTGCCGCCGCTGTAGTTCGAAGTGTAGACGATCGTGCCCACGCCGCCGACGCGGTTGTCCTGGACGCTCATGCTGGAGGACGAGGGGCAGCTGATCTCCCACTGCGCGCCGAGCGCGGCGCCGTCCCAGGACTGGGCGTGCAGGACGTGGGGGAAGCCGGAGTTGATGCCCGACCGCCAGGTCGCGGCGCGGCCCGTCAGGAGCTGGTCGCCGAGGTCGGTGGAGGTGTACGTGCCCTGGATCGGATCGGCGAGCGCAAACACGGGGACGCCGACGAGCGCGAACAGCAGCAGGATCGATAGCGTCGTCTTCATGATGCACCTCTCGAGGTGTTGGAGGTCAGCGGGCCGGATGTCACGCTGGAGACGATAACCCAATATCTTGAAATTGAGGACTATTATTGTTTGATATCGGGATTTCATGGCTGGGCCGACTTCCCGGCCGACAACGGGTTGGAACGAAGGCCGCGTCTGGCCTATGATGAGGTCCCTCTGCGACGGAACCGTCCGGCGCCGGGACGGGACCCCGTAGCTCGGAAACCATTGAGGATGTGTCATGTCCACGATTTTGCGGGAGCGCCGGGGCCCGGTGCTCGCGGTGACCCTGGACCGCCCCGAGGCGCGCAACGCTTTCGACCACGAGATGGTCATCGCCCTGCGCGAGGTCTTCGCGGGCATCGGTCCGGCCGCCGACCGGCCGCGCGCCGTCCTGCTGCAGGCCGCGGGCGCGACCTTCTGCGCCGGCGGCGACCTGAACGACATGCGGCGGCTCGGGCGCGCCGATCGGGAGGAGAACCTCGCCGCGGCCCGCGAGCTGGGCGAGATGTTCCGGGCGGTGCGCCTGTGCCCCGTGCCGGTGGTCGCGCGTGTCCAGGGCGGCGCCTTCGGCGGCGGCGTGGGGCTCGTCTGCGCCTGCGACATCGTAGTCGCCGGGCCGTCGGCCTTCTTCGCGCTGACCGAAGCCAGGCTCGGCCTGGTCGCCGGTGTCATCTCGCCCCTGGTCATCGGCCGTCTGGGACCGGCCCGCGCGCGCCTGCACTGCCTGCTGGGAGAACGCATCGACGCCCGCGAGGCGCACCGCATCGGCCTGGTGGACGTGCTGGCCGAAGGCGACGACCTCGACGCGGCGGTGGCGGGCGTGGTGCGTTCGCTGCTGCAGGGCGGCCCCGAGGCCCTGGGCCGGATCAAGGAGCTCGTCGAGGGCTCGGCCGCGCTGCCCTTCGCCGACAGCCTGGAATTCACGGCGCGGATGATCGCCGAGGCCCGCACCACGCCGCAGGCGCTGGCGGCCCTGGACGCCTTCTTCGCGAAGGAGCCGTCGCCGTGGGCGCACGACCTCGCGGACTGGAACCGCGATCGCCAGGACCGGCGGTCGTGAGCGCCCCGTTCCAGAGGATCCTGGTCGCCAACCGCGGCGAGATCGCCTGCCGGGTGATCCGCACCTGCCGTGAGATGGGCATCGCGACGGTCGCCGTCGCGAGCGAGGCCGATCTCGCGGCGCCGCACGCGCTGCTGGCCGATCGGACGGTGCCGCTCGGTCCGCCGCCGCCGGACGCTTCCTACCTGCGTCAGGACCTGATCATCGCGGCGGCCCTGTCGACCGGCGCCGAGGCGGTCCACCCGGGCTACGGCTTCCTGGCCGAGAACGCCGTCTTCGCCCGCGCCTGCGCCGAGGCGGGGCTGGTGTTCATCGGGCCCCCGCCGGAGGTCATCGCCTCGATGGGCGAGAAGACCGCGGCGCGGCGGCTCATGGCCGCGGCCGGCGTGCCCATCGTGCCGGGCGCGCCGCTGCCGCCGCCCGGGCCCGGCGGCGCCCTGGACCCGGCCGCGGTGCGCGCGGCGGCGGACGCGGTGGGCTACCCGCTGCTGGTCAAGGCCGCCTTCGGCGGCGGCGGCAAGGGCATGCGACTGGTCGAGGCCGGCCAGGATCCCGTGGCGGCGGCTGAGGCTGCCGTGCGCGAGGCGACCAGCGCCTTCGGCGACGGCATGGTCTACCTCGAGCGCTGCCTGCTGCGGCCGCGCCACGTCGAGTTCCAGATCTTCGCCGACCGCCACGGTCGCGTGGTGCACCTCGGTGAGCGCGAGTGCTCGATCCAGCGCCGCCACCAGAAGATCGTCGAGGAGACGCCCTCGACGGCCCTGGACGCGGGGCTGCGCCTTCGCATGGGGGAGGCCGCGGTGGCGGCCGCGCGCGCCGCCGGCTACGTCGGCGCCGGCACCGTGGAGTTCCTGCTGACGCCCGGCGGCGAGTTCTACTTCCTGGAGATGAACACGCGCCTGCAGGTCGAGCATCCGGTGACCGAATGGGTGACCGGGCTGGACCTGGTGCGGGCGCAGATCCTGGTGGCCGCGGGCGAGCCGCTGCCCTGGACCGACGCCGACCTGACGCCGCGCGGGCACGCGCTGGAGTGCCGCCTCTACGCCGAGGATCCCGCGCACGGCTTCCTGCCGTCGCTGGGCCGGCTGCTGCGCTACCGCGAACCGACGGGGCCGGGCGTGCGCGTGGACGCGGGCGTGGCCGAGGGCGACGAGATCACGCTGCACTACGATCCGATGATCGCGAAGCTCTCGGTCCACGCCGAGGACCGCGGCGCGGCGATCGCGCGGATGCGCGCGGCCCTGCGCGGCTACGTCGTGCTGGGGATCGCGACCAACGCGGCCTACCTCGATGCGGTGCTGGCCCACCCGGCATTCGCCGCCGGGGAGACGCACACCGGGTTTCTGCAGGAACACTTCGCCGGCGCCCAGCCCGATGCGGACGCCGACGCTGGAAACGAGTCGGCCGAAACGGCCGCCCTGGTCGCCGCCGCGCTGCAGGCGGCCGTCGCCGGCGCGGCGACCGGACGGGCC
>DYDD01000078.1 GCA_020718045.1 Fibrobacter sp. | reverse complement strand
ACTTGAAGGCTTCGCCCTGCGCGTCGTAATAGAGGCGCCCGTCGGTCAGGACGCCGTCGCAGTCCAGCACGATCAGCCGCACGCGCGCGAACGCCGCCAGCGCGGCCTCGCCCAGGCCGGCCGCAGCCTCGCGGCGGTAGTCGTCGTCGGACCGCGGGGGCCAGGGCGGCGCACGGTCCGGTCGCCCGCTCACGCGGTCACCTCCAGGTACAGCTCGCGGCAGCGCCGCGCCTGCGCCATCAGCGCCGCGAAGCGCGCGAAGGGCAGCTGGCAGCCGGCGTCGCTCAGGGCGCGCGCGGGCTCGTCGTGCGTCTCGATGAACAGGGCGTCGGCGCCGGCGGCCAGGCCGCAGCGCATCAGCAGGGGGATCAGCTCGGGCGTGCCGCCGGTGGCGCCACCGGCACTGCCCGGCGACTGCACCGAGTGGGTGGCGTCGAAGACCACCGGCAGACCGAGGCGGTGCAGCGTCTCGTGGCCGCGGAAGTCGACGACCAGGTCGCGGTAGCCGAAGAAGGAGCCGCGCTCGGTCGCCAGCACGCGGTCGCAGCCGACCGCGTGCAGCTTCGCCGCCGCGTGCGCCAGGTCCGCCGGGGCCAGGAACTGCCCCTTCTTCACGTTCACCGCGCGGCCCGTGCGGCCGGCCGCCTCCAGCAGCGAGGTCTGGCGGCAGAGGAAGGCCGGGATCTGCAGGACGTCCGCCACCTCGGCGACGACCGCCGCCTCCTCGGGGTGGTGCACGTCGGTGACCACCGGCACCCCGTGGGCGTCCTTGATCCGCTGCAGCAGCCGCAGCCCCTCCTGCGGGCCCGGCCCGCGGCAGGAGTCGCCGCTGGTGCGGTTGTCCTTGGTGTAGCTGGCCTTGAAGATGTACGGCAGGTCCAGCCGGCGGCAGACCGCCGCGACGTCGCCGGCCAGCCGGAGCATCTCGTCCGGCGCCTCCAGCACGCAGGGGCCGGCCATCACCAGCAGGGGCTCGCCCGGCCCGACGCGCCGCCCATCGATCTCTACGATGCCCACGCGCACCTCCTAGGACGCCGCCGCCGCGTCGCCGTTGCGCGCGCGCAGGCGCGCGGCGGCGGCGGCGACGAAGCGGTGGAACAGCGGGTGCGGCCGGTTGGGCCGCGACTTCAGCTCGGGGTGGAACTGGCAGCCCAGGAAGAAGGGGTGCCCCGGCAGCTCGATCATCTCCACCAGACGACCGTCCGGCGAGAGGCCGCTGAACACGACGCCCGCCGCCTCGAAGCGCGCCCGGTAGTCGTTGTTGACCTCGTAGCGGTGCCGGTGCCGCTCGGAGATCTCCGGCGCGTCGTAGCAGGACGCGGCGAGCGTGCCCGGCTGCAGCGCGCAGGGCCAGGCGCCCAGGCGCATCGTGGCGCCCATCTGCTTGAGGTCGCGCTGCTCGCGCATGAGGTCGATGACCGGGTGCTCGGCGGCCGGATCGAACTCGCTGCTGTTGGCGCGCGGCAGGCCGGCCAGGTCGCGGCCGATCTCGATCATCGCCACCTGCAGGCCCAGGCAGATGCCGAGGAAGGGCAGGCCCCGCTCGCGGGCGTACCGCACGGCGATGATCTTGCCCTCGATGCCGCGGTCGCCGAAGCCGCCGGGCACCAGCAGGCCGTCGCAGCCGGCGAAGACCTCCTCGAGACGCCGGTCGCCCACGTCGCGGTCCTCGAGGCCCTCGGCGTCGACCCACTCCAGATCGACGTGCACGCGGTTGGGGATCCCGGCGTGGATGAAGGACTCGATGATGCTCTTGTAGGCGTCCTTCAGCCCGACGTACTTGCCGACCACGGCGATGCGCACCGTGTCGGGCGGGTTCAGGATGATGCCGACCATGCGGCGCCACGCCTCCAGCTCGGCCGGCGGCGCCGCCAGCTGCAGGCGGCCGCAGATCAGGTCGTCGAGACCCTGGGCGTGGAAGTTCAGGGGGACCTCGTAGATCGAGCGCGCGTCGGGGGCGTTGATCACGCTCTCGACGGGCACGTTGCAGAACAGGGCGATCTTGCGGCGGGCGTCCTCGGGCATGGGCGCCTCGGCGCGGCAGATCAGCACGTCGGGCTGGATGCCGATGCTGCGCAGCTCGCGCACCGAGTGCTGGGTCGGCTTGGTCTTGATCTCGCCGGCGGCCGCGATGTACGGCACCAGCGTCAGGTGGACCGACAGCGTGTCCTGCACCGGGCTCTCGAGGCGGAACTGCCGGATGGCCTCCAGGAAGGGCAGCGACTCGATGTCGCCGACGGTGCCGCCGATCTCGGTCACCACGACGTCGATCCCGGGGTCGGTCTCCGCCGGCAGCTTCAGCCGCCGCTTGATCTCATCGGTCACGTGCGGGATCACCTGCACGGTGCGGCCGAGGTACTCGCCCTTGCGCTCGCGCTGCAGGATGGTCTCGTAGACGACGCCGCTGGTCAGGTTGTTGATCCGTGACAGGTTCGTGTCGGTGAAGCGTTCGTAGTGCCCGAGGTCGAGGTCGCACTCGGCGCCGTCGTCGAGCACGAAGACCTCGCCGTGCTGGTAGGGGCTCATGGTGCCGGGGTCGACGTTCAGGTAGGGGTCGAACTTCTGCAGCACGACCCGCAGGCCGCGCGCCTTCAGCAGCTGCCCGATCGACGCGCTGGCGATCCCCTTGCCCAGGGCCGAGACCACGCCTCCGGTCACGAACACGTACTTCGCCATGCGAGCCGTCCTTCCGTGGCGAACCCGGCGCCCCGCGCGCCCGGCCGATCCTAAACCCTGGACCCCGCGCGAGGAAGCGCGGGTTTACCCCGGGCGCTCCCACGCCGCGCGCACCCGCTCGAGGTCGGCGGGCGTGTCGACCCCGACGGCACCGGCGCGGGTCCCGACCACCAGCACGCGCAGCCCGTGCTCCAGCGCGCGCAGCTGCTCGAGGCCCTCGGCGCGCTCGCAGTCCGTCGGCGGCAGCTCGAGGAAGCGCCGCAGGGCGGCGGCGCGGTAGGCGTAGACGCCGACGTGGCGCCGCGCCAGGCGCCAGTGCGGTTCGTCGGCGGCGCCGGGATGGCCGTCCGGCAGCGGCGCGCGGCTGAACCACAGCGCCCGGCCGTCCGCCGCCGTCAGCACCTTGACCGCGTGGGGATCCCGCCACTCCTCGGGTCCGCGGAACGGGTGGGCCAGGGTGGCGAGGTCCGCCCGGGGATCGGCGCGCAGCGCCGCCACCAGATCGTCGAGGCCGGCAGGGTCGAGCAGCGGCTCGTCGCCCTGCAGGTTCACGACCACCTCGGCGTCGTGTCGCGCGGCCACCTCGCCGACCCGGTCCGAGCCGGTGGCGTGCTGGCCCGTCATCTCGGCGAGGTGCCCCGCGGCGCGCACCGCGTCGGCGATGCGCGCGTCATCGGTGGCGACGATCACGCGGGTCGCGGTCGCCATGCGCGACGCCAGGTCCGCGACGCGGACCACCAGCGGCCGGCCGGCCAGGTCGGCCAGGGCCTTGCCCGGGAACCGGATCGAGCCCCAGCGGGCCGGGATCACCACCAGCACGTCGCCCATGCGGAACCTCCGCGAATGCGTGACCTCCACACAAGAGGAAACCCACCCCCCGTCAGGGGTGGGTCCCCGGAACCGCGTCGAACCGGCGCTCAGGCCGGCTGGACACTGACCTTCTTGCGGGTCTTGTCGTAGCGGCCGTAGACCACCACGCCGTCGGCCAGGGCGAACAACGTGTCGTCGCGGCCGATGCCCACGTTCGTGCCCGGGTGGATCTTGGTGCCGCGCTGGCGGACCAGGATCGTGCCCGCGGTGACCGTCTGGCCGCCGAAGCGCTTCACGCCGAGGCGCTGCGCGTTGCTGTCGCGGCCGTTGCGGGAACTGCCTACACCTTTTTTATGCGCCATGACGCGCTCCTCTCTCTGGCCGCGCTAGGCGGTGATGCCCGTGATGCGGATCTCGGTGAACGCCTGGCGGTGGCCCCGGTTGCGGCGGTAGTTCTGGCGCTTCTTCTTCTTGAAGACGTGGACCTTGTCGGCCAGCCCGTGGCCGAGGATCTCGGCGGTCACCGCGGCGCCGGCCACCCGGGGCGCGCCGATGGTCGTCTGCGCGCCGTCGTTCAGCAGCAGGACCTCGTCGAAGGTGAGCTGGTCCCCGGCGTCGCCGTCGATCAGGGGCACCCGGACCTTGTGGTCGGGCTCGACCCTGAACTGCAGGCTCTGGATATTGACGATGGCGTACATGCTCGTTCTCCACACATTCGGGCGGACACATTCGGGCGGACACATTCGGGCGGACACGTTCGGACAGACACATTCAGACGAACCGGGACGGCGGGATCGCGGTGATCCCGGCCGGAATTGCGCATGATAAGCTCCGGGAGCGGTCCCTGTCAAGGCCGCCGGTCCGGTTTTCGGCCCCGGAGGATCCCTGGGGGCGGCCGCGGCTGTGAAAATTGTCCCCGGTACGGAGGAGGCGGGGCCGCGGGGCCCCGCCTCCCGTCTCGACCTGACCCCTGGGAGGGGACCTAGAACCCGCTCACGTTGAGCCGCCCGCCGGTCACGCACTTGCCGGACAGCGACGCGGTGGGCGCCACGCTGCCGAGCAGCGCCGCCCTGATCGTCGCCACCGAAGCGCCGGGATGCGTGGCCGCGTAGAGCGCCACGCCGCCCGTCACGTGGGGCGTCGCCATCGAGGTGCCGCTGTACGAGGCGTAGCTGGCGGCGCCGGTCTTGCTCGGGATGGTGGAGTAGATCAACGAGCCGGGAGCGCCGAGGTCGACGGTGGTCAGCCCGTAGTTGGAGAAGCTCGACAGGGTTCCGGTGGAGGTGATCGAGGCCACCGCGATCACGTTGGCGTTGGGGTAGCAGGACGGGTAGCTGGCGGTGACGTCGGTGTTGAGGGTGGCGTTGCCTGCCGCCGCGACGAAGACGATGTTCGCCTGGTTGGAGCGTTCGATCGCGTCCTGCAGGGCCTGCGAGAAGGCGCCGCCGCCCCAGGAATTGTTGGTCGCCACGATGTTCAGCCCGTGGCGGCTCTTGAGGTCCGTGAAGTAGTCGAGGGCGAGGATGGCGTTGGTGGTGGTGCCGCCACGCCTGCCCAGGAACTTGCCCGAGATGATCTGGACGTTCCAGCAGACGCCGACCACGCCCAGCGCGTTGCCGCCCAGGGCGCCGATCGTGCCGGCGACGTGGCTGCCGTGATCGTCGATCGGGCCGTCGTAGATCGTGTTGTTGTTGCCGTCGAAATCCCAGCCGTGGATGTCGTCGATGTAGCCGTTGCCGTCGTTGTCGACGCCGTCGGCCGGGTCGTAGGGGTTCGTCCAGATCTGGCCGACCAGGTCGGTGTGGGTGAACATGATGCCTTCGTCGATCTCGCCCACCAGGACGGTGGTCGAGCCGGTGTGCCCCGCCGCCCACGCCTCGCCCGCCTGGCAGCCGTACTGGTTGGCTGGCGTGGTGCCGTCGCCGTACATGCCCCACAGGGAGCCGTTGGTGTAGTACGTGTCGTTGGAGACCGCGTCGTGGTGGTAGTAGTAGTTCGGTTCGGCGTAGGCGACGCCGGCGCGGGCGCTCAGCGCGCGGACGGCGTCGGGCACCGACATCTTCGTGCGCACCACCGTGAGGCCTTCGGTGTCGCCGCGGCTCTTCATCGCCGCAGTCAGGATGCGCGTGCCGACGGTGCCCTGCACCGAGGCCAGCGCCGAGCCGCGATCGGCGGTGGTGACGCCGTTCGCGAACTTCACGATCAGCTCGCCGGCAACGTACTCGAGACGCGGTCCGTCGTAGCCGGCGCCATCGAGCACGAACGTCTTGTCGTCCGTCGTGGGCTGGGCCGGCCCGGCATCCCGTTCGCATCCCACCGTCGTCATCATCGCGAAGACCAGCAACGATGCCATCACGATGCTGCCGAGTCTCATGGTCTTTCTGGGCATTTCCGATCCCCTTCCAGTCGATTCGTGGGCGTAGCTCGGTGGACGCACGCAGACCGGTGGTTGATGGCGAGGTTCCATCGACCCGAAACGCTTCCACACGAAATTCCTGGCGAGGTATGATGAGTTTAGTCTGGTTCCGGCGGCGATGGCAAGCGGTTTGTCGGCCGCAGATCCCCGCGGCCCCCGCCGGGCGCATTGACAGGCGCCGGGTTCGGATATAGACATGGGGGGCTCGCCCCCCTCCCCGACCCCGGCCAGTCCCGACGGAGGCCCCGATGTCCGCGACGACGACCCCGAAGATCCACCGCGCGATCGTGATCGGTTCCGGCCCGGCCGGCTACACGGCGGCCCTCTACCTCAGCCGCGCCAACATCCCGCCCCTGGTCTTCGAGGGCGCCCAGCCGGGCGGGCAGCTGACCATCACGACCGAGGTGGAGAACTTCCCCGGCTTCCCCGAGGGGATCCAGGGACCCGAGCTCACCGACAGGTTCCGCGAGCAGGCCAAGCGCTTCGGCGCCGAGATCGTCGGTCGCACCGTCTCGTCGGTCGACCTCTCGACGCGGCCCTTCCGGGTCGTCGCCGACGGCGAGGACTACCTGGCCCACGCGCTGGTGATCGCGACCGGCTCGTCGGCACGCTGGCTGGGCCTGCCCGAGGAGGAGCAGTTCCACGGCAAGGGCCTGAGCGCCTGCGCCACCTGCGACGGCTTCTTCTTCCGCGGCCAGGAGATCGCCGTGGTCGGCGGCGGCGACACCGCCCTGGAGGAAGCCATCTTCCTGACGAACTTCGCCGCGAAGGTCACGGTCGTCCACCGCCGCGACGAGCTGCGCGGCAGCAAGATCATGGCCGACCGCGCCCTGCAGCATCCGAAGATCGCCTTCGCCTGGAACAGCACGGTCAAGCGGATGGTCGGCGGCGAGAACGGCCTGCTGCAGAAGCTGGTCCTGACCGACACCAAGGGCGGCCCGGACGACGAGCTCGCGGTCACCGGCTGCTTCATCGCCATCGGCCACATCCCCAACGCCGGTTTCCTGGCCGGCCAGCTCCCCACCGACGCGCAGGGCTACCTGATCACCAAGCCCGACGTCACCGCCACCGGGGTCGAGGGCGTCTGGGCCTGCGGCGACGTCCAGGACCACGTCTACCGCCAGGCCATCACCGCCGCCGGCAGCGGCTGCATGGCCGCCATCGAGTGCGAGCGCTGGCTGGGCGAGCACGGCTTGTAGCTATTGCCGGGATGTCGGCGGAACTAGCCTCACCGAGGCGCGACGCGGGCGGCGTCACCGGAGTGAGCCGAGAACGAAGCGAATGGGCCGGTCCGCAACGGACCGGCCCATTCGCTTCGGTGGAGGCGAACGGAGGCGCCGCCCGCGTCGCGCCTCGGTGAGGCTAGTTCCAGGGCTTCTCTTGGATGAGGGTCAGGAATTCGCTCCGCGTCTTGGGGTCGTCCTTGAAGACGCCCACCATCTCGCTGGTCACCGCGAAGGAGTTCTGGCGCTTGATGCCGCGCATCATCATGCACAGGTGCTGGGCGTGCAGGACGACGGCCACGCCCTGGGCGTCGAGATTGCGCTGGAGGCAGTGGGCGATCTGCGAGGTCATGCGTTCCTGGACCTGCAATCTGCGCGAGTAGGCGTCGACCACCCGGGCGATCTTGGACAGCCCGACGATCTTGTTGCCGGGGATGTAGGCCACGTGCGCCTTGCCGAAGAACGGCAGCAGGTGGTGCTCGCACATGCTGAAGAAGTCGATGTCGTTGATCACGATCATCTCGTGGCCCTCGGCCTCGAACAGGGCCTGGCGCACCATGGCGTCGGGATCCTGGTGGTAGCCGTCGGTGATCTCGAGCCAGGCCTTCGCCACGCGCTCGGGGGTCTTGAGCAGGCCCTCGCGCTGCGGGTCCTCGCCGACGTTCTCCAGGATGCCGCGGATCAGCGCTTCCATGTCCGTCGTCCCTTCCGGGCTCGCGCGCGACGGTGCGGGCCGCACCGGGGTCGCGTTCGCCGCGTCCGGTCCACGATAAGGGCAACTCCCGCGAGGGTCAAGACGGCCCGCCGGACGGCCGTGGGATCGGCACGCGGCTTGCATCTCCGGTCGCCGCAGATCCCAAGACCCGGCGGAAGGGTCGCGTCCGACCACCGGACGACAGGCACGTCGGCGCACGTCCGGAGACCGTCCCCCCCCAAGACGGGCGGGCGCACCCGGTGCAGGAAGCGGCCCTTCCGCCGTCCACTTCACAGCCCCGTCTCCCCGTTCAGGCCTTCATTTTCAAGTCGTTCCGCGGCTCCGGATCGCACCGAATGCACCTTGATTTCACAGGGCGGCGGCGACTTATTTGAATCGAGACCCTCGATTCGGGAGTCGCCCGCACTTGTATGGCGGCGCCCGCGGCACGCGCACTGAAGGAGAGGGACGCCGTGGCCAACAAGATCGTCGCCGCCAGGCTCCTGGCCGAGAAGACCATGCTGTTCGAGATCGAGGCCGAGCACATCGCCCAGCGCGGGCGCGCCGGCCAGTTCGTCATCCTGCGCGTCAGCGACCAGGGCGAGCGGATCCCGTTGACGATCGCGCACCGCGATGTCGCCAAGGGCACCATCACCATCGTCGCGCAGGAGGTCGGCAAGACCACGCGCGACCTCAACGCGCTGAAAGCCGGGGATTCCATCCTCGACCTGGCCGGCCCCCTGGGCCGGGCGACGGCCATCCCGGAGGGCGGCAAGACGGTGGTCTGCGTCGGCGGCGGCATCGGCAACGCCGTGGTGTGGCCCATGGCCACCGCGATGAAGGAAGCCGGCAACCGCGTCGTCACCATCCTGGGCGCCCGTACGAAGGACCTGCTCATCCTCGAGGACGAGGTGCGCGCGGTCAGCGACCAGCAGATCGTCACCACCGACGACGGCAGCTACGGCCACAAGGGCCTGGTCACCGAGGCGTTGCAGGGCCTGATCGACGAGGGCCTGAAGATCGACGAGTGCATCACCATCGGCCCGGTGATCATGATGAAGTTCGTCTGCAAGACCACGCAGCCGTACGGCATCAAGACGCTGGCCTCGCTCAACCCGATCATGGTCGACGGCACCGGGATGTGCGGCGCCTGCCGCGTCACCGTGGGCGGCGAGACGCGCTTCGCCTGCGTCGAGGGCCCCGAGTTCGACGGCCACCTGACCGACTTCGACGAGCTGATGAAACGGCTCGCCTACTACAAGCCCGAGGAGGCCCGCTCCCTCGAGCGCGCCGAGCACGCGTGCCGCCTGCAGCAGGCGGCGGACCAGCTACTCGCCGAGCGCGACCGCTAGGAAGGGGGCCCGATCATGGCGGAAACCAGCAAGCCCAGCTACAAGTTCAACAAGTCCAAGACCAAGGTCCCGATGCGGGAGCAGAAGCCCGGGGACCGGATCTTCAACTTCGAAGAGGTGCCGCTCGGCTACACCGAGGAGGAGGCGACCTGCGAGGGGCAGCGCTGCATCCAGTGCAAGGACAAGCCCTGCGTGAGCGGCTGCCCGGTGGGCGTGGACATCCCGGCCTTCATGCGCCTGGTCGGCGAGGGGCAGTACGAGGCCGCCCTGTGCAAGATCAAGGAGACGAACTTCCTGCCGGCGATCTGCGGGCGCGTCTGCCCGCAGGAGGACCAGTGCGAACTGGTCTGCAACCTGAACAAGCCGCAGCAGGAGCGCCAGCCGGGCGGCGTGGGCCGCGTCGAGCGCTTCCTCGGCGACTACGCCATGGAGCACGGGCTCAACGTGACGCCCAAGTGCGACCCACCCACCGGCAAGAAGGTCGCCGTCATCGGCTCCGGCCCCGCCGGACTGACCGCCGCCAGCGACCTCTGCCAGCGCGGCCACGACGTGACGGTCTTCGAGGCCCTGCACAAGCCCGGCGGCGTGCTGTTCTACGGCATCCCGGAGTTCCGCATGCCCAAGGCGATCCTGGTCCGGGAGATCGACGGGCTGCGCCAGATGGGCGTGAAGTTCGTGATGAACTACCCCGTGGGCAAGGCGGAGTCGCTCAAGTCGATCCGCGACCGCTTCGACGCCACCTTCATCGCCACCGGCGCCGGCCTGCCCTGGTTCCTGAACATCCCGGGCGAGAACCTCAACGGCGTCTACTCGGCCAACGAGTTCCTCACGCGCGTGAACCTGATGGGCGCCTGGCGCTTCCCGGAGACCGACACGCCGGTCAAGGACATCAAGCGCATCGCGGTCATCGGCGCCGGCAACACGGCCATGGACTCGGCCCGCACCTCGCAGCGCCTGCGGCCGAAGAAGGTCTACCTGATCTACCGGCGCAGCCGCCTGGAGATGCCCGCCCGCGCGGAGGAGATCCACCACGCGGAGGAGGAGGGCATCGAGTTCAACCTGCTGCACGCCCCGATCCGGATCATCGACGACGGCACCGGAGCGGTGTGCGGCATCGAGTGCCAGGAGATGGAACTGGGCGAGCCCGACGCCAGCGGGCGCCGGCGCCCCGTGCCCATCGAGGGCCGGACGAAGATCTTCGATGTCGACACCGTGGTGATCGCCACCGGCCAGGGGCCCAACCCCCTGCTGACCGCCGACGTGCCCGAGCTGAAGCGCGACGCGCGCAAGGGCACGATCATCGTCGACGAGAAGACCATGCAGTCGGTGACCTGGCCCGACGTCTTCGCCGGCGGCGACATCGTCACCGGCGGCGCCACGGTCATCCTGGCCATGGGCGCCGGGCGGATGGCGGCCAACGCGATGCACTCCTACCTGATGACCGGAACCATCTAGGCCTACGCGCCGTGACAGGGGACGCGCTCAGGGCACCTCGTGTGCCCTGAGCGCTTGGCTTTCGGCCGCCTGCGCCCTCCTGGCGCAGGCGGCCTGCAGACACCCCTGTCATGGCGCGTAGGCCTCGCGGCAGGTGAGACGGAAGCGGGCACCTCAGCGGGCGGTCGCGTCCAGCAGCAGGCGCGCCTGCTCGGCGATGATGCGCGGGTAAAGGTCGCACTCGGCGGCGAAGACGCGGGCGGCGAGCCGGTCGGGGGTGTCGCCGGGTAAGACGGGGACGCGAGTCTGGGCGAGGATCTCGCCGGCGTCGTAGACGTTGCTGACGCGGTGGACGGTGCAGCCGGATTCGGGGTCGCCGGCGGCCAGCACGGCCTCGTGGACGTGGTGGCCCCACATGCCGCGGCCGCCGTGCAGCGGCAGCAGAGCGGGGTGGATGTTCAGCACCGGGCCGTCGAGCCAGGCGGGCGCCCGGTAGAAGCAGAGGTAGCCGGCCAGGACGATCATCCGCGGCGCGAAGGGGGCCAGCCAGGCGTTGATGGCGGCGTTGTGGGCGTCGACGTCGGGATGGTCCCGTCGGCGGATCACGGCGCACGGCAGGCCGGCGGCGCGGGCGACCTCGACGCCGCGCACGTCGCCGCGGCTCGCGATCACCGCGACGACCGTGACCGGGACCTCGCCGCCGCGGCTCTTCGCCAGCAGGTTCTCCAGCGTGCGGCCGCTGCCCGACAGCAGCACGGCCACGGGCAGCGAAACGGGTGCGGTCGGCCCGCTCACCGCGCCGCCTCGCGGTCGGCGGCGGCGAGCGCGGCCAGCACCCGGCGGTGCGACGAGAAGGCGATGGGGCCGGGCGGCGCGTCCGGGGGCCAGAAACCGACGGCGGCGGCGTCGTCCCCCGCCAGCAACTCCCCGCCCAGTTCGGTGGCCGCGTAGACGATCAGGATCACCGGGCGATCCGGCGGCAACACGCCCTGGTGGACGGCGACCAGCCCGTCGATGCGCACGTCCAGACCGGTTTCCTCGAACGTCTCGCGGCGGGCGGCCTCGGCCGGCGCCTCGTCGTATTCGATGAAGCCGGCAGGCAGGGTCCACTCCCCCGCCTTGGGCGCGTACTTCCGCTGCACGAGGCAGACGAGACGCCCGCGGCGGATCACCGTCGCCGCGGCCGGCGATGGGTTGAGGTACTGCACGAACCCGCAGGCGGAACACGTCGGCCGGACGACGCCTCCCTCATCGAAGATCCCCATGGACTCGCGGCAGCGGGGGCAGTGGGCGAAGGCGTGGCGCAGCGGGTCGCTCACGGCGTCCTCCGACGCTGCGCCGCCACGGCCGCGACGAGCGCGCCGAGCGCCCACGCTCCCAGGAGCGCCGCCAGCGGCGCGTGGCCGTGGCGGACGAACGGCGTGGGCGCGTCGGCGG
>DYDD01000077.1:3037-12103 GCA_020718045.1 Fibrobacter sp. | reverse complement strand
AGCGCGGTCACCAGCCGGTCGCGCCGCGTCGCGAGGCGACGGCGGCGCGTCATGGACAGGAAAGGGTCGTTCTGTGACATCGCTCCGTGTTCGCTTCCTGGACAGCCGCAGTCCCGGCGACTAGTCTAGGCCCATGGACCTGCGCGCGCACATCCCCGACGGTTGTCTGCTGCCGCGCCTGGCCTGTGCGGGCAAGGAGGAGGCCGTCGCCGCCCTCGCCACGGCCGTGGCCCGCGCCGTCGGACTGCCGGACGACCGGGCGCTGCGGCAGGAGATCCTCGCGCGCGAGGCCGTCGGCGACACCAACGTCGGCCTGGGCGTCGCCATCCCGCACATCCGGACCAGCCTGGTCGAGCGGCCCCTGCTGGCGGTCGCCACGCTGTCCCCGCCGCTGCCCCGGGAAGGGCACGAGCCGCCCGTGGACGTGCTTCTGCTGATCGTGGGGCCTCAGCAGGACCCGCGTGCGATGCTCAGGCTCCTGGCCCGGCTGGTGCGGCAGGTCAAGGCCCCCGGCTTCCTGCTGGACCTGCGCCGGTCGACGACGGCCGAGGAGCTGGGTCTGGCCTTTCCCGCCGACGCGCCGCCGGCCTGAACCGCCGCGAATTCCGCTTGGCTCCATCCCCGGCCGTGGACTATGTTAAACGGCCCGGCAACGGCCTACAACCGAGATCATTCCCGTCAACGTTTTCCCTACGCAAGGGAGCGAGGTCCGATGACCAGCCAATCCAGGATCCCCCGCCGCGGCGCATGGATCGCCTCCGTGGCCGCGACGATCGCCTTCGCGGCGACCGTCCACGCCGCCGCCGATCATCTGCTGATCAGCGAGGTCCTCGTCAAGGAGCGAACGGGCAGCGCGTCCTACGGCAGCGAGTACGTCGAGATCACCAACGCGGGCGCCGAAGCGGCCGACCTCTCACTCGTCTACCTGTCCGACGCGAGCAACAGCCTCAGCGCGTCGTCCTACTACTACAACATCGTGACGGGCGGCGGCGCCGGCGGCGGCGGCACCTCGGGCGATTTCCACGCGCGCTTTCCCGCGGGCGCGACGCTGGCCCCGGGCGCGTCGGTGGTGGTGGCGCTGCGGGGCAGCGCGGCCTTCCAGACCTCGCACGGGCGGCTACCCGACTACGAGCTGTTCGAGGACGGCATCACGCCCGACGCCGTGCCCGAGCTGGTCGAGGCGTTCCCCGGCAGTATCGGTTTCGGTCTCGGCAACGGCGCCACCAACACGGTGCCGACCAGCGGCTGGATGGACGACGTCTCCGAGACCCTGACGATGTATCTCTGGAGCGGATCGATTGACTTGGTGGCTGACCTGGACTACTTGACCTGGGGGACGACCACTTCGCTGCGTATCAACAAGTCGGGCGTGTCGGTCGACGGCCCCGACGCCGACGGCATCGCGAGCGCCTACTTGGCAGACACCGCCGTCGGTTCGCAGCAAGCACTCACAACGGTCCACGCCTACCTCAAGTGCTTCCAGCGTCTGAACACTGACGAAGGCACCGAGATCACGACCGGCGGCAACGGTGCGAGTGGCCATGACGAGACCAGCGAGAACCTGCCTGTGACCTGGAGCGTGATCGCCGACCAGGACCCGACCTCCACAGGGGCCGCGTCGCCCGCGACGCCCCTGGTGACCGCGGCCGAGACCTCGCCCGCGACGCCCTACAACACGCTGCCGGTGACCGTGTCGGCAACGGTCCTGTCTCCGCCGGGCAACGCGGCGAATGTGGCGACTCTGCACTGGCGCACGAACGCCGGCTGGACCGAGACGGCCGCCGCGGCCGCGGGCAACGTCTGGAGCGCCCAGATCCCGGCTCTGCCGGCCGGCACGGTCGTGCAGTGGTACGTGACCGCCGCCGGGACCGTCGGCGGCATGAGCGCGCTGCCCCACGGCGCGCCGCTCTACGCGCGCGCCTACACCGTGCAGCAGGCGCCCGATCCGGGCGACAGCCCGCCGCACCTGCTGCTGACCGAGGTCTGCGTGCAGGGCACGCCCCAGGAATTTATCGAGATCTACAACCCTACCGACGAGACGGTCGCGCTGGACAACTACTACCTCACGGACGCTGTCCACAGTGACCAGGGCTACTGGCGACTACCCGAGGGTAACCCTTCACAAACTACGGTGGGCGGCGGCGACTACGCCGATTTTAACGCCCGATTCCCGGCTGGGGCCTCCATTGAGCCGGGGGAGGCGCTCTCGATCAGTATTCCCGGCGCCGACTCCTTCGTGACCAGTTACGGCATGGACCCAGATTTCGAGCTCTTCCAACCCGCCACCGCGAACGACGTACCAGCGATGCGCGAGATCTTCACGGGCAGCATCGTTGGGGTGACAACTCCCACCTTGACCAACAGTTCGGCGTCCAATGGCGAAATCGTGGTTCTGTACTACTGGAACGGTACTAGCAACTTGGTAACCGACATCGATATGTTGGCATGGGGGACGCAAGCCACCGCTCTCGTCGACAGGAACGGCTACACCACTCTCCCCTACGCGCCTGACACTTCCACCGGCGAACAGCAACCGATCACCGTCATGCCGGCGGCCAACGAGAGCTTTCAGCGGCTGGATCTCGCCGAGGACGGAGAGACACCTAGTGGCGGCAACGGACCGTTGGGCCACGATGAGACGAGCGAAAACTACAATCAGAGTTGGCAGGTCGCTTCATCGACGCCGAACACCTACGGTATCATCGACCTGACCGTCAACGGCGCAATCCTCGCGCCTTCGCACCCGGAACCCGATGTGGCGGCCATCGTTACGGCGACGGTGGGCGGCGCCGCCACGGTCATTGGCGTCACACTCCACTTCGCGCTCGACGGCGGAGCCTACGCGGACGTGGCCTGTAACGACAATGGCAACGGCACTTGGAGCGGGACGATCCCGGGCCAGGCCGACGGTGTGGTGGTGACCTGGTACGTGACAGCAACGGGTTCCGGTGGCGCATCCGCGGTCTGGCCCGAAGGCGGCGCCTCCTCACCGCAGACCTACACCGTCGAGACGATCATCCCGGGCGAGGGCCTGGCCAAGCTGCTGCTGACCGAGGTCTGCATGCAGGGCAGCGACCACGAATTCGTGGAAATCTGCAACCCGAACGACTTCGATGTAGCCTTGGACCACTACTACCTGACAGACGCCGTCCACAACCAGCAGGCGTACTGGTACCTCCCCGCCGGCGAACCCACACAGGCCACCGTCGGCGGCGGCGAATTCTACGACTTCCACGCCAACTTCCCGGATGGGGCGGTGTTGGCGGCCGGGGACACGATCACCGTCTCGATCGCCGGCAGCAACAAGTTCGCCGGCGTCTGGAGAAGCAACCCCACTTACGAGCTGTTCGAGGACGGCGACTACGAAGACAGCGTGTCCGACATGCGCGAGGTCTTCCCGGGTAGCATCGACGGGGTGACCGTGCCCACGCTCTCCAACTACTCGGACACCAACGGCGAGATCGTCGCCCTCTATTACTGGGACGGCGTCAGTGACTTGGTGATCGACATCGACACCTTCGTCTGGGGCAACGGCTCCGACTACAAGGCGGTCAAGAACGGTGTCTCCATCGGTCCGAGTACCTACGCGAACGAAGCCGGCTATTCCCAAGCCTTCGCCGCCACCCATGCTGTAGGCGAATCCTATTCCCGCAACGGTCCGAGCGAAGGCGATCAAGCTTCCGGTGGCAATGGCGTCGACGGCCGGGACGAGACCAGCGAGGACTTCAACGCGACCTGGGTTGTCGCTCCTGGTTCGCCGGTGGTGCCGCCGATGCCCGAGGGCTCCGGCGAGGTGACCCTCGGCGTGCCGGCGCAGACCTTCCTGGCGTCGCGCGGCGAGACCTTCCGCATCACCTTCACGGCCTCGCCCGGGGCGGAGACGGTCCTGCGCATCCTCGACCTGGACGGCCGCCTGGTGCGGCACCTCTACGACTCGCGCTTCGACGGCGACGCCTCGATCGTGCCCGACACGCCGTCGGTCAGGGTGTGGGACGGGCGCAACGAGACCTACGAACTGGCCCGGGCCGGGATGTACGTCGTCCACCTCCAGGTGACCGACCCCAGGACAGGCAAGAGGATCGAAAAGACCGCACCGGCCGTGGTGTCCACGCGCCTGAGCAACTAGGGGAGGCTGAGAGGCATGATCCGCAGCGCATCGATCACCGTCGCCCTCGTGCTCGGGCTGGCCGCGTCCGCGGCGCAGGCGGCCTTCGAGAACGTCGACATCAGCCCGCGGGCGCGGGCCATGGGCGGCGCCGCCGTGGCCGTCGCCGACGACGCCTTCGCGCCCTTCTTCAACCCGGCCGGGATGGCGGGGCAGGTCCGCCCCGCCCTGGGCAACTCCTACGTGAAGCCCTACGGCCTGAGCTTCAACGAGCAGATGTACTTCGGCGGCGTGGTGCCGCTGTCGGCCCGCCTGGGCGCGCTCGGCTTCGGCTACCGCCGCTTCGCCGTGACGTACCAGGACGTCGACCTCACGACCGAGAGCACGTTCACGCTGGCCCATGGCCTGACCCTGTACGAGGACCTCCACTCGACGATCAGCTTCGGCACGGCGCTGAACCTCTACGACCTGGAGTACGCCGAGTCCGTCGGCGGCGTCGACCCCGGGCACGCCAGCGTCGTGGGAGCGGACGTCGGCCTGCAGGTCGTCCTGCACGAGCGCACCCGCCTGGGCGTGATGGTCCGCAACCTGAACAACCCCCAGATCGGCCTGGACGAAGAGGAACTCGTCCAGCAGCTGGCCGGCGGCATCTCCTACCTGCCCTACGACGGCGTCGTGACCGCCTTCGAGGTGGGCAACTCCCTCGACGGCCAGACCCGCTACCGCGGCGGCGTCGAGTTCGCGGTGCTCGGCGCCCTGCGCCTGCGCGGCGGCGTGGCCACCAACCCCTCGCTGGTGACCGGCGGCTTCGGCTACGGCTACGGCGGGATCACGGTCGACTACGGCTTCTCGACGGGCGGCGGGGTGCTGTCCCCCAGCCACCAGTTCGGGATGACCTTCGCCTGGGGCGGTGAGGCGCCGTGAGGAACACGATCGCAGCGGTGTGGATGGCGGCGCTGATGCTGGCCGTCGTCCCCGCCGCGCAGGCCACGTCGGCGTCCGCCGGCAAGCTCGACCTCAACCAGGCCACGCTGGAGCAGATCCGCGGCCTGCCGGTGAGCGAGGAGCTGGCGCGGGCGATCGTCGACTACCGGACCTTCGTCCGGTTCTTCGGGAACGTCTACGACCTCATGGAGGTCGAGGGCATGACGGCGGCCGACCTGGCCGCGCTCAAGCCCCTGGTGATGACCCTGCCGCCCCCGGCCGCGGACGCCGGCATGGCCCGCCTGGCCGCTTCCTACGAGCAGGTCAGCGGCTTCCTGAGCCAGGAGGGCGCGAGCGAGGGCCTGGTCGACGAGTACCTCGACCTGATCCGCGACCCCGTCGACATCAACGGCCTGGACCTGTTCGACCTGATGTCGTTCCAGAACGTGTCGCCGGTGGACGCGAAGGCGATCCTGCGTGCGCGGCAGCGCCTCGGCGCCTTCGCCGACGACCGCCAGCTGCGGCGCAGCGACGGCCTGAGCTACTTCGCCTTCCGCAACATCCGCGACTTCGTCGTCTACGGCGACGGCGGGGACCCGGCGACGGCGGACAGCAAGGTCCACGGCAGCTACCAGCTGCGCTGGTACGACACGCCCTACGTGCTCGACGACAGCGACATCGCGGGCGCGGGCGGTCTGACCAACGCCGACGAGATCACGGCCGGCACGCTGCTGACCGAGGGCGACGCCCACCTGACCCAGAAGCTGACCCTGAACCTGGGCGACGGCTTCCGGGCCGGCGTGCTGACGCACCGCGGCCTGGGCGAGGGCTCCTGGCGCGAGACGATGAAGGGCTACTACGGCGTCGACGACCGCCGCTTCGGCGATCTGCGGCTCAAGCGCTTGTACTTCGGCAACTACCGCGTGGCCTTCGGCCAGGGCCTGATCATGGACAACACGGACTTCATGATGAGCCGCAAGACCGGCTTCGGCTGGAACAAGCGGCCCATCGGCGTGCGCGGCGACCTCAGCCGCAGCGCCGAGTTCGCCCTGACCGGCCTGGCCGCCGAGGCCAGCTACGGCCGCCTGCACGGCACGATGTTCCTGTCCTGGGACCGCAAGGACGGCATCCTGAACCCGGACGGGACGGTCAACCAGTACATCGTGATGAAGCCGCGGCCGACCGACGACTGGCTGCAGGACCACCTGGGCTTCGAGGCCGGGCGCTCCTACGCCGTCGGCGCGCTCAAGGACACCCCCACGCTCCTGAAGCGCGACGCCTTCCGCGAGGACATCGTCGGCGGCAACCTGAAGTTCATGCTCGACGACGCCTCCTACGTCGGCGTGACGGCCTACGAGGCCAAGTACGACCGGGCCTTCGACGCCGACCCCTCCACCCTGGTCAGCTACTACAGCCTGGTGGACCGCGACCTGCTGGAGGCCCGCGACAGCGAGCTGTGGTCGGGCTACACCAGCGTCGAGGAGGACGCGGCGGCGGGCACGCGCACCGAGCACAAGTTCCGCCGCGTCTACGGCGCCGAGTTCCAGACGGTGGTCGACAACGTGTCGCTGCAGGGGGAGTACGGTGTCCTGCAGGACCCGAAGGCCGGCTGGTTCCACGGGAACAGCCCCGACGCCCTGGTCCTGAACGCCTTCGCCCAGTGGGACGACCTGAACCTGCTGGCCCTCTACCGCGACTACGACCTGGGCTTCGACAACCCCTACAACCGGGCCTTCTCCAACGACAACCGCTACGAGCAGACCCTGCTGGACTCGCCGTTCCGCCTGAACGACGACCTCTACTCCTGGCTGGCCGTCAACACGCCCCAGCCGAAGCCGGAGCAGGGGATCTTCCTGTCCACGCGCTACCGCATCAGCCGCACGCTGATCCTCAACGGCCTGGAGTACGACCAGTGGCAGCGCAAGTCCGACAACGCGGACCTGCAGCGCTACACGGTGCGCCTGGAGTACCAGCCCACCTTCAACCTGCGCTTCCGCCTGCGCCACCGCTTCAGCAGCCGCAGCGAGACCAACCCCGACGACGTGCGCTGGTTCCGCTCCTGGGAGTCGCGGTTCGAGATGATCGCGCTGCTGAGCAACATGAACCGCCTGCGCTTCATGTACATGACCAGCAACGTGATGTTCCCGCCGCGGGCCCGCCTCAGCGGCACCCCCGACGGGGGCACCACGCCCTACGAGGACGACGGCATCCCGGGCGTCGGCACCGCCGGCATGCCCGCCCACGCGTTCCAGGCGATGTACGAGCACCGCCTGTCGCCCGGCGTCTCGCTCAGCCTCAGCAGCGAGATCTACAACGGCTTCGTCTGGAACTTCGAGGGCAACGAGTTCGTGGTCGTCGACGGTCGCGGCTTCCGCAACTGGGCCAGCATCGAGAGCCGCGTATCGGACCGGCTGTTCTTCCAGATCAAGGCGACGCGGGACCACAACCTGCCGCGGACCTACCTCGACGTGCGCGCCTACCAGGACGCGTACGGCGCCGACATCGAGAGCAGCTACGCGCCGCGGGACTGGACGACGTTCCGCATGCAGCTCGACTACACCTTCTGACCGGGAGATCGAGACGATGATGCTCACGACCAGGAATCACAGCGCCATCGCGGCGGCGGCCGTGCTGCTCGCGCTCCTGTCGCTCGCCGCGCCGCGGCCGGCCGCCGCCGGCCAGGCGCTGAACGCCGCCTACGGCGACGTCGCGAACTTCCGGCATCCGGAGCTGGAGGCCATGTCGGGCACCGGCGCGGCCCTGTTCCGCGGCGGCTACTCCGCCGTGCTGAACCCCGCCATGCTGGGCGACGCCGCCGGCTGGCGCCTGGACGCGGCCGGCTCGCTGGCCCAGGACCACGAGGACCGCTTCCAGCCCCTCTGGGACAGCTTCGGCAGCTACATCACCGACACGGCGATCGCCAGCAACCGCAGCCACGACTTCGACACGGGCTTCGCCCTGTCCGGCCGCGCCCTGCCGCGGCTCGGCGTCGGCGCCGCCCTGACCACCCGCTACGACTTCGGCTACGAGTTCCGCGAGGAGATCCGCGACCCGAGCACCACCGCCGACCCCTACGACCAGATCCTCGAGGAGCGGTCGGTCGTCGGCGGCGGCAGCCTGCGCGACCTGAGCGCGGGGGCGGCCTGGGAGCCCGGCCCGGGCGTCTCGCTGGGCGCCACGGTCCACTACGTCTTCGGGACCCGCACCCTGGACTTCGACCGGCGCGACGTGCAGGTCCCGGCCGACAGCGAACTGGTCTCCGAGTCGCACGACGCCGACGGCATCAACGCCACCCTGGGCGTGCGCGCCTGCGCGGGCGAGCGCTTCGTGCTGGGCGCGGCCTGGGACACGCCCCTGAAGGTCGAGGGCGACTGGACCACGACCACCACGCTGGGCGTCGCCGCTCCCGCCGTCGCGGTCGAGGGCGTCTCGGTGCGCTACCCCGGCCGCCTGCGCGCCGGCTTCGCCTACTACCCGCGCTCCGAGCCCCGCACCGTCTTCGCGGCCGACGTCGTCTACACCGAGTGGAAGGACCTGGAGGACAGCCGCGACGCGGCGGCCGGCGCCGCCCTGGAGAACACGATGGACGTCCAGCTCGGCGTGCAGCACACGTTCTACAACGGCATGCCCCTGCGCTTCGGTTTCCGCCACCTGGACAACTACGCCGACGGCGAGGCCGGCACGGCCAGCTTCAGCGCGGGCGTGGGCTTCCCCTACGCGGCCGGGATGTTCTCCGTCTCGGCGGAGCTGGGCAAGCAGAGCAGCCGCCAGGCGCACTGGTTCGACTATCCGGACGGCTACGCCGTGGCGCCGACGTCGCGCGTGGAGGACAACCGGTTCCGCGTGGGTGCGGGCCTGACCTACGCCTTCTAGCCGGGGGGGCGATCCCCCGCGAGGAGTGACCATGAGCATCAGCGCCCGTCGCCTGCGGCCCGCCGCCGCGGCCCTGGCCCTCATCCTGCTCGCCGCCGCCGGCACGTCCGGCGGGGCCGGGAACGCCGGCGCGCAGCCGGACCCCGTCCGCCTGCACCTGATCT
>DYDD01000077.1:0-3016 GCA_020718045.1 Fibrobacter sp. | reverse complement strand
ACATCGCGCCCGAGCCGGCCCGCTTCATGAACCCGTCGTTCCCGCCGCCGCTGGGCGGGGGCGCGTCGCTGGCGAACTACCTCGCCGGGGTGCGCGAGGCGGCCGCCGCCGCGGGTGAGGACGTCCTGGTGGTCGACGTGGGCGACTTCTTCCAGGGCACGCCCGTGGGCTCCAAGACCAGGGGCGACGCCGTCATGGCGTACTTCGAGGCGCTGCGCTACGACGTGATCGTGCCGGGCAACCACGACTTCGACATGGGGCGCGACAACGCCGAGCGCCTGGCCAACGGCACCCGCATCCCCTTCGTCTGCGCCAACCTGCGTGACGCCGAGGACGGCGAAATCGTCGACTGGTGCGTGCCGACGCTCATGCTCGAGCGGGCCGGCCTGAGGATCGGCGTCATCGGCGTCATCACCACCGGCACCGAGCACATGTCCTTCCCGGCGAACATCGAGGGCCTGATCTTCGACCCCATGGTGCCCGCCATCGAGACCTGGCGCGACCGGCTGCGCGCCGACGGCGCCGACCTCGTCTTCCTGCTCATCCACGAGGGCCTGCCCTTCGACCCGCTGGAGGGCTGGCGCCGGATCGCCGGCGCCGGCGGCGAGGCCGAGACCGGGCAGTCGGAGTCCCAGGGCGGGACCTACGGCACCGTGACCGGCGGCGCCACCAACCTCATGGAGATCGTCAACGCGGTCGAGGGCATCGACGTCGCGGTCGGCGGGCACACGCACCGCGGCTACGAGCAGCCCTGGATCGACCCCATGACCCACACGCTCTGCTTCGAGAGCTTCGGCAACGGCTCCAGCGTGGGCCACGCCATCCTGGAGATCGACCCCGCCACCGGGACCCTGCTGGGCTACGACGCGCCGCACGACCGCGGCGTCCTGATCACGCTCTTCGAGGACGAGCTGTGGCCCGACCCGGCGATGCGGCGGGTCCTGCAGCCCTACATCGCGAAGGCCGACGCGGAGATGGGCAAGGTCGTCGGCAGCGCGGCCGTCAACCTCACGCGCGGCGATCCCGGCGCCTCCCTGATGGGCAACCTCGTCACCGACGCGATGCGGGTGTATTTCGACGCCGACTTCTCGTTCCAGAACCTCGGCGGCCTGCGCGCCGACGTCCCCGCCGGCAACATCACGGCGCGCGACGTCTTCAGCGTGCTGCCCTTCGGCAACGAGCTGGTCGTGGTGAGGATGCCGGGCTCCCTGATCCGGACCCTGGTCGAGCGCAAGGTCGCCGGCGACTCCGGCGGCATCTGTGTCTCCGGCCTCCGCATGCGCTACAACAAGCAGCGCCCCGACGGCGACCGGGTCGTCGAGCTGGAGATCGCCGGCGTCCCCCTGGACCCCGAGCGCATGTACCGCGTGGTCACCACCACCTTCCTCATGGAGGGCAACAGCGGCCTGGACTTCCTGACCACCGTGCCCGCCGGGGACATCGAGCTGACCCAGATCACGATCGACGCCTCCCTGGAGCAGTACCTGCAGCGGCACAGCCCGGTGCGCCCCCGCGTGGACGACCGCTGGGTCGAGGACGCCGCCGCCGCCCAGGCCCCCTACCTGGCCAGGCCCCCCGCGGCGGACTGATTCCCGCCCGGCGATTCCGCCTCAAGCCCGTCCGCCGCTTACCGATGATGGTGCGGAGGACGGGCTTCCTCATGCCGTCCGCCGACTCGAGGCACGACCGGGATCCGGCCCGCCCGGACCAACCGAGGAGACGCTGCGTGATCGAGCTGAAGACGGGTGTGGTCAACGAGCAGCTGCGTCGCTTTCGCCTGCGCATGAACCGCATGGTCGTGGGGCAGCCCGCCGCCACGGACCGGATCGCGGACTGCTTCAGCCGCCTGATCGCCGGGATCCACGATCCCGAGCGGCCGCTGCTGACGATGATGTTCCTGGGGCCGACCGGCGTCGGCAAGACCGAGACGGTGCGCTGCCTGGCCGAGTCGCTGTTCGGCGACCGCCGGGCCTTCACGCGCATCAACTGCCAGGAGTTCTCGGCCCACTACAACATCTCCAAGCTGCTGGGCTCGCCGCCCGGCTACGTGGGCGGCGAGATCCGGCCGCTGCTGGCCCAGGAGAACCTGGACAAGCACCACCTCAAGGCGCTCGAGAAGCGCTCGGGCATGATCTGCGAGGACGGCGGCAAGCTGGCCGACATGTACCCGCCCGACGCCGCGCGCCGCCTGTCGATCGTGCTGTTCGACGAGATCGAGAAGGCCCACCCCAAGATGTGGAACACCCTGCTGGGGATCCTCGAGGACGGGCACCTGGTCCTGGCGAACAACGAGGAAGTGGACTTCACCGGCGCGATCATCGTGCTGACCTCCAACGTGGGCAGCCAGGCGATGAACGAGCGCCTGAGCCGCAGCGGCATCGGCTTCCGCGCCGCCGACGGCGACGAGGGCCTGGACCGCGACCTCGAGTCCGCCGTCTCGCGCGAAGCCAAGAGGATCTTCCCGATGGAGTTCCTGAACCGCTTCGACGAGCAGATCACCTACCACACCCTCAAGCGCGAGCACCTCTTCGAGATCCTGGACAACCAGATCTCCCAGGTGCATCACCGCGCGCTGGGCAGCGCCGAGCCCTTCCTGCTGGAGGTCACCCGCCGCGCCAAGGAGCGCCTGGTCGAGGAGGGCACCGACCCGGAATACGGCGCCCGCCCCCTGAAGCGCGTGGTGGAGAAGCGGATCGTGACGCCGGTCTCGCACTACATCTGCGGCGACCAGATCCGCCGCGGCGACCTCGTCATGATCGACCACGACGGCGACGGCTTCGTGTTCCTGAAGGAGCCCGGCATCGACTGGGAGCGCGACGAGCAGGCCGAGCGGGTCACCGCCGCCGGCAAGTGGGCGCGCACGGACCTCGGGGTGCGGGACGACGGGGGAGAGAAGAAGAAGATGGTCGAGGAGGCCGGCCACGTCGCGGCGCCCGCCGAGGCCCTGACTGGCGCCGTCATCGACTAGTGCCCTGAGTCAGAATACGTTGCCTTTTCGGCGGCCCTCCCGACTCCC
>DYDD01000076.1 GCA_020718045.1 Fibrobacter sp. | reverse complement strand
CTTCAGGCCGCGGGCCGCCTGGGCGAGCGTGCGCAGCAGGGGCTCGCAGCGGTCCCAGCCGTCCAACGCCTCCTGCATGGTCGCCGGCACGCCGGTCCAGTCGCGCGCGCCGCCCTCGCGGTTCAGGCACGAGGCGGCGGCGATCACATCGACCACCTCGAACGCCCCGGACCGGTCCGTCCGGACCAGGCCCAGCCGCGGGGGATCGCCGGCCCGGCGGGCGTAGGAACACAGCTTCATGGGGCGGACCGCTTCCGGTTACAGGTTGCCGCGGCGCGCCTGCTCGCGCTCGATGGACTCGAACAGGGCCTTGAAGTTGCCCTTGCCGAAGCTGCGCGCGCCCTTGCGCTGGATGATCTCGAAGAAGAGCGTGGGCCGGTCCTGCAGGGGCCGCGTGAACAGCTGCAGCAGGTAGCCGCTGTCGTCGCGGTCCACCAGGATCCCGTAGCGGCGCAGCACGTCGACATCCTCGTCGATGGGCCCGACGCGGTCCAGCAGCGTCTCGTAGTAGACGGCGGGGATCTCCAGGAACTCGACGCCGTGACGCCGCAGCCGCTCGACCGTGGCGACGATGTCGTGCGTGTACATGGCCGCGTGCTGCACGCCGGGGCCGAAGTTGGCCTCCACGTACTCCTGGATCTGGGATTTCTTGAGACCGTCGGCGGGCTCGTTGATCGGCATCTTGATGCGCTCGTTCGCGCTGGCGACCACGATGCTGCGCAGGGCCGAATGCGCGGTGGACACGTCCTTGTCGTCGACGGTCCAGATGCGGTGGAAGCCGAAGACCTCCTCGTACCAGACGGCCACCCGCTCCATCTCCCGGTCGCCCTGGTTGCCCACGATGTGGTCGACGAATTCGAGCCCCGCCCCCTCGACCGCCTGCGTGGGGGCGACCGGCGCGTAGCCGGGCAAGAAGACGCCGCGGTAGCCGTCGCGCTGGACGAAGGTGTGGGTCGTGTCGCCGTAGGTCGCGATCGTCGCCAGCAGGACCCGGCCGTGCTCGTCCTCGCGCACTTCCGGACCGCGCACCGCCCGGGCGCCGTGCGCGGTCGTCCACTCCCAGGCCCGCCGCACGTCGTCCACCAGGAACGCGATGTCCTGCACGGCGTCGCCGTGCCGCGCCAGGTGGGTGTTGTGGTGGTGGTCGGGCTTCAGGGGCGTCTCGAGGACCAGGGTGATCTTCCCCTGGCGCAGCACCCAGGCCGAGGCGTCGCGGCTGCCGGTCTCGAGCCCCCTGTAGGCGACCGGCGTGAAGCCGAAGCGCTCCTGGTAGTAGATCGCCGCCTGGCGGGCGTTGCCCACGACGAAGCCCAGGTGGTCGGTGCCCGTGATCTCGAACGGTACGCTCATCGTCCCCCTCCACTCGCCCGATGGCCGCAGGTCGCGCATCAGCACATGAAAAACCAGGTTGCGCCCGACGGCCACCCTCACCGGCGGCCGCGATGTGGTCGACACCTCCCGCCGGCCGGGCTATCATGGCGCCTCGCGGCCCGGCCGATTCCCGCCGACACGGATGACGAAGACGATGATGTCGCAGAACAGCCTCGTCCGCGGGGCCACCGACAACGCCCGGATCCAGTTCTTCCGCTACGGGATCGTGGGCGCCACGGCCTTCCTGGCGGATTTCGGCTCCTTGTTCGCGCTGAAGGAGCTCGCCGGCGCCCACTACCTGGTCGCCGCGGCCCTGGCGTTCCTGGTGGGCCTGGCCGTCAACTACGCGCTGAGCGTGCGCTGGGTGTTCGCGACCCGCCGGCTGGACAGTCGCTGGGCGGAGTTCGGCGTGTTCGGGCTCATCGGTCTGGTCGGCCTGGGTCTCAACGAGCTCGTCGTCTGGCAGTGCACCGAAACGCTGGGCCTGCACTACCTCGCCTCGAAGTGCGTGGCCGCGGCGCTGGTCCTGTTCTGGAACTTCGGCGCCCGCCGGCGCGCCCTGTTCCTGCGAAGCGGCGCCGCGTGAGGCGCGCCGTCATCATCGGGGCCGGCCCCGCCGGCCTGACCGCCGCCCTGGAACTGCTCGAGCGGACCGACGTCGTGCCCGTCGTCTTCGAGGCCAGCGACGCCCTCGGCGGCCTCTCGCGCACCGTGGTGCATGCGGGCAACCGCATCGACATCGGCGGCCACCGCTTCTTCTCCAAGTCCGACCGGGTCATGGACTGGTGGCTGGACATCCTGCCCCAGCAGGGGACGCCGGCGCCGGACCCCGAGCGGACCGACCGCGTCATGCTCGTCCGCTCCCGCCTGTCGCGCATCTTCTACCTGCGCCGGTTCTTCGACTACCCGGTCACCCTGTCGCGGCAGACCGTCCGCAACCTGGGCCTGGCGCACATGACCCGCATCGGCCTCAGCTACGGCCGGACGCACCTATTCCCCGTGCGCCCGGAACGTTCGCTGGAGGACTTCTTCGTCAACCGCTTCGGCCGCGAACTCTACGCCACGTTCTTCCGGGACTACACCGAGAAGGTCTGGGGCGTACCCTGCCGTGCGATCCGGCCCGAGTGGGGCGCCCAGCGCATCAAGGGGCTGTCGATCGTCGGCGCCCTGGGCCACGCCCTGCGCGGGCTGTTCGGGCGCGACGCGTCGGTGCGGCAGAAGGGCGTCGAGACCAGCCTCATCGAGCGCTTCCTCTACCCCAAGTTCGGGCCCGGGCAGATGTGGGAGGAGGTGGCGCGCCGGATCGTCGCGCGCGGCGGCGAGATCCGCCGCGGCTGCCGCTGCGTCGGCATGGACGTCGCGGACGGTCGCGTGGCTTCGGTGCTGATCGAGGACGCCGCGACCGGACGGACGAGCGCGCACGCCGCGGACTTCGTCGTCTCGACGATGCCCGTGCAGGAGCTGGTCGCCGGCCTGGGCGGCGACGTGCCCGCCGGCGCGCGCGAGGTGGCCGCCGGCCTGCGCTACCGCGACTTCGTCACCGTCGGGCTGCTGCTCGACAAGCTGCTGATCCGCAACGAGACGTCGCGGCCCACCGCCGGCGGCCTGATCCCCGACAACTGGATCTACATCCAGGAGCGGGACGTGCGCCTCGGCCGGCTCCAGGTCTTCAACAACTGGAGTCCCTACCTGGTCGCCGACCCGACCAAGGTGTGGCTCGGACTGGAGTACTTCTGCAACGAGGGCGACGACCTCTGGAGCCTGGACGACGGCGCGTTCGCCGACTTCGCCGTCGGGGAGCTGGCGAGGATCGGCGTCATCGACCCCGCCGACGTGCGCGACCGCGTCGTGATCCGCATGCCCAAGACCTATCCGGCCTACTTCGGGACCTACGACCGTTTCGGGGAGATACGGGACTACGTCGACACCATCGCCAACCTCTTCCTGATCGGCCGCAATGGCATGCACCGCTACAACAACCAGGACCACTCGATGCTGACCGCGATGGCGGCCGTCGATGCCATCGCGACCGGCGCCACGGACAAGGCCGCGATCTGGGACGTGAACGTCGAAGGGGAGTACCATGAGGAGAAACGCTCCTGAGGTCCGGCCCCTGCTGCGCGCGGCCCTCCTGGCGGCCCTCGCCGCCACCGGCTTGCTGCTCGGCCCGACGCTGGCCGAACGGTACGTGCATCTGCCCTGGCGCAACCCCTGGGACGTGACCGGTCCGCTGGCCGCCCTGAGCTACAACCCCGCGGACAATCTCCTGAAATACCTGATCATCGTGGCGGGCCCGTCGCTGCTGCTGCTGCTGGCGTCAGCGACACCGCTGCGGCGCGCGCTCTTCGCTGCGACGGCCAGGCCGGCTGCGCACCCGCCGGATACCGCGCGCCGCCGCCCCGCGGCCTGGGTCATGGCGCTGTCGCTGCTTTACGTCACGATCATGGCGATCTGCGTCACCACCTACCACGCGGGCAACCGGAAGATCGACGCCTTCCACGAGGGCGAGTCGCTGGGCGCCGCGACCTGCCACCTCGCCGGCCAGGCCCCCTACCGCGACACGATCTTCGTCCACGGCGTCTGGCAGGACCCGCTGCGCTCCGTGACCGCCTTCGCGCTGTTCGGCCGCTCGATCGGCGCGGCGCGGACGCTGGAGTCGCTGACCAAGGTGGCCTGCTACCTGCTGCTGTTCGCGCTGCTGTGGCGTCTGGGCGGGCGGCGGCTCGCGCACGCGCACGCCGCGTTCCTGGGCGTGATCCTGCTGACCGGGCCCATCTTCCTGCACCTGACGGAGTTGCTGGCGATCCCGCCGCGCGACGTCGTCAGCTACGGATTCACGCTGCTGGTGCTGGAGCTGTGGCGGCGGCTGCGGGCTGAAGGAACGGCGGTCGCCTCGGGGTCCGCGGTGTTCGCGTCCCTGGCCGCCTTCACGGCCGTGGGCGCGTTCGCGTTCTCGGTCGACCGGGGTTTTTTCCTGACTGCGGCGCTGCTGCTCGTCGCGCCCCTGCTGCTGCGCATGGCTGCTGACCGGAAGACCGCGGGGCGCCTGGCGCTCGCCGGCGCTGCCGGCGGCCTGGCCGGCGTCACGCTGCTGGGCGCGGCGCTGCAGTGGCAATTCGCGGCCTTCGCCGACTTCGTCTTCGTGAAGATGCCGCAGTACAAGGAGCTGATGGACGGCAAGGTCTACCCGTTCACCGAGCGCGACTACCTGATCCCGGTGACCGTCACGGCGCTCAACGCCTTCGTCATGCTGTTCGGGCTGCTGCGCGTGGCGACGACGGCGGACGGCGGACGCCTGCGAGCCGCCGCGGATCACGCCGCGGCGCGGTTCCCGGCCATCCTGCTGCTCGTGCTGTCGGTGCTGTACTATCGCAGCGCGCTCGGCCGCTCCGACCCCGAGCACGTCATGTATGCGTCGGCGCCCACCTACATGCTGTCGCTCCACCTGCTGATCGGCGGGCCGCTGCGCGGGCTGCTGCGACGCCGGGCCGCGCACATCGTGCTGGCGACGATCGTCGCGGCCTTCGCCCTGGCCGGCGCCTGGAAGATCCACCATCGCGATCTGTTGGCGCGCAACTTCCCGTTCCGGCAGCCGGACCGCGAGCTGGTGACGCCGGAGGTGGCCGCGGCGATCGACTTCCTGGCGGCCAACCTCGCACCGGGCGACGGGTTCTTCACGATGACGTCGGAGGCAGTCTGGTACTACTACCTGGACCGACCCTGCCCCTGCCGCTTCCCGGTGGTGTGGCTCGCGATGCCGCCGTTCTACCAGCGGGAGATCGTGAGGGATCTGCAGCGGCGGCCGGTGAAGCTGGTGCTGTACGCGGACGATAGCACGGGGTACGCCATCGACGGGATCACGAGCCGGGAGAGGTTGCCGATCGTGGGGGAGTATCTGAGGGAGGCGTTCGAGCCGTTCGCGGTGGTCGGTGCGCATGAGATTTGGATCAGACGGGAGGAAGGGGCGCCATGAGCAGGGATGAGAATTGCAACAATGATCACGACATCTGAGGGTGTGAACGCCGGTCCGGGTCTGGCGTCGGACGTCTACGGCGTACGGGTCGAGCCTGCGGGAGGGGGACGTCGCGGAACGTGACGATGATTCGGCGATCAATATATCTAAGAATAGTCTTCCAACATCAGCGAATTGAAGCGTGCGAGCACGGCCGCCACGCGACCGGTCGCTTCACCGCGTCCCAGGAGCATCCAGGGCTGGCTGTCGAGGAAACCTCGCTCGCCGGCCATCGTGGCCAGCTCCGACCGGACCCAGGAACGCAGTTCTTCGAGCGCCGCGGCGAGTTCGGCGGGCAACGCGGCGCGTCCATCGACGACGGTGACGATGTCTTCGAAGTCCCGGCTTGCGAAGTAGTCCCCGCCGCCGCGATCGCGGAAGGCCGCGATCTTGGTCGCGAGAAAACACGGCGCTGATGCATGCCGCAAAGGCCGACTACACCACCTACCTGCTGCGGCTGACCGAACGGGAGCTGCTGGATCGCGAGCGCCGCGCCCCCGACCGCCGCCTGCAGGCAGCCCGGCTGGATGGCTGTCGATTCCCTCGGTCCGATCATTCGTCCTTCCGCAGTTTCCGTTCACCAAAGGCCGTGCGCCGGTACTTCTGCAATCGGCTGTTCGGCGAACCGGGGATCGTCATCTCCACAAATCCGGCGGCAATGGCGGGAGCGAGGATGGCCGTCCGGAAGTGTTCGACGTCCTTGAGCTTCATCGCTACTTGAAGTTCTTTTCGACTCATTTCCCCCTTAAGCACGCGCAGCAGCCGAAGCTCCGGGGTGACTTCCGGGGTGACTTCCGGGGTGACTTCCGGGGTGACCACCAAGTGTGCCCGCGCCACGGTCTGGACGAACTGACCTCCTTTCTGCCGGAACGCAGGCGCGGCCAGGCCGGCCTCCCTGCAACGCGCGATCATGTCCAGAATACCGCTGCCCGCTTTCTCGACGTAATGGGCCAGGAACAACGATTCCGCGATGAGAGGGTTGTGGGGAATGGACGCGTGCGGACGCTGCAGGTCGGCGATCGTCAGCGACGGCGGCAGTTCGCCCGGGTTCCACACCTCCAACCGGTCGGCGAAGAGCATCACCTGCACGCTCGCGTTGCTGGCATAGTCGCGATGCGCGACGGCATTGACGATCGCCTCGGCCACCACCTCCTGCGGCAGTTCGTAGGCCACCGGCGCCTGGGGTCCCTCGGCGCGCGTGCCGACGCGCCGATCGATTTTCGACATCACGAAATCCAGCGCCTTGTCCACCATCTCGAAGACGGTGCCCTTGTAGATCTGGTACGACGGAATCGGCTTCTGCACTTCCTTCCCGTGGAAGTGCATGCATTTCACCTCGGAAGAGATCAGGAATCGCTGCGGCTCGCGTCCCAGGAGCAGCACGGCCGCGTGCGAAGGCGCGCCGCCGTCCAGAAGATCGAGGTGGGCCAGCGCCGTCACCATCGACGTGCCCGGCGGGAGCGGGTAGGCACGCTCGATCCGCGCCCGCTCCAGCAGCCAGTCCAGCCGCTCCTGCGACAGGTCAGCCAAAGAGGCGCCGTGACATGCCGCCGCGTCGAACGGCTTGTCCCGGAGGGCGCCCGTGCGGCTCAGATGGTCGACCAAGCTCGCGTAGAGACCGGCCGCCAGCTCGGGCAGGCTGCCGAAACTCCGACGGATGACCTGCGCCTCCGCTTGCCGTATCAGGGCCTCCATCTTCGCATGGCGCGCGCCCGGCTCTGCCTGTTTGACGAAGATCAATCGCGGCTTGCCCAGCAGCTCGGCATGCTCGAACTCGCGTTGCGTGGGCGATACGCCTCTCGCGCCCTCTGAACCGTACTCCAGGCCGAAGACGCCGACGTAGAGGGCGCACCGTTCGACTGCGTCCAGATAGGCGTGATCGGCCCGCTGGTCCTGGGCCGGCAGATCCTCGAAGATGAATGCGGAGAAGAAGCGTCGAAGCAGCGGATCGCCTTCGATGAACGCTTTCAGCGCCTGCCGCTCCTCGGCGAATTCCCTCTGGACGCTGCTGATGAAGATCGAGGCCGAGGGCATGAGACAATGCCTTTCCGTCCCCACCGACGCCCGCGCACCGGCTGCAGCTGAACCATTCCGGCTACGACGATGGGAGCATGACCGCGCCGCTCCGGCGGCCACCCCAACTTCCCCCACCTGTGGCCGGGGCAACTTCCTCCAACCCGGCCGCCGAGAGGACCCGCGCATTCTAGGCCTGTGTGGCGTTCTTGACAACCCGGGTCGCGGCCTCCTTCAGACACCAGCTCCTGCCCTCGAACTTGAGCAGGTGCCCGTGGTGCATCAGGCCGTGCCAGTGGCGGCACAACTACCACGACGTCCCCCAGCAGCTTCGTCCAGTCCTCGACCGCGCGATTTGACGTGATGAACGTCGAACCCCGCTCGTAGCGGCTCATCAGCACGTGAGCCAGATCGTCGTCCGCATTAGCCGTTCGGCGGCGGCGGTGCGATGGATCGCCTGCCGTCCGAGCCAGTTGATGTTTCAATCCCAACTCTGGGCCACTCATCGCCGACCAAGGCTGCTGACAAGCTGGCTACCAACGCGAAGATGGCTGTTTCCAAACCCCAGAACGCGCGGGTCGGTCGGCAGGAGATCGATGATGATGTTCGCTTTGCGAAACCGACAGATGGGATCGTCCAGGACCGTACCCTGATGAAAGCCACGAGCCCGCACCGCCCGACTAAGTTGGTCGTACGCGTGGTAGGTCACCGCCTCGACGACAAGACCCACGTCGACGGTGACACGCGGCGGCGGAGCGGCGGGATCCGTGATCAACAGCGGCGCCAGGCATCCCCCGACGAGAGTCATCCCATCCGCAAGAGCCCCCAATTCGGCCAGTGCCGATTCCAGCAACTCGATCACACGCTGACGCGGCTCAGGCATCTTCTTCCATCATGGTGACGAGTCTGCCGATGGCAACCTCGCGCCCCCGCGGTGACGATTGCCGCAAAACATCGGTGAGAGCCAAGTAGAGATGGAACCGCGGCGCATTCTGAACGGCATCGGGTGCGTTGCGGAAAAGCGGGCTCAGGGAATACCCCCTGAACGTCCCCTCGGACCACGGCCACACCGCGACGGGTTCTCCCGTTTCGGCGAACACGCCCCCCAGTCCCGGAGCGGCGAAACCAGTCGGAACCCCGCGGACCAGACCTCCGGCTCGAGCCGGGAACACGTAGCGTATCCCGTGTTTCAGAAACTCCGATACGGCTGCCACGACCGGTTGTGGATTCGTCTCGGTACCGAACGCAGGGCGCATGAGGCCACTTTCGCTGGCGCGTTTGACCGCGGCATTCGTTTCCGAGGGACTCATCAGCAGAGCCTTGGACAGACCAGTATAGACCCACTTCTCCCGCCGAAGAGAAATGATCTTTAGAATGACGTAGATGTCGTGCGGCTTCAGGCTCATGGTCATATGCTATTCGCGAATAACGAACATTGCAAGAAAATTATGCCTAACTTTCTATGTATTATATTGATACAACATCCTCAAATACCATATGATAAATATAAACAGGCGTCGACTCGGAGAACTTCAAGAGAGCCTATGCCGACCCCTCAAACGCCTGGGAGCAAGCCGCCCCCTACCGCCTCCCCGGCCACAACCCCACCACCAACTCCAGATCCTCCCTCTTCACCACCCGCAGCCCCACCAGCGCCGCCACGTACAGCCCCCCCGCCAACGCCGTCATCGCCGCGAACGGCCCGATCCCGGACGTCGGCAGCTCGACCCAGCTCACGCCCCACCCCGGCGCCACCAGCTTGCCCAGCAGCACGGCCGCAGCCCAGGCCAGCAGCATGGCCGCCGAGCCGTCCACCAGGGCGCGCCGCACCGGCATGAGGATGCCCGCGCGCTGCAGGTAGACGCGGTGCATCACGAGGCTGACGCCGAGGCTGAGCACCGTGACCATCGCCGCGCCCGGACAGCCCAGCACCGGGACCACCAGGATGTTGAGCCCGATGTTGGTGGCCATCGACGCCAGGGCGATGCGCATGAAGGTGCGTTCCTGCCCCGCGGTCATCAGCAGGCGGTTGAAGACGATGCTGGCCGCCTGCACCGGCACGCCCCAGATGGCGATGCGGAACACCGCCACCGAGGCCGACAGGTCTGCGTCGCCGGAGGTCGCCAGTTGGATCAGCGGCGCCGCCGCCAGCGTGCAGAACAGGGTCATCGGGAACACCACCAGGTGCTGGTAGCGCAGCGCGCGCTCGCCCATGCGCTCCACGTGCCCGCTCTCCCCGTCCTGCTCCTGCTCGCGGTAGCGCTGCAGCGAGGGGAACAGCGCCGCGGCGAAGAGGTAGGGCACGATCAGCAGCAGGTCCAGCGGCCGGTGGCCGATCGTGTAGACGCCGGCGGCGAGCTTGCCCAGCATCTCCATGATGATCACGGTGTCGATCTTGTAGGAGATGATGCCGAAGGTCGTGGACATGAACAGCGGCAGGCCCAGGCGCAGCATCCAGCGCAGGCCGATCCGGCGCGCCGAAGCCGCGCCGCGCCACGATCCGCTGACCCGGACCATCAGCGGCAGCACGACCATCAGGCGCGCGACGCGGCTGACGACGTTGGCCCAGACGACCCCCATGACGCCGAAGCCGGCGTCGAGCCACCACCACGCCAGGCCGAAGTAGACCGCCGCCGAGACGAGCTGGCTCCAGGTCGAGAGTTCGACCTTCTCGTGGGCTTGCAGCACGGAGTCGCAGGCCAGGCCGGTCGACTCCAGCAGCACGCCCACGGCCATCAGCATGACCGCCGCCCGCGTCGCGCCGTCGTAGCCGGTGGCGAACACGTAGGCCGCCAGCAGCGCGTAGGTGGCGAAGCCCAGCAGCAACCGGATGCGGAAGGCGGCCCAGAAGATGGGCCAGGTGTCGGCGTGGTCCTTGATGATCTCGCGCGTGATGAGCGTGGTGAGGCCGAAGGTCGAGACGGTCAGGATGATCGAGGTGAGGTCGACCGACAGGCCCCAGACGCCCATGCCCTCGACGCCGACCGTGCCGGTCATGCGCCGGAAGATCAGGAAGGCCAGGATGCGGCCGGCGAACAGGCCGACGGTCATCAGGAAGGCGTTCTTGGCCACGTAGCGGGACGCGCGCATCGGGCTCCGTTCGGCGTTCGTCTAGAAGTAGCCGCTGGTGACGGCCGTCACCTGGGGGCCGCCCCCCGACCAGGGCCAGGTGAGGTCGAGGCGGGCCACGTCGGCCCGCGCCGAGCGCGTCGGCCCGAAGCGCAGGCCCACGCCCGTCTCGTGGCGGGCGCGCGAGAGCCCCCGCGCCTCGTCGTGCCACCAGGCGGCGCCGCCGGACTGGAAGACCGCGACGCCGAGCTTGTAGAGGCCCAGCAGTTCGCCAGGCAACAGCCGGGTCTGCTCGAGGTTCCAGCGCACGAGCCGATCGCCGACCATGCCGTCATAGTCCAGCGTGCGCAACCCGCGTGTCAACCCCAGCGCGAAGGCCTCGGGACCGAGCAGGTCCGAGCCGTAGGCGCCCTCGACCCAGGCGCGCGAGAGGTTCACCTCGTCCGCGTGCGCGATCCAACCCGCCTCCAGGCCGAGACCCAGCGCGCGGTTGCCGCGGCTGCCGAGGCTGGCCTGCGCCGAGTGCCGCAGCAGCAGCAGGCCGGGACCGCAGCGCGACCAGTCGACGACCCGCCATTCAGCCAGGAAACGTTCGTGGTCGCTGCCGAGCGCCGACAGCGCCGGACCCGCGCTCAAGCGCAGCAGGGGATCGAGGTTCAGGTCCTCCTGCGCGCCGTAGCTCATCACGTAACGTTCGGTGGCCCAGCGCCGGCCGAGCGTCTCCACGATCAACTGGGGTTGGACGCGGCGGCCGCTGCTGCGCTCTAGCGCAGGGCCGGCCGCCGCGCGCAGGACCGCCCCGTCTACCACCCGGCCGTCGGACAGCGCGACCGCGTCCGGCACCGTGTAGCGGTTGTCGTCGGACCACAGGCCGAGCCCCAGCCGCCAGATCCGACCGGGACCGCGGTGGACGCGCCGGCCGGCCCAGACCTGGAGTCCGCGTTCGCGCAGGGGCAGGCTCGCGTGGAGGCCGCCCTCGCCGCCGTCGCCGGCCGCCCCGGCGGGCGACAGGTAGAAGCGCGGCGTGAAGGTGCGGTCCCAGGCGCCGGCTTGCAGGCCCCACGACGACTCCTCGGCCAGGTAGGGGCGGGCGACCACCGCGCTGCGGGTGCGGCCGTCGCTCAGATCGGTGTAGTCGAAACGGCACTGGTAGGGCGAATCGAACACGCGTCGGTTCTGGTAGCTCAACCGGCGGAAGGACCGGTCCTCGTCCTCGCCGAGCGACGCGATCATCTCGACGCCGTAGCCCAGAAAATTCTGGTCCGACAGCTCGGCCGACCAGCGGTCCTTCACCGGGGAGTGGGCGTAGCTGGCGGCCGTGGTCAGCGACCAGGTCTCCTGGGCGCGCACGACCAGGGTGACCCGGCCGCCGGGCAGCGTGTCGACGGGCGCCACCGCGACGTGGGTCAGGAATCCCAGCGCGCGCAGGTTGCGCTCGGTCTCGCGCAGCCGTCGCTCGTCGAGCGGCTCGCCTGCGGCGAACAGCAGCTCGCGCCGCAGAACGGCTTCGCGGGTCCCGAGGTGGACGGCGTTGACCAGGCGGCGCGACGCGCGCATGAGGCCGCGGGAAGCGGCGAGTTCCGCAGGCGAGAAGATGTCCGACACGTCC
>DYDD01000075.1:4985-12125 GCA_020718045.1 Fibrobacter sp. | reverse complement strand
CTTCCGCCATCCTGGCTTCAGGGCCTGCAGGACACCCCTGTCACCACAGGATGTGTGGATCCGAGTCGAACAGCGGCTTGGGCGTGGGTGGGGACAATTTCACTTCCAGAACTCGGCATTGGTTTGCGTCAAACGCGGTTCGATAGTACATTGCTGTATCGTTATGTAGCGATTCATTGACGGCGAGCGGGGACCGTGGCCACCCAATTCCAGCATCCGGCTGTCCTGTTCCAGGCCGTCGGCGATCCGACGCGGCTGCGGATCCTGCGGCTGCTCGGGCGTGGGGAGCTGACCGTCCAGGACATGGTGCAGGTCCTCGGCCTGAGTCAGCCGGGCGTTTCGAAGCACCTGGCGATCCTGCGCGAGGCCGGCTGGCTGAGTCATCGCAAGGACGGGACCTGGGGCTGGTACGGCCTGGCCGACTGGTCCGCCCTGGGTGATGCGGCGGCCCTGAGGGACGCCGTGCTCACGCTGGCCGGTGGCGTGCCCGAGGCCGCCGGCGACGACGAAGCGCTGCGACATGTGCTGGCCGATCGCGATCGGCGCACGGGGGAGTTCTTCGCGGGCATCGCCGGCGCCTGGGATCAGATCCGGCCCGCCTTCGAGGCCCCCGACATCCAGGCCGGCGCCGTGGCGGCCCTGGTCCCGCCCGGCCTGGCGGTCCTGGACATCGGCACCGGCACCGGCGCCCTGCTGCCGCTGCTCGCGGGCACGGGCGCGTCCCTCACCGCCGTGGACACCAGCGAGGCGATGCTCGAGCGCGCCCGCCGACTGTGCGAACGCGAGGGGATCGCCGGGATCGCGTTCCGCCGCGCCGACGTCCAGGACCTGCCGTTCGCCGACGGGTCCTTCGACGCCGCCTACTGCTCGATGGTGCTGCACCACGTCACGCGCCCCGATCGGGCCGTGGGCGAGATGGCGCGTGTGGTGCGCCCCGGCGGCCGGGTGGTCGTCGCGGCCTTCACCCGCCACAGCCTGCAGTGGCTGCGCGAGGAGCTGGCCCACCGCTGGCTCGGCTTCTCCCGCGAGGAGATGACGGCGCACTTCACGCGCCACGGCCTCGTCCTGCGCCGCTACCTCGTGCGCCGGCCGTTGCAGATCGACCTGGCGCGGGTCTCCCTGCCGCCCGGCCTGCAGGACCGCGGCGCGGTCTGGCCCGACGCGTTCCTGGCCGTGGGGGAGAAGGCTCCCGTCGCGCCCGCACCATCCGTGACCGACGACGCGGGCCCCGCCCCGCGCTGACCCGAACAGGAGGACGACGATGACGAACAAGCACGCAGGCGCCGCACCCAGCAAGGTGGCCGATCCCGGCCTCGCCGAGCGCGGGCGCTGCAAGATCGACTGGGCCGAGAGCCGGATGCCGGTGCTGATGGCCCTGCGCGAGGAGCACGCCCGCCTGCAGTCGCTCCAGGGCATGCGCATCGCCGGCTGCCTGCACGTGACCAAGGAGACGGCCGTCCTGGTCGAGACGCTGCTCGCCGCGGGCGCCGAGATCTCGTGGAGCGGCTGCAACCCGCTGTCCACGCAGGACGACGTGGCCGCCGCGCTGGCGGCCGCCGGCGTCTCGATCTACGCCTGGCACGGGATGAACGTCGAGGAGTTCTACTGGTGCATCGACCGCACCCTCGACTTCAAGCCCACCCTGACGCTCGACGACGGCGCCGACCTCATCTTCTCCGTCCACAACCGCCACCCGCACCTGATCGCGGGCATCGTCGGCGGCACCGAGGAGACCACCACCGGCATCCACCGCCTGCGCGCGATGGCCGCCGACGGCGCGCTGAAGTACCCCGTCGTGGCGGTCAACGACGCCGAGACCAAGTGGGACTTCGACAACGTCTACGGCACCGGCCAGTCCAGCCTCGACGGCATCATCCGCGCCACCAGCGTGCTGCTGGCCGGCAAGAACTTCGTCGTCGCCGGCTACGGCCACTGCGGCAAGGGCTGCGCGATGCGCGCGGCCGGCCTCGGCGCCAGCGTGATCGCCACGGAGATCAAGGCCACGGCCGCCCTGAAGGCGACGCTCGACGGGCACCGGGTCATGACCATGGACGAGGCGGCCGCCGTCGGCGACATCTTCATCACCGCGACCGGCATGAAGGACGTCATCGTCAAGCGGCACTTCGAGGTCATGCGCGACGGCGCCATCGTCTGCAACACCGGCCACTACGACTGCGAGATCAACATCGGGGACCTCGCCTCGCTGTCGACCGGCAAGCGCCAGATCCGCGACAACTGCGAGGAGTACACCCTGCGCGACGGACGGCGCATCTACCTGCTGGCGCAGGGCCGCCTGGTCAACCTGGCCGCCGCCGAAGGCCACCCCAGCGAGGTCATGGACATGTCGTTCGCGAACCAGTTCCTGAGCATGGTCCGGCTCGCGCGCGAAGGCCGCGACCTCGCCGCCGTCGTCCACGACATCCCCGAGTCGCAGGACCAGTACATCGCCGGCATCAAGCTGCGCACCATGGGAATGTCGCTCGACGTGCTGACCGACGAGCAGGCTCGCTACGCCGCCGACTACTCCGCGGGCACCTGACCCCGATCCGCGTCGACCGCAAACAGAAGGCCGGTCCCCGCAGGGACCGGCCTTCGCGCGACCCGGTGGGGTGCGGATCAGATCCCGATCACCAGGCCCAGCGAGAGGTTCCAGAAGTGGGTGTTCGTCCAGTAGTAGCTGTCGTTGAACGACGACTGCAGGCCCTCCCACTTGATCTCGTCGCCGGTCAGCAGGTAGCCCCAGAGCAGCTGCAGGTCGAGGTTCGCCCGCGAGTTGAGTCGGTACTCGGTACCGAGACCGGCGCCGACGCCGAAATCCTGTCCCTCGATCGCCTGGTCCTGGTAGGTGACGACATCGCTGCCCCGGCCGTCCTCGTGCAGCGCCCAGTCGTAGTAGAGGAAACTGCCGCGCAGGTACGGATTGAACCGCGAACCGGGGGTGATCTTGTTGCCCAGGTAGGCGGTGATGTTCAGGAAGGCGCCGTCCAGCCGGAGATAGTTGTCCGGGGTGATGGGGGCGCTGTCCCCGAAACGCTCGTTGATCGCGGCCATCTCGCCCGGCTTGTTGTCGCGCAGCCCGAAGCCGCCGCGCGTGCCGCCGAAGGAGAGAGCCAGCCCGTCCAGGACGTACACCCGGAAATCGGCCGTGACCCCCGTGCCCGCCGCCGTCAGGTCGTTGATGTCGACGACGTTCTCCTTGAGGATGTGCAGGGGGAGCAGGTGGACGAACGACGCCGAGACGGCCAGCACCGAGGGGTGCCGCGTCCTGGCATTCGCCGGGACCTGGACGCTGTCGGCGGGTGCCGCCGTGGCGGCCGTGTCCTGGGCGAACGAGGCGAGAGGCGCCAGGCCCAGGATCAACGCCATCAGGACCACGCCGGCCAGGGACCGGGTCGGGCTCGGGAGCGAACGCATTCTTGCGCTCCTTTCGGGGCGGTGGGGGGCCATCGCTGCGAATGGAAGATACTGCTTCCCCACCGCGATGTCCAGGTTGTGCCGGGGAGATTGTGTCTCCGATCGAGGAGGGCAAGTGTCGCCCCCCCTGCGAGTTGGTCATTCCGCTTGTTCGAGGCCGTGGCTTCGGTCGGCTTGATCATCCCCGTTCGTCAACGTCCGGTCGCCATGCATCCGCCATCGCGCAGGCAGGGAGATCCGTGTGGGTTCCGGGCGCGCTGCCGATCCCAGTCGCGACCATTGGTCGTCGAGGTTCGAGGGGAGGAACAGGATATCGAATCGCCCGAGCCGGAAGGAGGGGATGGACAGCTGTCGATCGGAGGGGACACGGCAGGGCAGGACGGTGATCGCAGTACAAGATGGGGGCGCGGCGCCGAGGGCGACGCCCACGGCGCGCGAGCTGCCGAGATGTTGATATCTCATTGTGGTACAAGTAATTGTAGCTGCGGAAATGCGGAGGCAGTTTGTCTGGATGTTGGGAATTCATGCTGGATCCGGGGCCCGTCTCGGACCGGACACAATCTCGGCGGCACAAGCTACAGGTTGCCTTTGGGGGTGGGGCGGGGTATCATCATTCGCTGAAGGCCTAGCCTGTCAGCACAGGGTCGGTGCGGTCCCACGCAGCTTGACTCGTGGCTGCGGAGCGGCCGGCATCAGTGCCTAGGGAAATGAGTCGCCCTTTAGGCCTGGAGACCATCGCCCGCATCGGCGCTTTCTATCCTGGGCCGGGTCCCAAAGGGGTCCCCGGCCCAGGATGCTATCTACTCCCAGCGTTGGACGGGAGCCCCGCGATGACGACGGACGTGACCGACCGGACCACGAGCCAGCTCCTGCACGCCCTCCCCAAGACCGATCTCCATGTCCACCTCGACGGTTCGCTGCGGCCGGCCACGGTCCGCGAGCTGGCGGCGCGCCACGGCCTGCCGTTCGCCTTCCTCAACGACGACGACGTGCGCGCGGTCTGCGAGGTGGGCGAGCAGTGCGAGAGCCTCGAGGACTACCTGAAGGTCTTCGACATCACCCTGCAGCTCATGCAACACGTGGGCGACATCGAGCGGATCGCCTTCGAGCTGGCTGAGGACGCGCACCGCGAGAACATCCGCTACATGGAGGTGCGCTACTCGCCCATGCTGCACACGGTCCGGGGCCTGACCCTGGACGAGATCGTCGCTGGGGTGCAGCGTGGCCTGGACCGGGCGCGCCGGCGCTACGGCATCGTCACCGGGCAGATCATCTGCGGGATCCGTCACATCTCGCCCGCCTCCTCGGTGGAGCTGGCGGAGCTGGCGGTGCGCTGGAAGGGGCGGGGCGTGGTGGCCTTCGACCTCGCGGGCGCCGAGAAGGATTTTCCCGCCAAGGACCACCTGCAGGCCTTCCAGGTGGTGCTCAACCGCAACCTGCCGGTCACCGTGCACGCGGGCGAGGCGTTCGGGCCCGCGAGCATCCACCAGGCCATCCACTACTGCGGGGCCAACCGGATCGGCCACGGCACGAACCTGGCCCGCGATCCCGACCTGATGCAGTGGGTCAACGACCGGCGCATCGCGGTCGAGGTCTGTCTGGCGAGCAACATGCAGACGCGGGCGATCGCCCGCTGGTCGGACCATCCCATCAAGCGCTTCCTGGACGAGGGGCTGCGGGTCACCCTGAACACCGACAACCGGCTGGTGTCGGGCACCACGATGACCCACGAGCTGGAACTGGCCGTGGCCCACTACGCCCTGAGCGTGGAGCAGGTCACCAAGATCCTGCTCGACGGCTTCAAGAGCGCGTTCCTGCCCCTGGCCGACAAGGCCCGCCTGATCAACCGCGTGCTCGGGGAGTTCGAGGCCCTGGGCGTGCAGCCAGGAGGCGTGCTGGACCGCCGCTGGCGCGCCCAGTTCTGAAGCCTCAGGACGCCCACGGCGGGAAGTAGAAACCCAGCAGGATCGCCGCGTCGATCAGCGCCCACAGCGCCAGCGCCGTGTACATGCGGCTCTCGTGTCTGTGCGGCGCGAGCCGCCGCGCCCGCCGCCGCCACGCCGCCGCCGCCAGGAACCACAACGCCAACGTCAGTCCCAGCAGGAGCCGCGGCACCGTCCGGGGATCGGCGCCTGCCAGCAGCGGCACCGCGGCGCCGACAGCCAGCAGCAGGGCCAGCTCCAGCGATCGCGTCGCGCCCAGGGCGGTGGCCAGGGTGCGGTCGCCGCGGGCGCGGTCGGCGTCGATCTGGTAGAGCTGGGTCATCGGGTAGAACGAGCCGAACAGCAGGGCGAAGCCGCCCGTCAACAGCCAGCCCGGCCCGTCGGGCCAGGCGTCGGGTCGTCCGGCCGCCGCCCGGCCGGCCAGCAGCCCCGCCAGCGTGGTCCCCGCCCCGTACCCCACCGCGTTCACCGCGAGATCCAGGCCCGGCACGCCCTTCCAGCGCGTCGCGGGGTGCGAGTACGCGACCGACAGCAGCACGCAGGCGGCGGTCACCGCAGCGAAGCGCGGCGACACCAGCAGCGCGGGGACCAGGCCCGCGGCCATCAGCAGCAGGGCGAACGCCGCCAGCCGGGGCGGCGGCGGCGGCGGCGCGCGCAGGTAGGCGACGTCGTCCACGTCGCGGTCGTGGGCGCTGTTGAAGGCCAGGGTCCCGCCGTTGAGGCAGAGGACCCAGGCCAGCCAGGCCCAGAGCAGGACGTCCGCCTGCAAGGTCGCCGCGGCGGCCGGTTCCGGCGGCGCCCGGTGCGGGACGATCGTGTCGAGGAGCGCCGGGGCGGCGAGCAGCCCGACCGCGAGCTGCGCGGTCAGGATGGGCCACTGGCGGGGGCGCAGGAAGAGCAGGTGGTCGAAGGACGGGCCCTGCAGCCTACGCCCGAGTCGCCGCGCGCGCGTCATGATCCGCCTCCCTCGCCGCCGTCGCCAGGCGCAGCTGCGCCGCGAACCACGCGGGGTCGAACGAGGCGTTGACGCACCGGCGCTCCATGCCGGTCAGCGGCGCGAGCAGGGCCGGGATCTCCGGCACGCTGCGCAGGGCCTTGACCAGGCGGTCCTCGCAGGCGGTGGCGATGATCAGGTCGGGGCGGCGCTCGCGGGCCAGGGCGAAGGCGATGTGGCTGCGGAAGGCGACCAGCGCCTCGACCCGGTGCCGGTCGGCGATGCGCGCCAGCTCGCCCAGGTCGCAGCTGTCGCAGCCGAGGCAGGTGGAGAGCGAGCCGCCGTTGTCGATCCTGCAGCAGCCCCGCTTGACGCAGCGCGGCAGGATCAGCAACACGGAAGCGGCGCCGTGGAGCGCGAGGTGGCGCTCGACGCGGCGGTTGTTGGCCGTCACGAGGCGGCGGACCAGGGGCTCGTCCGACCGTCCGGCCCGCGTCAGCAGGGAGCGGGCCGCCGTCACGGCCAGCACGAAGACGCGGCGACGCCAGGGGGAGCGGTAAGGGAAAGAGGGGGAGCGATAGGGGGCGGGGCTCACCGCGGACTCCCGGCGGCCAGCCAGGCGCGGCGCAGGTGGAAGGCCAGCACGCCGAAGCTCACGGCGACGTTCAGGGACTTCTTCGCGCCGGACATCGGGATCTCCACGCAGGCATCAACGGCCGCCAGCGTCGCGGGTCCGACGCCCTGGACCTCGTGGCCGACGACGAAGCAGACCGGGAAGCGGTACGGGAATCCGTCGAAGGGCGCGGCGTCGGGCGCCTGTTCCAGGGCCACGACCTGGACGCCGCGCGC
>DYDD01000075.1:167-4961 GCA_020718045.1 Fibrobacter sp. | reverse complement strand
CGGGTCCTGCCGGTAGACCCAGGGGACGGTCTCGGTGGCGCCGAGCGCCGTCTTCTCGATGTCGGGGCGCGGGGGGGTGGCGGTCATCCCGCACAGGTAGAGCCCGCCGAGGTTGGCGGCGTCGGCGGTGCGGAACATCGAGCCCACGTTGCCGGCGCTGCGGATGCCGTCGAGCAGGGCGGAGACGGGCATCCGATCCCGGGCGGCCAGCGAGGCGCGGTCCAGCCGGTCGGCGGGTCGGGCGAAGGGGTCGTCGCTGTTACGCATGAGGGGTCCCCGGGGTCCATGGGTCCGCTGGGGCCGTCCGGCGGCCCGTTGCCGGGCATGATGCGGAAGATCCGCCTTTCTGGCAACAGCGGGTTAAACCGCTGCCGTCGCCGGCCGATAGCATCGTCGAGGGAGCGCCGGGAGCGAAGGAGCGGCTTGAACCATCATCACGATCAGGTGCGGCCCGCAAATGAAACGTAAAACCGTCACGTTGTGCATGATCGCCAAGGACGAGGAAGCGACCATCGGGCAGGCCATCAAGTCCGCCCTGGCGGTGGTCGATGAGATCGTCGTCGGCGACACCGGCTCGTCCGACAACACGCGCCTGATCGCCGAGGGCTACGGGGCCCGCGTGGTCGACGTGCCGTGGGACGACGACTTCGCCGCGGCGCGCAACGCCGTGCTGGCCGAGGCCCGCTGCGATTGGATCCTGGTGCTGGACGCCGACGAGCGCCTGCAGCCGGTGCGCCCGGTCGAGCTGCAGCGCCTGCTGTCGGAGCCGGACGTCGCCGGCTACCGGGTGGCGGTCCTCGCCGGCGGGCAGGAGCGCGGCGAGGAATCGGCGACCCAGGTGCGGCTGTTCCGCAACCACCCCTACGTGCGCTACTGCTACCCGGTCCACGAGACGGTGGAGATCGCCCTGGAGAACTGGGCGACCGCCCGCGGGCTCGGGGTCCGGGGCTCCCAGCTCGCCCTGATCCACGACGGCGGACCCGACCGGGCCGCGAACCGCGGCGAGCGCAACCGCCGGCTGCTGCGCGAGGCGTCCCGCGAGTATCCCTACGAGCCCTACTTCGCCTACTGCCTGGCGACCGAGACCCTGATCCGCCTCGAGGACGAGGTGTTGCCGGTCGCGGGCCTGGGCAAGACCGTGCGGCAGCTGGAGCGGGCGTGGGAGACGGTGCGCGGCATGGCGCCGGCGGCGGCCGCCTCGCTGGCCTACGGGCCGGATCTCGCGGGACTGCTCGGCGCCGCGCAGATCGCGCAGCTGGAGACCGCCGCCGCGCTCGACGTCGTGCGCGACGCGATGGAGATCTACCCCGACCGCCCCGAGCTGCGGTTCCGCCGCGCCGTGGCGGCCGTCCGCCACCTGGCCCGCGGCGACGACGCGGGCCTCACCCTGGTCGCGGCCTCCAGCCTGCGCAAGCTGGCGACGCGCGACCTCGAAGCCTGCCTGGCCTCGGCCGGCGCGGCGCCGGACACGGATGAACGCTGGCGCGACCTGTACCCGTGGCGTTACCTTGGCCTGCTGGACCTGCTCGACGGGAACCCCGACGCGGCGGAACGCCGCTTCGACCGGGCCCTGGACCTGGCCCCGCTCTACTCCCACGCCTGGCTCGGCAAGGCCGAGTGCGACCGGCTGCGGGGAGAAGGCCGGCGGGCCCTGGGCTACTACCTGCGGGCGGTCACCACCGACGAGCGGAACCTGTCGGCCTGGCTCAGGGGCGGGCAGGTCCTGGAGGAACTGGGTTTCCGCGACAACGCCAAGAGCTGGCGCGCGAAGATCGAGACCCTCTTCCCCGAATTCGTCGGCCTGCGCGACGCGGGCGATTGGCTGGACGAGATGCTCCCGCGCCGCCTGCAGACCACCTAGGCGCCCCGGAGAAACGATGCCCCACCACCACGCCACGGCCGGTCCGCAGGCCGACAGCCTGCGCGGCGATCCGCCGCCGCGCCACCTTCGCGTCCACACGCACCGCAACCTGCGCCTGGCCTCGATCGCGGCCATCGGCTTCGACATGGACCACACGCTCGCCCTCTACGACCCCCACGTCTTCGAACAGCTCTGCTTCGAGATGGCCGTCGCGCTGCTCGTCGAGGCCAAGGGGTACCCCGAGAGCCTGCGCGGCGTGGCGTACGACCGCACCGCCGTCACCCGCGGCCTGATTGTCGACCGCCGCCTGGGCAACCTGGTCAAGGTGGACGCCTACGGCTACGTGGCGCGCGTCCGCCATGGCGGGCGGCTGCTGTCGAAGGTCGAACGGCGCGAGGCCTACAAGCGGGGCCGCATCCGGCTGAGCCCGAACCGCTACCGCGTCGTCGACACGCTGTTCGATCTGCCGGAGGGCTCGCTCTACTCGGCGCTGGTGGCCCTGAAGGACGGGCAGCCCGGGCTGCTGCGACCGAGCTACAAGACGCTGTTCGACGACATCCGCGACGCCATCGACACCATCCACCGCGACGGTTCGCTGAAGCGCCGCATCATGGCCGACCTGCCCCGCTACTTCGTGCGCGATCCCCTGCTGGCGCCGACGCTGCGCCGCTTCCGCGAGGCGGGCAAGAAGCTGTTCCTGCTCACGAACTCCGAGCCCGACTACACCGGCGCCGTCATGAACTACATCCTCGGCGGGGAGGACGGCGCCTGGGACGACCTCTTCGACCTGGTCATCTGCACCGCTCGCAAGCCGGGCTTCTTCCTGTCCAAGGGCAAGGGCGAGCGCATCCCCGTCGACACGGTGCCGCACCTGCCGAACCATCGCGGGCTGTGCTTCACCGGGGGCGACGCGTTCTACCTGGAGTCCAAGCTCGGCGCGATCGGCGACGCGATCCTGTACTTCGGCGACCACACCTACGGCGACATCCTGCGCAGCAAGAAGTCGGTCGGCTGGCGCACCGCCATGATCGTGCCGGAGGTGGAGGAGGAGATCCTCGCCGCGGAGCCGCTGCGCGGGACGCTGGCTGACCTCGAGGAGATCGAGGACTCGCTGGAGGACCTGGGGCTGGAGCGCGACCACCTGCTGTCGTTGCCCGACCACGAACCCGCGGTCGTGCAGGAGCTGCAGGACCGCATCCAGGCCAGCCTGGGGCGGCGGGCCCAGCTGCAGAAGCGGATCGCCGCGGCCTACAACCCCTGGTGGGGCTCGATCTTCCGCGAGGGGCGGGCGGTCAGCCGCTTCGGCGCCCAGATCCGCGACGTCGCCTGCGTCTACACCAGCCGCGTCAGCAACCTGTCGCGCTACCCGGTGCAGAAGTTCTTCTCGAGCACGGGCGAGCGGATGCCGCACGAGTGACGCGGGCCGCCGCTACTTCCAGTGCTCGCTCAGGAACTGGTCGACCTCGGGGATGCCGCCCTGGTACACGAGGTAGCCGTTGTAGGGCTCCCGCTCGGTGATGTCGCGCGCGATCGGCGTCAGCATGATGCGGGCGACCTCGTCGGGATTCTGCGTCTGGCCCAGCGCCCAGCCCAGCTTCATGTAGGCCACCTCGGGCAGCATGTTGGCCGCGGGCACGACGCCCAGCTCCATGATCTCGCGCCCGGTCTCGTACACGTACATCTGCACGAAGCCCCAGAGCGTCTGCACGGTCATGAACATCGAGACGCCCGCCCTGTGCGCCCGCTCCAGCGCGGGGTACAGGGGGCGGTTGACGTGGCCCAGGCCCGTGCCCGCGATGATGATCCCCTTGTAGCCGTGGTCGACCAGGCTGTCGATGACGTCCGGCTTCATGCCCGGGTAGTAGTAGACCAGCGAGACCCGGTCGTCGAAGACGGCCTTGATCGAGACGTCGCGGTCGGCGCGGCGTCGGCGGTAGTCGTTGCGGAACGGCGTGACGCCGCCCTGGTCGACCTTGCCCAGCGGGACGTCGCTCAGGGTGCGGAAGGTCGAGCGGTACGAGGAGTGCATCTTGCGCACGCGGGTGCCCTGGTGCAGCAGGCCGTACTGGTCGCTGGTGGGGCCGAACATGCAGACCATCACCTCGGCGAGGTCGCTGGTCGCGGCCGTGCGCGTGGCGTTCATGAGGTTGATGGCGGCGTCGGAGCTGGGACGGTCGCTCGAGCGCTGGCTGCCGACCATGACGATCGGCACCGGCGGGTCCTGGACCATGAAGGAGAGGATGGCCGCGGTGTGGTGCATGGTGTCGGTGCCGTGGCCCACCACGATGCCGTCGACGCCGGCGGCGATCTCGCGCCCGATGGCCTCGGCCAGGCCGATCCACTGCTCGGGGCCCATGTTCTCGCTGAACACGCCGTAGAGCTTCTCGGTCTCCAGGTTGCAGACGTCCGCCAGCTCGGGAACCGAGCCGTACAGCTCGCCGGGCGAGAAGGCGGGGATCACGGCGCCGGTGCGGTAGTCCAGGCGCGAGGCGATCGTGCCGCCGGTGCCCAGCAGCTTGACGCGGGGCTTGCCCTCGGAGTAGGGGAAGGCCTTCTCCGGGATCTTGTAGTTGGCGACCTTGCGCCCGTGGACCGCGATCTCCCGCACGCCGCCGACGTGCAGGCCGATGTTGTAGCCGGTCGACATCTTCATCACGACGTGCTCCGGGTCGGCCATCTCGTTGCGCGGCAGGATGAGCCCGCGGAACTCGCCGCGGTCGGTGCGGACGGTGACGTCGCTCCACACCAGCGCCTCGAACCGCCGGAGCACCGACAGCGCGGGGTCGCGGTAGCCCTTGTAGTCCTCGCCGACGTTCCCGCTCACGACGTCGCCTCCTCGGCCCAGGCGGCCGCCTGGCGTCCCGACACCCGGCCGCGCAGGGCGGGCATCACCCGGCCCATGACCGTGCGCAGCCGCGACCCGCCGTCCGCCG
>DYDD01000075.1:0-97 GCA_020718045.1 Fibrobacter sp. | reverse complement strand
CGGCAGCGCGTCCGCCGGCTCGTCGTCCGCCCACCAGATCCCCTCGGGCAGTACGCGGCCCGCGCGCAGCTCCTCCAGGACGCGTTCCCACCAGTCG
>DYDD01000358.1 GCA_020718045.1 Fibrobacter sp. | reverse complement strand
GCCTGGGCGATCCGCTCGGGGTCGCCGGTGGCCCAGGCCGCCTGCTCCAGCGCTGTGGCCAGACTCTGCAGAAGGGCCAGGCGCTCGGATTCGATCGCGAGGATCTGCTGCTCGCCCTCGACCTGGGACAGCAGGCCTGCTGAGACGCGGGCCTCGATCTCGGAGCGGGTGGCGTCCAGATCGGCCAGGGCGGCCTCTGCTTGGCGCTTCGTCTCATCGAAGCTGGCGCCCGATTCCATCGACCGGCGCAAACGGGCGAGCGTCGCCTCGCGTTCGGCGTCGGACGCACCCTGCTTCTTGAGCATCAGATCGGCCCGGCGGATCTCCTCGTCGATGCCCAGGAGGGCGGCTTCATGGCGGCGGCCTTGGGCTTCGAGCAAAGTCTTCTCCAGCGCGAGCCGCTCTTGGGCGAGCTTCTGGACCGCCTCACGTTCTTCGGCCAGGAGGGTGGCCGTCTGGCCTTCGTACTCGAGGCGGGCCTTGGCCAGCTCGGCGTCGAGCTTCCCCTGCTCATCGGTCCGGCGGCTGGGATCGGGCTCGCTGGCCAGCAGCGCGCGCTTCTGCTCGAGGACCTCGATCTCCTTGGCCTGCTCTTCTTCGGCGATCCGGCGACGTTCGGCGTAGTAGGCCTGGACGTCCTTCAGGCCCTCGTCGAAAGCGCGCTTCTCGGCCGCCGTGCGCAGGCTGGCTGCCGCGCGCACGAGAGCCAGTTCGCGGTCCAGGGTCGCCTGCATCGCCTGGACGCGCCGGGCTTCGAGGACCGCGGGGTCTTCGGCGATGTCGCCAGCGGGAGCCTGCGGGCGCGCGGTTGGCGCGGGCGGTTTGGAAACCGTCAGCTCGAAACGGGCCTTGAGGCGGTCCTCCAGGGCGCTTCGTTCTGCGCTGATCGCCACCTGGGCGGCCATGAGGAACGTCTTGGCCTCATCCAGATTGCCGTGCAAGAGCGCCCAGGCCGCGCGCACGCCGGCATCGATCCGCATCATGATCATTGCCAGGGCGCTGCCCACGATGTCAAAGGCGGACGACACCACCGCGACGATGAACTTCACGACCAGGCCGATGCCCTGGCCGAAGCGCTCCCAGGCTTCGGTCGTCTGCTTGAGGTCGCCGCTCATGATTTGAAGGGCCTGCGACATCTGGGGGACCAAGCCGGCGGCGAGCCGGGCACCGAGACCTTCGCTCTGGGCCTTCAAGAGCTCGAAGTCGTCGTTCATCTGCGCGGCGGACTGCGCCAGATTGCTGTCGATCAAGACGCCCAGCTCACGGGCGCGCTCGATGACCGCACCGAGTCCTTCGTCGGCCAGCGCGGCCATCGTGGGCACGAGGTTCGCGCCGGACCGCCCCAAGACGTCCATGGCCGTCTTGGTCTTCTGGATCGGCGACGGTAGCGCGGTGATCCGCTGGGCGAACAACTCGAAGATCTGGACCGCGTCCTTGCCCTTGAAGTCGGCCAGGGTGAGTCCGAGGTCACGCAGCGTGGCGGTGGCCTTGGGGTTTCCTGCAGCGGCCTCGCCGATGAACTTGTTCTGCTTGGCCAGGGCGGCGCCCATCTCCTCCAGGCTCGAGGCGGAAGTGCGGGCGAGCATGTGCAGCGCGGACAGGTTCTCAGTCGAGGCGCCGACCTTCTGGCCAAGTTCATCGATCTGGTCGGCCGCGTTCACTGAGGACTGGATCCACTGCCGGAACTGGCCGACCCCAAGCGCCACCCCAAGGCCCCCAAGCAGCGCAGAGGTCGACCCCAGAACGCGGTTCAGGCCCAGGAAGCCGCGCGACTGCTTGGCCGAGGCGTTCTCGGCTTCGGCCTGGACCTTCTTGAGGGCGGCAACGACCTCGGCAACGCCCTCGGCCGACAGCCTGACCCGAACATCAGGAGTGGCCATCAGACGGCCTTCCTCTCAGGATATCCGGCAACGCCGGGGGGCGTGGCCGCGATCCCTTTGCACTGTGAGGGGCCAGGACGCACCAGCAGAGGTACCGATGACGGAAGTCTGCCAGCGCCTGCTCTCTCATCAGCCGACGGTAGGATGCGAGGGCGACGCGAAGCGGCCAGTAGACGATTCGCTCGGCCCGGTCGTGGTCGCCTGCGGCGAGCTCCCGGACAAGCTCGGTCCAGGGGCCATACCGTCCGGGTGCGCCTGGCTGTTCTCGGGGTTCGGGATCGCCTCGACGGAGGATGTCCTCG
>DYDD01000357.1 GCA_020718045.1 Fibrobacter sp. | reverse complement strand
AGTTACACCAGATTCCTGTCGATTTCTACGGCGCAGGCTCCTAGGCCCACGACCGGGAACCGGGATCATCGCGGCGCCGGATCTCCCGCACGGGGGTCCGGCGCCCTGCGTTGACGGATCCGGCGGCGGGTCGCACCGGGGCGACACTGCCGGCGGTCGTCCGGATCGGCGGTCTCCGGCGCGAATCGCCATCATGTTTCGGTTTCGAGCCTGATGGTGGGTGACGGGGGGGCGACCCGGCGCTGCGGCCCCGCCCTTGCCCTGGACGGGCCAGGGCCGGCCGCGCGGATGACGAGGGCTGCCGCGGCCCGCGGTCGGGATCAGGCGACGCACATCCCGCGCTTTGAACGAGGGATCCGCGACCGCCCGGACGACGCCGTCCCTGGTCGATGCAGGGGCCGGCCCGCTTCCACACCCTCTCTCGACGGACATGGCGCCGTTCATGCCCGCACGCTCCGGGATGCCGTCAGTCGCGGCAAGTCTGTGGATAACTGGCCGCCGCGGTTGCATGTGCCCGACGGCGAGGTAGAATCGAGGGTGAGGATCAGGAACGCGTGAGCAGCACCAGGCGACCAAGGCGGCGGGCGTGATCACTGCAGGTCGAGCGATCCAACTGGTCGTCGTCGTCGCGGTCCTGTCGGCCTGGCGCCCCGCGCCGGCGATCGCCACGCCCGAAGCCCCGCCGCCCGCGGCCGCGCCCACGGATTCAATCATTGCGTCCACCGACGACCCCTGGCTCGACGCCGCCGACGCCGTCGCCGACACCGTCACGGTGACCGCGCCGCGGCTGAAGGTCAGCGAACTGGTGCGCCTCATCGGCGAGCGCATGCGCCGGGACGAGCGGCGCCTGGGCGCCTACGCAGTCACCGCGATCAGCCGCACCGAGATCTTCCACGACGACCGCGCCGACACCCTCGGCCACCGCACCGTGATCAGCGAGGCCTCGCGCCTGTCCGTCGACCGCGACGGTGAGCGGCGCTCCGCCCGGCTGCGGCGCGCCGAGCGCGAGTACCGGGACGGGAAGCTGGAGAAGGACGAACTCGACACCGACATCGGGCGCGAGTGGAGCGAGGAGGCCGGCGACCTCGCGATGGACATGCCGTTCCTGCTGACCTCCGGCGACCGCTACAGCTACGAGATCCTCGAGCGCCGCCTGATCGGCGACCGCCTCGTGTTCGCCATCGGGTTCGAGCCCCGCAACAGCTTCAGCCCCGGCATCGCGGGCACCGTCTGGATCGACCACGGCGACCTGGTGATCCGCCGCATGGAGGGCCGCCTGGTCGGCCCCTCGCCGGCGCCCCTGTTCGTGGCCGACGTGCCGCGCTTCACCTGGAAGCAGCGGCAAGAGGGCGACCTCTGGGTGAGCGACGAGTTCGAGGCCGAGATCGTGCTGCGCAAGCTGCCGCTGCTGCCCAGCCGGGTCACGGCGCGGGTGAGGCTGCGGGACTGGGACATCGGGGGCGCGGGCGCCGGGGTGGGGCCTTGAGGCGCGGGGTCGGGGTGGTCGTCGCCGTGCTGGCATTGGCGTTCGCGGCTGGGTCGGCGTGGGGCCTGGGGGCGGGCGCCGACTCGTTGGGCGTCGAACCGCGGGCCGCGATCACCGACTCGGCCGGCGCCGTGGCGGTGGACGACTTCTGGAAGGCCCTGGATCCGCCGTGGTACGAGCCGCTGACGGTGCGGGACCTGGACTTCGGGCTCTCCGACGCCGGGTTCGACTCGCTGGTCGGGGTGGGCGACCGCGTGATCGCGCGGATGATCGCCGGGCGGCCGTGGCAGCTCGGGGTCAAGCCGCTGGAGCGGTTCCGGCTCAACCGGGTCGAGGGGCTGGTGCTGGGGGGCGAGGTGCGGCTGGCGCGGGCGGGTGTGCGGCAGGCCAGCTTGACGTCGGGGCTGGACTACGGGTTCGCCTGGCGGCGGTGCACTCACAGCCACAAGCTGGACGTGCCGCTGCTGACGGCGCGGCCGCGGGACGCCGAGGGGTTCCTGGTGCGGGAGCCGTGGGTGAAGCTGGCGTTCGAGGCCGAGGGGGGCAGGACGATCGAGAGGTTCGGGGGGGATCGGCGGCCGTTGAACGATCCGAGGGCGCTGATTTCGGGGGAGGATCCGAACCAGTATTACGAGATGGAGGCTTGGCGGGCGGGGGTGCGGTACTCGCCGCATCCGGCGTTGATATTCAGGGTTGGGG
>DYDD01000074.1 GCA_020718045.1 Fibrobacter sp. | reverse complement strand
ACGCCGCCGCCGGCGCCCGCCTGCGCCACGTCCTGGTCCAGACCTGGGGCGAGGGCGTCCGCGGTCACCTGACCGCCCGCGCGCGGGCCGGCCGCGACGCCGACGTGCTGACCGTCTTCGCCTCCTTCGGCGGCGAACGCAGCAAGGTCGAGCTGGCGACCGACCTGGCGGGCGAGGGCGCGCGCAGCGAGATGATCGGCGTGGTCATGGGCGCCGGCCGCCAGCGCTTCGACCACCACACGCGCCACCGCCACCTGGCGGGGCGCACCTGGAGCAACATCGACTTCAAGGCCGTCGCCGACGGCTCGGCCCGCAGCAGCTACACCGGCCTGATCCGCATCGAGCAGGACGCGTGCGGCAGCGAGGCCTACCAGGAGAACCGCAACCTCCTGCTGTCCGACGGCAGCCGCGCCGACTCGATCCCGGAGCTGGAGATCCTCAACCAGGACGTCGCCTGCAGCCACGGCGCCACCGTGTCGCCCGTCGACCCCGCGCAGGTCTTCTACCTGCAGAGCCGCGGGCTGGACCCCGACGAATCGCTGCGCCTGATCGTGCGCGGCTTCCTCGAGAAGACCCTCGGCCGGCTGCCCGAGGACCTCCGCGCACGGCTGGAAGCCCTGGTGGGGACGCGTCTGGCCGCCCTGCAGGGGAGGTCGTCGTGACCTCCCGCGACCAGGCCCTGAACGCCCCGGCCGGCGTCGAGCCCTGCGCCGGCCAGCGCGACGGCTGCGAGCGCTGCGGCGGCCTGGCCCGCGAGCGCTTCCCGATCCTGCGCCGCGCGGTGCACGGCCTGCCCCTGGTCTACCTGGACAGCGCCGCGACCTCGCAGAAACCCGAGCAGGTCATCGCCGCCGAGGCCCGCTACTACCGCGAGCACAACGCCAACGTCCACCGCGGCATGCACGCGCTGGCCGCCGAGGCCACCGACCTCTACGAGCAGTGCCGCCGCCGCGTCGGCCGCTTCCTGGGCGTGACCCGGCCCGAGCAGGTGGTCACGCTGCGCAGCGCGACCGCGGCCCTGAACCTCGCGGCCGGCGGCCTGGCGCACCGGCTGCGCCCGGGCGACGAGATCCTGGTCACCGGCATGGAGCACCACGCCAACCTCGTGCCCTGGATCGCGCTGGCCCGGCGCGAGGGCCTCGTGCTGCGCCACCTCCCGGTCACCGACGGCGGCGAGCTGGACCTCGGGCGCCTGCCCGATCTGCTGACCGACCGCACGCGGGTGGTGGCGCTGACCCACGTTTCGAACGTGCTGGGGACGATCAACCCGGTGGCCGAGATCGTCGCGGCCGCCCACCGCCGCGGCGCGCTGGTCGTGGTGGACGCGGCCCAGTCGGTCGGGCACCTGCCGGTGAATTTCGCCGCGCTGGGCGCCGACCTGCTGGCCTTCTCCGCGCACAAGTGCTACGGCCCGATGGGGCTGGGTTTCCTGGTCGGGACGCCCGAGGCGCTCGCGCAGCTGGAACCGGTGGAGTTCGGCGGCGAGATGATCGAGACCGTGACGATGGACGCCGCCACCTGGGCCGCGGTGCCCCTGCGCTTCGAAGCGGGCACGCCCCACGTCGCGGCGACGGCCGCCTTCCCGGCGGCCCTGGACCTGGTCGAGGAGTACACGGTCGAGCGCCTGCGCACGCACGAGATCTCGCTGACCGGCTACGCCTGGGAGCGCCTGTCGGCGCTGGGCGGGCTGACCCTGCACGGCCCGGCCGATCCCGCGGCGCGCGGCGGCCTGATCAGCTTCCACGACCCGCAGCTGCACGCCCACGACCTGGCGCAGCTGCTGGACGCCCGCGGCGTCGCGGTGCGCGCCGGCCACCACTGCGCCCAGCCGCTGCACCGGCGCTTGGGGGTCGCGGCCACCGCGCGCGCCTCGTTCGGGCTCTACAATTCCCACGACGACGTCGACGCCCTCATCGAGGGCATCCGCTACGCGAGGAGCGTGTTCGGGACATGAGCACGGGCATGGACGATCTCTACCGCGAGGTGATCCTCGACCACCACCGCCGCCCGCGCGGCTCGTCGGCGCTCGCGCACCCGGACACCGAGGCCGCCGGCAAGAACCCGTCCTGCGGCGACGAGCTGACGCTGCAGCTCGCCTGCGACGGCGACGTGATCCGTGAGGCCGGCGTCGTCACCCGCGGCTGCGCCATCGCCACGGCCAGCGGCTCGATCCTGGCCGAGCTGGTCGTCGGCCGCACCCTGGACGAGGCCCGCCGCCTGGCGGACGCGTTCCGCGCGGTGCTGCACGACCCCGAGGGCGAGCTGCCCGACGATCTCGCGCCGGGAGACCTCGACGCCCTGCTGGGCGTGCGGCGATTCCCGATGCGCGTCAAGTGCGCCGTGCTGCCCTGGATCACGCTGACCGAAGCCGTCGCCGCCCGCCACGAGGGCCGCGTCGCGGCCGAGACCACCACGGAGGCCTGAGATGAGGATGCCCCTGCCCACGCCCGAGGCCGTCGTCGAGGCCCTGCGCCCGGTCATGGACCCCGAGCTGAACCTGTCCATCGTGGACCTGGGGCTGCTGCGCGGCGTGCAGGTCGAGGACGAGACGGGCGACGTCACCATCGAGCTGACCCTGACCAGCCCCATGTGCCCGCTGGGCCCGCAGATCGTGGCCGCCACGCGCGGCGCCGGCCTCGCGGTGCCGGGGGTGCGCAACTGCCAGGTCGACCTGGTCTGGAGCCCGCCCTGGGACCCGCGCGCCGACGCCACCGAGGACGTCAAGGCCGAGCTGGGGATCTGGGACTAGCCGCGGCGAGCGCCCAGCTCGCTGCGAATGCGCCGCAGCGTCACCGTGATCACGAACAGCAGCATGATCCCCGAGAACTCCAGCAGGCGCCCAGGGGCGTAGCCGACGAAGGCGATGGTGCGGCCGTTCAGGTTGGCGAGCTTCTCGATCCCCGCCAGGAAGAACAGCAGCAGCGCCAGGGCGAACATCACGCGACTGAAGGCGCTCATCCAGGCCTCGCCTTTCATGACCCACCTCCCACAGCCTGCAGCCGGGCGGACAGGTCCGCGCCGCGCCGGATCGTGCGGATGCGGTCCAGTTTGACCTGCCAGGTGGCCCGGTCCAGCGGCATGTGCGTCAGCGAACCCGTTTCCGGGTTGCTGAACCAGAGCTCGTAATAGCCGGTGTCCTTGTACATGGTCACGGCGACGAGCTGGCCCCAGTCCGCGGGGATGTCCGCGAAGGGGACCAGGCCTTCCTTAGGTTCTTCCAAGGGGTTGCAGGCGAGGACGGGGAGCAGCAGCAGTGCGAACAGGAGCGGCGACTGCCGGCGCATGACCTCTCCTTTCGACAGGGTGGGTGAGCGGGAGTCGGCGCGATGATAGCAGAAATCAATGCCGCGTTGCAGGAAACCGCGGGGACCCGGCGCGGGGAACCGGGCGCCGGACCGGGCTCAGTCCACCCACTTCGTCACGAACACGTTCGTCTCGCGCGGCCCGTCGTGGTGGCGGTTGCTGCAGAAGACGAACGTTTCGCCGTCGGGCGCCCACATCGGGAAGCCGTCGAAGCCCTCCGCGTAGGTGACCCGCTCCAGGCCGCCGCCGTCGTCGCCGACCAGCCACAGGTCGAACTCGCGGCCGCGCGGGTCGGGATAGTTGCTGCTGAAGACGATGCGCTTGCCGTCGGGGTGGAAGAAGGGGCCGAACGAGGCGCTCTCGAGGTGCGTGACCTGCCGCTGGTCCGTGCCGTCGGCGTTCATGACCCAGATCTCCATGAGCGAGGGGCGCACCTTGTCCTGCGCCAGCAGGGCGCGGTAGTCGTCGAGCGCGGGGCCGGGCTCAGGGTGCAGGCAGCGGTAGCAGATCCGCTGGCCGTCGGGGGAGAAGAAGGCGCCGCCGTCGTAGCCGGGGGTCGTGGTCAGCCGTCGCACGTCGCCGCCGTCGAGGTCCATGGTGTAGATATCCAGGTCGCCGTCGCGCACCGAGGTGAAGACGATGCGCGTGCCGTCGGGCGAGATGGTGGCCTCGGCGTCGTAGCCGGGGGTGTCGGTCAGCTGGAACACCTCGCCGGTCCGCAGGTCCCGCTTGACGATGTCGTAGTCGCCGAAGACCCCCCAGACGTAGCCCTGGCTCATGTCCGGCGGGGTCGGGCAGCCGGGACCGGCCAGATCCGTGGTGGCGTAGATGACGGAGTTGCCGTCGGCGGTGAAGTAGGCGCAGGTGGTGCGGCCCTCGCCCGTGGAGACGAGCTCCGGGTTCCCGCCGCCGGCCGGCATGATCATGATCTGGTCGCAGGCGTGCGGCGGCCGCGTGGTCTGGAAGACCAGCCGCTGCGAGTCGTAGCTGAAGTAGGCCTCTGCGTTCTCACCGCCGTCGGTCAACATGGTCAGCAGCGAGAAGTGCCGCTCGCGCGGGTCGGGCAGGTGCATCCGGGGCAGGGGACCCGCGGCCAGGGCGGCCGCGGCCGACAGCAGGAGCGCCGCGAACTGGGCGAAGGCGAGGGAGCGGGCGACGGTCGGGCCGAAGGGGCGCATCGGATCCTCCTGGGGGCACGGCTGGTTATCAGGACTTTTCCCGTCGCAATCTAGCACGGGGCGGCGCCGGCACCAAGCCCCGCCGCGGTGCCCGGCCACGGCCGTCGGGGTGGCGGCGCGTTGATCCAGGACTAACATAATCCTCTTTATGGCTGCCATGGTTCCGAACCGTCCCGACAGGAGGGCGACATGATCGTCGGCGTTCCCAGGGAGACCGCGGCGCGCGAGCGCCGCGTAGCGCTGGTGCCGGCCGCGGCGCACGCGCTGGTCAAGGCCGGCCTCAAGGTGGTCGTCGAGCGGGGTTCCGGCGACGCGTCGGGCTATCCCGACGCCGAATACGTCGCCAAGAGGGCTCGGCTCGCCGCTCGCGACGAGGTGTTCGCCGCGGCCGACGTCCTGCTGCAGGTCCGGGGTCCCGGGGCCGCTCCCGACGGCGGCGCGGTCGACCTGGCGCGGCTCCGGTCCGGCCAGACGCTGATCGGGATGCACGACCCGCTGGGCGATCCCGGCGCCGTGGCCCGGCTGGCGGAGCGCGGCGTGACCGCGTTCGCGCTGGAGCTGGTGCCGCGCATCACGCGCGCCCAGAGCATGGACGTGCTGTCGTCGATGGCGACGCTGGCCGGCTACCAGGCCGTACTCGAAGCCGCCGCCCGTCTGCCCCGGCTGTTCCCCATGCTGATGACGGCCGCCGGCACCCTGGCCCCGGCCAAGGTCTTCGTGGTGGGCGTCGGCGTGGCGGGCCTGCAGGCCATCGCCACGGCCAAGCGACTCGGCGCGGTCGTCGAAGCCTACGACGTACGGCCGGCGGTGCGTGACCAGGTCCAGAGCGTCGGCGCCAAGTTCGTGGAGTTCGAACTGGAGACCGCGGGCGCCGAGGACCAGGGCGGCTACGCGAAAGAGCAGAGCGCGGACTTCCTGCGCCGCCAGCAGGAGCAGATGCAGGCCGTGGTCGCGCGCAACGACGTGGTCGTCACGACCGCCGCGATCCCGGGGAAGAAGGCGCCCGTGCTGGTGACCGCGGCGATGGTCGCGGCCATGGCGCCGGGCTCGGTCATCGTCGATCTCGCGGCCGAGCGCGGCGGCAACTGCGAGCTGACGCGCGCCGACGAGACGGTCGTCGCCCACGGCGTCACGATCCTCGGCGACACTGACCTCGTCTCGCGCAAGCCCTTCCACGCCAGCCAGATGTACGCCAAGAACGCGGAGACCTTCCTGAGGTCCCTGCTCAAGGACGGCGCGCTCGCGATCGACCTCGCGGACGAGGTCACGGCCGGCACCCTGCTGTGCCGCGGCGGCGCGGTCGTCCATCCCCGGATCCGCGAGCTGCTCGGACTGGGCGGCGCGGAAGGAGGCCAGGCCTGATGGACGCACTCGTCGCAGCGGTCACCGTCTTCGTGCTGGCGATCTTCGTCGGCTTCGAGATCATCACCAAGGTCCCGCCCACCCTGCACACGCCGCTGATGTCGGGATCGAACGCGATCTCGGGCATCACCCTGATCGGGGCGGTCATCTCCACGCGCGTCGACAACGACGCGCTGGCCACGGTCCTGGCCGTCGCGGCCGTGGCCTTCGCCATGATCAACGTGGTGGGCGGCTACCTGGTCACCCACCGCATGCTGGGCATGTTCAAGAGGAAGGGGTAGGGCGTGAACACCTTCCTGATCGACGAAGCCTGGGTCAACCTGGCCTACATCGTCGCCTCCGTCATGTTCGTCCTGGGGCTCAAGGGCATGGCCCACCCGCGCACCGCGGTGCGCGGCAACCTGATCAGCGCCTGGGGCATGCTGCTGGCGGTGGTCGTCACGCTGCTGGCCGAGGGCCTGTCCTACCAGTGGATCCTGGTGGGCGCGCTCGCGGGCGCGCTCGTGGGCGCCGTGGTGGCCGTCCGCGTCAAGATGACCCAGATGCCGGAGATGGTCGCCCTGTTGAACGGCTTCGGCGGCCTGGCCTCGGTCCTGGTGGCCGGGACGGCGTTCATGATCACGCGGGAGCCGGACGTGCCGATGACCGTGGCGACCGGCCTGTCGGGCCTGATCGGTGCGGTGACCTTCACCGGCTCGCTGGTCGCCTGGGGCAAGCTCGCCGGGGTGATCCCCGGCCGGCAGCTCGGATTCCGCGGCCTGAAGGCCTTCAACGCGCTGCTGGGCCTGGGCGTGCTGGGCTGCGTGGCCTGGCTGACCGCCGACCCGTCGTCCACGGCCGCCTACTGGATCATCGTGCCCGCGTCCTGCGTGCTGGGCGTCACGCTGACGATCCCCATCGGCGGCGCCGACATGCCCGTGGTGATCGCGCTGCTGAACTCCTACTCCGGCATCGCGGCGGCCGCCACGGGCTTCGTGCTGATGAACAACGTGCTGATCATCGCCGGCTCGCTGGTCGGCGCCTCGGGCATCATCCTCTCGCAGATCATGTGCAAGGCCATGAACCGTTCGCTGTCCCACGTGCTGTTCGGCTCGCTCGGGCCGTCCGCGGGCGGCCCCAGCGCCGACCAGGTCTACGGCGGCAAGGTCAAGTCCGCCGGGCCCGAGGAGGTGGCCATGCTCTTCGACACCGCCCGGCGTGTGCTGATCGTGCCCGGCTACGGCCTGGCCGTCTCGCAGGCCCAGCACACCGTGCGCGACCTGACCAACCTGCTGGAGGCGCGCGGCGTGAAGGTCGAATTCGGCATCCACCCCGTCGCCGGCCGCATGCCCGGCCACATGAACGTGCTGCTGGCCGAGGCCGACATCCCCTACGACAGGCTCAAGGAGATGGACGAGGTCAACTCGGAGATCTCCCAGGTCGACGTCTGCCTGGTCGTCGGCGCCAACGACGTGGTCAACCCCGTCGCCCGCACCGACCCGCAGAGCCCCATCGCCGGGATGCCGATCATCGACGCGGACAAGGCCCACACCGTGGTCGTGGTGAAGCGCTCGCTGAGCCCCGGGTTCGCGGGGATCCCGAACCCGCTGTTCGCGGCCGACAACTGCTTGATGATGTTCGGCGACGGGAAAAAAGCGCTCGTCGATCTGGTGGCGGCCCTGAAGGAGAGCTGAGATACCTGCGGATGCCGGGGTTCGGCACAGAGGCACGTGATGGACCTCCTCGGCGCGTTCGACTTCCGGCTCCCGGCGCCCTCCAGACACCCCCGCCGAGGAGGTCCATCACGTGCCTCTGTGCCGAAGCGCCGACCGAGGGGGACTCCAACTCCCTTCAAGCTGCCACGCGATCCGACGTGCAACAGGATGGATGCAGTAATGTATGCGAACGCATCGCTGTGAACTTGTGATTCAACTTCGATCGATCCCGCGATTTCGCTACTGACCCGTAGGCAGATTCATCTCGGCCGGGACACATCCAACCCGGGCGACGGGGGCGTCTGGAGGGTTCAGGCGCCAGGAGGGCGCCTGAACCCGGAAGTCGAGCGCTCCAGGCACAGGAGGTGCCTGGAGCGCGCCCCCCGTCGCCCGGGTTGGATGTGTCCCGGCCGCAGGATGAACCGCCTGCGGTCAGAGACGATATCGCGGATCATTGAATGTTGAATTACAGCGTCTCGGGTGCTACTAGTTACCGCGATCGGCCTTGCAACCAGGGCGCCAGCGCTGGAGTGTGTCCATGTCCACGTTCCGATCCCACGTCTGGTCCTCCGTCGGGAAGAAGATGATCACTGGGTCGACGGGCCTGATGCTCGTCGGCTTCGTGGCCGTCCATCTGCTGGGCAACCTGACCCTGTTCATCCCGGACCGGGGCCACGCCTTCAACGCCTACGCGTACTTCCTGGAGCACGCCGTCCACGGCTGGCTGATCCTCGCCTTCGAGGCGGGCCTGCTCGCGGTGTTCGGCTTCCACATCGTGTCGGCGGTCACCGTCGCCTGGACCGACAAGCGCAAGGCGCGGCCGGTGGGCTACGCGCTGGTGCGCAACGCCGGCGGCAAGAGCCGCAAGGGCCTGCCGTCGACCAGCATGATCGTCACCGGGCTGTCGCTGGCGGTCTTCGTGATCCTGCACGTGAAGATGTTCAAGTTCACCGACCACCCGGCCGTCGTCCACGACGGCAAGGAGATGAAGGACCTCTACGCGGTGGTGGTGGCGGCCTTCAAGCAGCCGCTGATCGCCGGCGCCTACGTCGCGGTGATGGGCATGCTGGGCTTCCACCTGCGCCACGGCTTCTGGAGCGCCTTCCAGTCCCTGGGCTGGAACAACGACCGGGCGATTGTCGTGCTGGAGAACCTGGCCCGAGTCGTCGCGGTGCTGTTCGCGGTCGGCTTCCTGGCGCTGCCCCTGTACATCCTCTTCTTCGTCGACCCGTCCGTGTCGGGAGGTCACCGATGAGCAGAATCCTCGACGCCAAGATCCCGAGCGGGCCCCTGGCCGACAAGTGGGACCGGCACGAGATGGAGTGCCCGCTGGTGGCGCCCGCCAACCGGCGCAAGTTCACGGTCATCGTGGTGGGGACGGGCCTGGCCGGCGGCGGCGCCGCCGCGACCCTGGGCGAGCTGGGCTACAACGTGCTGAACTTCTGCGTCCAGGACACGCCTCGGCGCGCCCACAGCGTGGCGGCGCAGGGCGGCATCAACGCCTCGAAGAACTACCAGAACGACGGCGACAGCGTCGAGCGCCTGTTCTACGACACGGTCAAGGGCGGCGACTACCGCTCCCGCGAGGCCAACGTCTACCGCCTGTCCCAGCTCTCGATGGGCATCATCGACCAGTGCGTGGCGATGGGCGTGCCCTTCGCCCGCGAGTACGGCGGCACCCTGGCCAACCGCTCCTTCGGCGGCGTGCAGGTCTCGCGCACCTTCTACGCCCGCGGCCAGACCGGCCAGCAATTACTACTCGGCGTCTACTCCGCCCTGTCGCGCCAGGTCGCGGCCGGCACGGTGAAGATGTTCCCGCGCCACGAGATGCTGGACCTGGTGGTCGTCGACGGCCGGGCCCGCGGCATCGTCTGCCGCGACCTGGTCACCGGCGAGATGAAGCGCTACGCCGCCGATGCGGTGGTCCTGGCGACCGGCGGCTACTCGCCGGTCTTCTACCTGTCGACCAACGCCGTCAACTGCAGCGCCACCTCGATCTGGCGGGCCTACAAGCGGGGCGCCCTGTTCGCCAACCCCTGCTACACGCAGATCCACCCCACCGCCATCCCGCAGCTGGGAGACTACCAGTCCAAGCTCACGCTGATGAGCGAGAGCCTGCGCAACGACGGCCGCATGTGGGTGCCGAAGGCTCCCGGCGACAAGCGCCGCCCCGCGGACATCCCCGAAGCCGAGCGCGACTACTTCCTGGAGCGCCGCTACCCGGCCTTCGGCAACCTGGTGCCGCGCGACATCGCGGCCCGGGCCTCGAAGGTGGAGTGCGACGCGGGCAAGGGCGTCGGCAACACCGGCTTCGCTGTCTACCTCGACTTCGCCGACGCGATCAAGCGCCTCGGCCGAGACGTGGTGGCCGACCGCTACGGCAACCTGTTCACGATGTACGAGGAGATCATCGCCGACGACCCCTACCACACGCCGATGATGATCTACCCGGCGCCGCACTACACCATGGGCGGCCTGTGGGTCGACTACAACCTCGAGAGCACGATCCCCGGCCTGTTCGTGGCCGGCGAGGCCAACTTCTCCGACCACGGCGCCAACCGCCTCGGCGCCTCGGCCCTGATGCAGGGCTGCGCCGACGGCTACTTCGTGGTGCCGCGCGTGGTGGCCGGCTACCTGGCCCGCGGCGGACACGGCAAGGTCACGACCGACCACGAGGCCTTCGGCGCGGTCGAGGACGAAGTGCGCCGGCGCTACGACGCCCTGCTCGCGGTCAAGGGCTCGCGCACGGTGCGAGACTTCCACTGGGACCTGGGCCGCGTTATGTGGGACAAGGTCGGCATGGCCCGAGACCGGACCGGTCTCGAGCAGGCGATCACGCAGATCCGGGAGCTGCGCGAGGCCTACTGGCACGACGTGAAGGTCCCGGGCGAGGCCGCCGACTTCAACAAGCAGCTGGAGATGGCCGGCCGCGTGGCCGACTTCCTGGAGCTGGGCGAGCTGATGGCGATGGACGCGCTGGCCCGCGAGGAATCCTGTGGCGGCCATTTCCGCGCGGAGCACCACACGCCCGAGGGCGAGGCCCGGCGCGACGACGAGAACTTCATGCACGTGGCGGCGTGGGAGCACAAGGGCGACGGGCAGGCGCCCGTGCGCCATGTCGAGCCCCTGGTCTACGAGAACATCGAAGTGAAGACCCGCAGCTACAAGTAGCGGAAGGTGCCGAGCATGAGCGAGATGACCATCCACCTGAAGATCTGGCGGCAGGCGCGCGGCGAGACCAAGGACAGCCAGAAGAGCCAGGGCCGCTTCGTCGACTACACGGTCGAGAAGGTCCTGCCGGAGATGTCCTTCCTCGAGACGCTCGACCTGCTCAACGAGAAGCTGACCCGGCAGGGGCAGCAGCCCGTCGAGTTCGACAGCGACTGCCGCGAGGGGATCTGCGGCACCTGCGGCCTGGTGATCAAGGGCACGGCCCACGGCCCGAACCCCAAGACCACCACCTGCGAGGTGCGCATGCGGCACTTCCGCGACGGGGAGACGATCACCGTCGAGCCGTTCCGGGCCGGGCCGTTCCCGATCCTCAAGGACCTGGTGGTCGACCGCACCGCCTTCGACCGCATCCAGCAGCAGGGCGGCTTCGTCACGGCCAACGTGGGCTCGGCCCCCGACAGCAACGCGGTGCCGATCCCCAAGCTCGACGCCGACAAGGCCATGGACGCCGCCTCGTGCATCGGCTGCGGCGCCTGCGTGGCCGCCTGCCCCAACGCCTCGGCCTCGCTGTTCGTCGGCGCCAAGATCAGCCAGCTCTCCTACCTGCCCCAGGGCGGGCCGGAACGCGGCCGTCGCGCGCTGCTGATGATCGGCCAGATGGACCGCGAAGGGTTCGGCGACTGCTCCAACCACGGCGAGTGCGAGGCGGTCTGCCCCAAGGAGATCTCCATCGAGAACATCGCCCGCATGCGCCGCGAGTTCTTCAAGGGCGCGCTCGGCGGCCACGACCGCAAGGCGGCGACCGGGGACTAGCGCCGGCGCACGGCCCCCCCGACGCGTCGCGGCTCCCGCGAACCCCGGCCCCGGCGCCGGGGTCCTGCTTTTCGCGGTCGCCCGTGCGCCCGGTCGCCATCCGGGCTTGCATTCCCGTCTTGCAGGGCGTTCAATGATCGGCTAATCGTCAGGAGCAGCATGGGACGGTATGCCGTCATCGACATCGGCACCAACTCGGTCAAGCTCTTCGCCGGCCGGGTGGTCCACGGCCGGGTGACGCCGCTGACCGACGAGTTGGCGGTCACGCGGCTCGGTCAGGGGCTGTCCCTGTCCGGCGAGCTCTCCGAGGAGGCCATGACGCGCACCGCGCGGCAGGTGGCGGCCTTCCGGGTACGCGCCGAGGGTCTCGCGGCGGAGAAGGTCGTCGCGGTGGGCACCGAGGCCCTGCGCTCGGCGACGAATGCCGACGAGTTCCTAGACCTCGCCCGCCGGCTGGCGAAGCTGCGGGTGCAGGTGCTGGACGGGCAGGAGGAAGCCCGCCTGGCCCACCTCGCGGTGCGCAGCAGCCTCGACGGCCTGCCCGAGCGGCTGATCGTGATCGATGCGGGGGGGGGCAGCACCGAGTTCGTCGCCGCCGAGGGCGGCCGCGTCCTGTCGCGCGCTAGCGTGCCCGTCGGATCGCGGGTCCTGACCGACCGGCTCGTGCGCGGGAACCCGCCGGGAACCGCCGCCCTGAGGGCGCTGCACGACGCGGTGCGCGAGGCCTTCGCCGGTCTCGAGCTCCCGCCGGGCGCGGTGATTGCCGTCGGCGGCGCCCCGACGACG
>DYDD01000073.1 GCA_020718045.1 Fibrobacter sp. | reverse complement strand
CCCACGTTCACGTGTTCCTTCGTCCGTTCGAACTTTGCGCGAGCCATCAGTGGCATCCTCCTGAAGCGGCATGAATCATCCAGGCACCCGTCGGACACGAGCCCTGACCCTAGGTCCCGATGCTGCAAAGGTTCACGTACAGGCACTCGAGATACAGGATGGAGCCCACGAGCAGACTCGAACTGCTGACCGCTTGCTTACCATGCAAGTGCTCTACCGGCTGAGCTACGTGGGCCCGGTTCCTGACATCGCGCCGGCGTCGCCGGCTGGAAGATCCGTCTTCGTGGAGCGGGAAACGGGATTCGAACCCGCGACCCTCAGCTTGGAAGGCTGATGCTCTACCAACTGAGCTACTCCCGCCCCCGAGTTTCACGTCGGACCGGATCCGCGTCGATCCGTCCGATCCTAACCGCGGGCGAGATCCGTCGCGCCTGCGTTCCGCATGTATGCCTGGTGGCGGGGGATGGATTCGAACCATCGAAGGCATCCGCCGACAGATTTACAGTCTGTTCCCTTTGACCGCTCGGGAACCCCGCCACTTGAAAGCCGCAACCAGGCGAGCTGGAGCTGGCGAGAGGACTTGAACCCCCAACCCCCTCATTACAAGTGAGGAGCTCTACCAGTTGAGCTACGCCAGCCCGTTCCCGGACACAGGACGACGAAAGACAGCCGGATGGCCGGCCGTCCCTTCGCGACCCCGGATTCGACGGGCCTCGCAATATACAGGTGGAAATCCGCAAGTGTCAAGGAGAAAGGAACCTCAATCGCCGCCGGGGATCGCCGGCCGGGCCGTCGAACCGTCCGGCCCGTCCTCGACCGCGAAGCCCAGGTCGGCGATCCGCCCCCTCAAGGCGTCGGCCGCGGCCCAGTCGCGCCGGTTCCGGGCCGCCACCCGCTCGGCGACCAGGTCCAGGACCTCCTGCGGCACCACCGGCGCGGTGACCGCCACCAGGCCGGCCAGTCCTTCGCGGTGCAGGCCCAGGATCCGGTCGGCGTCCTCGAACAGGGCCCAGGCCTCGTCCAGAGGGGCTCCGTCCAGCAGTTCCGGCCCCGCGGCGGCGTCGTACTGGTTCAGGTCGCGCACCAGGCCGAACAGGACGCCGATCGCGCCGGCGGAGTTGAAATCGTCGTCCATGGCGGCGAAGAAGCGCCGCCGGTGCTCCCGGACCGCGCGGGACAAGACCTCCCCGGGGCCGGAGAGCAGACCTTCGGGCACGGGCGCGGCGCCGGACGCGCGGCGCTCGGCCAGGCGGCGCACCCCGCGCCGCAGGCGGTCGTAGGCGACCCCGGCCTCGCGCAGGCGGTCCTCGCCGTAGTCGATCTGGCTGCGGAAGTGGGCGTTGAGCAGGAAGAAGCGGATCACCTCGGCCGGGAACAGGGCCAGCACGTCGCCCATGGCGAAGAAGTTGCCGTCGGACTTCGACATCTTCTTGTCGCCCAGAAACAGCAACCCGTTGTGCAACCAGAAGTTGACGAACTTCTGGCCGGTGCCGCAGCAGCTCTGCGCGCACTCGTTCTCGTGGTGGGGGAACAGCAGGTCGCGACCCCCGCCGTGGAAGTCGAAGTGCGGCCCGAGATACTTGGTGGCCATGACCGAACATTCGATGTGCCAGCCCGGGCGGCCCCGCCCCCAGGGGGAGTCCCAGCCGGGCTCGTCCGGGGCGGCCGACTTCCAGAGCGCGAAATCCAGCGGGTCCAGCTTGGCCTCCCCGACCTCGATGCGCACGCCGCTGCGCATGTCGTCGACGTGGCGGCCGGACAGGAAGCCGTACTCGTCCCAGCTGCGCACCTTGAAGTACACGTCCCCGCCGGCGGCGTAGGCGTGGTCCTTGGCGACGAGGTCGGCGGTGAAGGCCACGATCTCCGGGATGTGGTCGGTGACCAGCGGGTAGCGGTGCGCCGGCCGGATGTTCAGGACGGCGGCGCACTCGTGGTAGAGGTCGATGTTGCGCTGCGAGACGACCCGGAAATCGATCCCCTCCTGCCGCGCCTTGACGATGATCTTGTCGTCGATGTCGGTGAAGTTCTGGACGTGGGTCACCGCGTAGCCCAGGTGCTCGAGGTAGCGGCGGATCATGTCGCAGGCCACGAAGGCGAACATGTGCCCCACGTGCGGCTTGTCCTGCACGGTCATGCCGCAGACGTACATGCCGACCTGGCCGGGGTGGACGGGGGCGAACAGGCGCCGGGTCCGCGTGACGTGGTCGTAGACGTGCAGGGCCATCGCGCTCGCTCCTCGGGGCAGGTGGTCGGTCAGCGGCCCGCGCCGCGCCGGGCGCCGTCGCGGCACAGGTCGTCCACCAGGGCGGCGAAGGGGATGCCGACCACGGCGGCGGCCTTGGGCACCAGGCTGGTGTCGGTCATGCCGGGGATGGTGTTCACCTCGAGGCACGAATAACGGGAGCCGTCGAGGCGGAAGTCGACCCGCGCCAGGCCGCGGCAGCCCAGCAGGTCGTAGGCCCGGCGGGCGTCGCCGCTGATCCGCTCGTAGAGCGGCGAGTGGACCGGGGCGGGGCACAGGTAGTCGCTGGCGCCGGCGGTGTACTTGTTCCCGAAGTCGTAGAAGCCGTCGTGGGGCACGATCTCGACCAGGGGCAGCCGCCGGCCCAGCAGGATCGCCGCGGTCAGCTCGCGCCCGGGCACGTAGGACTCCAGCAGCACGTCGCGGCCGCCGGCCGCAGCCTCGTCGAACGCCACCGCGAATTCCGACGGCTGGGCCACGATGCGCACCCCGACGCTCGAACCGTCGGCGTTGGGCTTGACGACCACCGGCCAGCCCAGCTCGGCGTCGACGCGCTTCAGGAGCTGGTCGCGGTCCGGCCAAGCCACGCCCTCGCGGTCGGGGGTGACCAGCAGCCAGTCCGGCGTGGGGATGTCCGCGGAACGCAGGATCCGCTTGGTGGCGGCCTTGTCCATGGCCACCGCGCTGGCCAGGTGGCCGGACAGTGCGTAGGGCACGTCCAGCACGTCGAGCAGGGCCTGCAGGCGGCCGTCCTCCCCCATCCCCCCGTGCAGGGCGGGGAACACCACGTCCCAGTCGCGCAGGTCGCCCATCGCCAGTACGTCGGCGGCGCGCGCCAGCGTGCGCGCCTCCACCACGTGGCCCAGCCCGGCGAGCGCGCGGGCCACCGCGGCGCCGCTCAGCAGGGAGATCTCGCGCTCGCGGCTGTCGCCGCCCATCAGGACCAGCACCTTGAGGCTCGTGAACTCGCTCACGCCGGATCTCCTTCCGCGCCCCGCGCCGCCGGCAGCAGCAGGGCGACCGCCATCGCGGTCACGCACTCGCCGCGGCCCTCGGGGCCGAGCCCCTCGCCGCGCGTCGCCTTGATCGACACGACCTCCGGGCCGACGCCGAGGGCGCCGGCGAGCGCCGCCCGCATGCGCCCGGCGGCCGGTGCGATGCGGGGCCGTTCCAGGATCAGGGTCAGGTCCACGTTGCCCACCCGCCAGCCCGCGGCGCGCACCAGGGCGGTCGCGCGGGCGAGCAGGTCGAGGCTGTCGGCGCCGGCCCAGGCCGGGTCGTCGTCCGGGAAGTGGCGTCCGATGTCGCCGAGGGCGGCGGCGCCGAGAAGCGCGTCGACGACGGCGTGGGCTGCCGCGTCGCCGTCGGAGTGTCCCAGCGGGCCGACCGGGCAGTCCTCGAAGCGCACCCCGCCCAGCAGGCAGGGCCGCCCGGCCACCAGCCGGTGGCGGTCCCATCCCATCCCGATCCTCACGGCCTCACTCCAGGGTGATGTTGTCCAGCTGCACGGTGACGTCGCCGTCGGGGCGGCTCAGGAAGAATAGCATACTGTCGATGTCGTCCAACCGGAATGTCCGCGTGCCGCCGCGGGGCCGCAGGGCCTTCAGGTCCACGACGCAACGCGTCCACTGCGGCCCGAGGCGGAAATCCTCACCGACCCAGACCGGATCGTCGCGGCCCAGGAAATCGTCCAGGCGCACCGTCAGCGGCGCCGTCCCGCCGGACGCGGCCCGGGCGTCGAAGACCAGCGCGGACCGTGACGACCAGTCGCGCGGGAAGCCGCGGATCACCACCCCCGGATAGATTTCGCCCGGTTCGCCCCGCAGGCTCAGCACCCGCGAGCCGCTCGTCGCGTCGCGCACCATCCGGTATTCGCCGCCCTGGTCGAAGTTGTCGTCGAGCAGCGACATCTCGCGGTCGTGCTCGAAGTCCGCCAGCAGCGGGAACCGCTGCGTCGCGAGCCGGCTGCCGAGCAGGAAGCCGGGCATCTCGCGCAGCTGGAACGGCACGACCGCGAAACCGAGCCCGACCAGCGCGTAGGCGAGGCGGCGCCCCCGGCCACGCGCCAGCACCCAGCCGACGGCCGTCGCCACCCCTGCCAGATCCACGCCGGCGTCCTGCCAGCGCGGGTGCCGCCCCACGAACCCCTGCAGCAGCTCGCAGCTGGCGGTCAGCAGCCAGGCGAACCCCGCCGCCGCCGGCAGGCGCCCGCGCAACGGGCCCCGCCGCCACAGCAGCAGCGTGAAGGCCAGGGGCAGTCCCCAGTGCGCGACCACACCCAGGGACCGCAGCGCCGCGATGCGTTCGAATCGCCCGGGCACCGGCACCACGAAGGGGCCGAGCAGCACGACCGCCGCGGCGAAGCCGAACAGGATGCGTCGCGGGATGGTCATGCACCGCTCCGCACGCCGGGCACCCGGCAGATCGAGAAGCGGTACTTGCCGTTGGGTTCGCGCGGGATGGTGTCGACGAAGCGCAGGGCCACCTCGGCGCCGCCCAGCGAGTCGCGGAAGACGCCCGTCAGCGCGGCGGCGACCGCCTCGTCCCAGCCGGTGGCGCGCACCACGTACAGCTCGACCCGGCCGACGACCTCCTGGACGACCTGGAGCTGCCCGATGCCCGGGTAGCGCGTCAGCGTGTTCTCGATCAGCGAAATGCCGGCGACGCGGCTGCCGTCGGCCGCCACCAGGAAATCGGCGGTACGGCCGGTGACCGTGCGCAGCAGCGGGGAGGGGCGGCCGCAAGGGCAGGGCCGGTCGTGCAGCACGCCGCGGTCGCCCACCTCGTAGCGCAGCATCGGCATGCCCAGGTTCACGAACTCGGTGACGACGATCCGGCCGTCCTCTCCGGGAGAGCACGGGCTGCCGTCGTCGCGCAGCAGCTCGACGGCGGCGTGCTCGGCATTGAGGTGCAGGCCCGCGTGGCGCTCGCACTCGCAGGCGATCAGGCTGACCTCTTCGCAGCCGTAGCGGTTGGTCACCGGCCGCGCGAAGACGCGCTCGATCACCTCCCGCTCGGGCTGCAGGAGCATCATGCTGGTGGCGACGATCCCATCCGGCCGTAGTCGCTCGCCCATCTCCTCGAGCATGCCCGCCAGCAGGTACAGGGAGTGGGCGTGCCCGTAGAGCAGGCCGGGACGCAGCCGGCGCCAGCCGGCCGCGAACTCCCGCACCGACGCCTCGTCCAGGCGCATGGTGTCGAGGTAGACGATGCGGTCCTTGCAGGCCAGGCGCAGCCGATTGCGCAAGGTCCGGGGCGCCGGCGGGTTGCCCCACACCGCACCCATGGGCTGTCCCAGGCGCCAGCCGCTCCAGGTGTCGGCCAGCAGAGCGGCGCCGTTGCGTCGCTCGACCCCGCGCCGGTCGCAGTAGACGTGCAGCGCGGTGCCGGTGGAGCCGCCCGTCTTGGCGGGCACCAGGTCCTCGCGGCGATGATCCGCGGCCAGGATGTCGTCGAGGTCGCCGCGGATGTCGGCCTTGGTCAGCAGCGGCAGCCCGCGCAGGTCGGCGATGTCGCGCACGCCGCGCGGGTCGATGCCGGCGTCCCGCAGACGGCGGGCGTGGAAGGGCGAGGGCGCCGCGGCGTGCCGCACCAGCTCGCCGAGCCGCTCCCGCCGACGCCGTTCCAGCGCCTCGGGCGCGTCGAACTGGTCGCGCGCGAGCCGGCGGTAGGTGCGCAGGCGCACGCTGCCCTCATAGAGATCCCACACGGGCTCGGCGAGGCGGCCCACGACCCAGTCGGGGAGGCGCACGGCGGACCGTCCTTTCAGGTGCGCGGGGTCCAGATCACCTGGCGCTGCCCCGCCAGGAAGCGCAGCAGCGCGTTGCCGGCGGCCGCGTTCAGCAGGCACAGGTAGTATGGGAAGGACAGCGGCGCCGGCAGGCGCAGGCCGGCGAGACCCAGGACGGCCAGCAGGTAGAAGACGCCCTGCAGCGCGAGCAGCGCGTCCCAAGCCCCGCCGCGGCCGACCAGGGCGAGGTTGCTCAGCAGGGCGAGGACCTGGAAGACCGGCGCCAGGTAGCGCAGCCACTTGTGGGAGAACAGCTGCCAGGAGAACAGGCCGTAGCGGACCGGGTCGAGCAGGCCGGCCATGTCCCGCAGCGCGTGCCAGGCGCGCAGGGCCACGCGGGTGCGCATGCGGAACTCGGCGCCCGTCTCGGACAGGCTCGCCTCGTAGACGCGGGCGCCGGGCGCGTAGACGACGCGCCGCCCGCGCGCGACCACGCTCAGGGGCAGCACGAAGTCCGGTTGCTGGTCGGCGCGCATGACGGTGTAGAGGTCCCTGCGCACGGCGTCGATGCCCCCGTCGACCCCGACCACCGAACCCACCGACGTCTCGAGCCCACGCAGCATGTTCTCGTAGCGCATGTAGGCCGAGCAGCCCTCCCCCGTCAGCGAGCCGTCGCGCGCCCGGTAGAGCATGCGCCCGGTCGCGTAACCGACCGCGTGGTCCGCGAACGGCTCCATCAGCCGGCGCAGGGCGTCGGGGGCGTAGAGGGAGTTGGCATCGGAGAAGACGATGATCTCGCCGGTCACGTGCGCCTGCGCCAGGTTCAGGGCGGCGGTCTTGCCGGCCCGCGGCTCCTGCCGCAGCAGACGGACCCGCGGCTCGACGGCCGCGATGGCCGCGACCGCCTCGTCGGTGCCGTCGGTCGAACAGTCGGATACGACCACGATCTCCAGCAGCTCGAGCGGGTAGTCCAGGTCAAGCTTGTTGCGGACGGTCTGGCCGATGCAGGCCGCCTCGTTGTGGGCGGCGATCAGGATGCTGACCCGCGGCGTGTGCGGGGCGGCCGCGATCCGCCGCCGCCGCACGCCCGCCAGCAGGGCGCAAAGCAGCGGGTAGCCCGCGTAGACATACGCGAGCAGGGCGAGGCAGAGGATCAGGACGACGGGCATCGCATCGATCCTTGCTTGGACGGGCGCCTAACCGCCGGACGCGGCCGACAGCGCCGCCCGGTAGTGCTCCTGGTGGGCCGCGACGCACGGCTCCCAGCCGAATTCCGCCTCGGCCATGGCGCGGGCCTGCCGGGCCAGCATCGCGCGCGTGGCGCGCTCCTCGATCAGCCGGGACAGGGCGCTGGCCAGGGCGACGTCGTTGCCCGGCGGCACCAGCAGCCCCGTGCGGCCGTCGTGCACCGCTTCGAGGTTGCCGCCGACCGAAGTGGCGACCACCGCGCAGCCGCTGAGCATGTACTCGAGCACCGCGTTGCTGAAGCCCTCGGAATCCGAGCACATCACGCCGATCGCCAGCCGCTGCAGGTAGGCCGGCACGTCGGCGATGCGACCCACGAACACGGTGCGGTCGGCGATCCCCAGTTCCGCCGCCAGCCGCTCGTACTGCGGCCGCAGCTCGCCGTCCCCGATCAGGTGCCAGGTCGTCGCGGGGTGCCGGTCCGCCACCCGGGCGGCCGCCCGCAGGAACAGGTCGGCACGTTTGACCCGGCGGTTGAGGTTGCCGACGATGCCGACGGCGACGCCGCCCTCCGGGTGCTCGGCGAAGCGGTAACGCCCGACATCGACCCCGTTGCGGATCACTCCCACCCGGCGCGGGTCCAGCCGGTCCCGGGCGCACACATGATGCTTGACCGCGTCGGAATTCGCCAGGAACCCTGTCGCCAGGGGGTAGCTCCGCCGCATCAGGAACTCCTGGGCCGGCGTGCGCCAGAAGCCCAGGTCGCGGAAGGACACGAGCCGCACCGGGACCCTCGCCAGCCGCGCCGCCGCGATCCCGAGCAGCGTCGCGTCCTGGAAGAACGTCTGCACGACGTCGATCCGCTGCTCACGCAGGTGCGCGGCGAGGGCGCGCAGCCGCGACGCGCCCCCGGGCGAGAACAACCGTCGGGCGTCCAGTTCGAGGCGCGGGCAGTCGGCCTCCCCGAGGTAGTCCGACGAGGGCCGCAGGGTGCACAGGCTCGGGGCGAAGCGCTGGCGGTCGAGGCGGTTGATCAGGCCGATCAGCTGGGTCTCGGTGCCGCCGCGGCTGATGCTGTCGATGCAGTAGAGGACCTTGATCAAACCGGAGTCGCCTCCCGGGCTGTCTCGCCGCCGCCGAACCGGATCAGGAAATGTAGTCGCCGCTGCCCTTGGTGGACACGACACGGGCGGGCACGCCCGCCACAACCTCGTCGGGATTGGTGCTGCACGTCAGGACCGCATTCGCGCCCACGACGGTGCCCGAGGCCAAGTGGATCGGCCCGACCACCTTGGCGCCGGGAGCGATATAGACACGGTCGCCCAGGGTCGGCACCCCCCAGACGCCCTCGCGCCGCGCCAGCCCGAGCGTGACGCCCTGCGACAGGTTGCAGTCGCGCCCGATCACGACGTCGGAATGCAGGATGATGCCCCCGAAGTGCCCGATGTACAATCCGGGCCCGATCTTGCAGTCGGGCGAGATCGAGATCCCGGTCGTGATCTCGACGTTCTTCCACCAGAGGTGGTAGAAGGCCATGACCACGTGCCGCAGCCCCGGGGGCAGCCGGTGGCGGTTCAGCCAGTTCCCGGCCCGGTAGCAGGCACAGGCCCAGAGGCCCTGCTGGGTCAGCAGCAGGCGCAGCGTGGAATCTCTGCTACCATATCGGCGCATCCGGCCGATATCGCTGCGGAAGAGGTCAAACATCCGGGATCCTCCCGCCGGGAATGTGACACAACGCGCCGCAGAGGGCCACCACTGATCGCGGGCGCGACCCGCCGGTCCGGCCCCACGGGCCAGGAGAGCATGATGCCGACAAGTCCGCCGCCGCTGGTCTCGGTCGTGACCGCCACCTATAACATGGGGCGTTACATCCGGGAAACCGTGGACTCCATCCTCGCCCAGACCCACGGCCGCCTCGAGCTGATCATCGTGGACGACGGCTCCACGGACGACACGCCCGAGGTCCTGGCGGCCTACGCCGGCGAGCCTCGGGTCCGACTCGTCCGTCAGGCTAACACCGGCCAGACCGCTGCCAAGAACCGGGGGCTGCGGGAAGCCCGCGGGGAGTTCATCGGGTTCTGCGATGCAGATGACCGCTGGCTGCCCGACAAGCTGGCCCGACAGCTGCCGCGCTTCGAGGGCGCCCCCCGCTTGGGCGTGGTCTACGGCGACTTCGACTGCATCGACGGCGAGGGCCGACCGACCACGACCCCCCGCTGGCCGTGCTTCAGCGGCCGGATCACCGGCAAGCTGCTGGTCGATAACTTCGTGCACTTCCCCACGGCGCTGGTCCGCCGCGAAGCCGTCGAGCAGGCCGGGGGCTTCGACGAATCGCTCACGATGGCGATCGACTACGACCTCTGGCTGCGCATCTCGCTGGATTGGGACTTCCTGCACGTGCCTGAGACGGTCGTCGAGTACCGGCTGTGGGAGGGCCAGATGTCCCATCGCACCGGCGAACGCCTGGACAACGCCTTCCGCATGATGAAGCGCTTCCTGGCCGATCACCCCGGCAGCGTGACCCCTGCCGAGAGCCGCTACGCCTGGACCTACACCTACGTGACCCGCGCCTGCTGGCACGCCGGCCAGGGCCGGATCCGGGCCGCGGCATCCGACTACCTGAGGGCGGCCCGCCGGCGCCCCTGGGATCGCCGTCTCTGGAAGTCATTGGCCCGCTGCGCCTTGGGCCGCGCCTGATCCATTTTCCCGGTGCAGGCTCGACGATTCCATCGACATGTGCTACCATTTACGGCTCTCAAGGACATCAGGGGAGCCGTCTCCTCGCCGACACTCTCGACCCGGGAGCCTTCATGGCCGCCAAGACCATCCTGGCCGCGTGCCTTTTCCCGCTCTTCACGGCCATCGCCGCGGTCGCGGCGCCGATCTCGGCGCTGGTCAAGACCCCGACCGCCAACATCCTGAACGAGGACCGCGTCGACTTCGCGTGGAGCTACACGACCGTTCCCGATTCGCTGCGCATCGACTTCGGCGACGGGCAGTCGAAGAGTTTTCCCGCCGCCACGACTGCGGCCCGCCACGTCTTCCGCAGCGCGGGCCGCTACAGCATCGTCGTCACCGCCTGGAAGAACGGCGTGGCCGAGCAGCAGTCCTTCCCGAACTTCGTCGTCGTCGGCCAACGCCCCCTGCTCGGCACGAACATGATGTTCGTGCACCACTCCACGGGCCGCAACCTGATCCGCGACAGCGGCGTGCGCAGCCTGCTGGAGTCCCACAACACCCGCTACGGGACGGGCATCAAGTTCTGGGACCACGACTACGACAGCGGGAACACCTACACCGGGATCATCCTGCCCGACAGCACGGTCTTCCCGGACTGGTCCTACGGCGTGGAGGCGAACGACATCCAGCCCGACGGCTGGTTCACCGTCTTCTGCACCGGCAGCGCGTTCATGGACTCCCTGCTGGACCGCCACGACATCATCATCCTGAAGAACGACCACAGCACCGGCGACATCACGACGGTCGCCCAGCTGCAGGCCTACGTGGACCAGTACCTGCAGATCCGCAGCGTCCTGGACCAGCATCGCGACAAGCTGTTCGTGCTGGTCAGCGGCTCGCCGCGCCGTCCCGAGGACACGAACAACACCAAGGCCGACTTCGCGCGGGCCTTCTACGACTGGTTGCAGAGCCCGTCCTTCATGAACGGCCACCCGAACCTCGTCTTCTTCGACCTGTTCGACGAACTGGCCGCGCCCAACGTCGCGTCGGATCCCGAGCGCAACATGCTGCGCACGGAGTACCGCCGCCCCGGCGTGCCGAACGACAGCCATCCGAACACCTTCGCCAACGTCACCATCGGGCCGCGCTTCGCCTCGCTGCTGATCCGCCTGGTGGACCCCAACTGGATCGGCGAGCTGACCGCCGCGCCGCCGGCGCCGCTGCTGATCGCGACGGGCAACCACCCGAACCCGTTCAACCCCTCCACGGCCATCGACTTCACGTTGACGCAACCCTCGACGGTGAGCCTCGACGTTTTCGACTTGTCGGGGCGGCTGATCCGTCGCATCCTGACCGCGGCCAGGTTCGAGGCCGGCCACCACGCCGCGCACTGGGACGGAACCGACGACCAGGGGCGGAGCCAGCCGTCGGGCGTGTACCTCTACCGCATCGACGGCGGCCCCGCGAGCGTTTCGCGCCGCATGCTCCTGGTCCGCTGAGCGACGGAGGCTCCGCGGATGCTCCAAGTCCTCAAGGAATTCCGGCAGTCGCTGGGCGACCCCACCGGCCGCCTGCTGCTGCGCTACTCCTTCGTGCGCAACTGCCCCGGCTCGTACGGCTTCCTGCTGCGGGCCGGCGTGCTGCGCCCCGCCTTCGGGCGCTGCGGGCCGCGGGTCCGCATCCACGAGGGCGCCCGCTTCCGCAACGTCCACAAGATCCTGCTCGGCGACAACGTCACCGTCGGCGTCGACAACTTCCTGCAGGCCGCCGGCGGCATCACCATCGGCGACCACACCCTGCTCGGTCCGGGCGTCAAGGTCTGGACGACCAACCACGTCTTCGCCGACCCCGACCGCCCGATCCGCGACCAGGGCGCCGAGTACCGCGAGGTCGTCATCGGCCGCGACGTCTGGATCGGCTCGAACGCCTTCCTGATGCCCGGCGTCGAGCTGGGCGACGGCTGCATCGTCTCGGCCGGCTCGATCGTGGGCGCCAAGAAGTACCCCCCCTTCAGCATCCTCATGGGCAACCCCGCGCGGGTCATCGGCAACCGCAAGAAGGCCGGGCCTGCGCCGGAAGACGGGGTTTCGTGACCACGGACCGGCCGGCGCGCAGCACCGCAGCCGCGCGGCTGCTCGCGGCCGCGGACGCGGTCGGTCCGGGCGCTGCGCCGGACGTCCTGCGGGACGCCCTGGTCGCCGCCCTGCCGCCGGGTCCCGACCGCATTGCCCGGATCGAGGAACTGGTCGACGAGGGCCGCGCCGCCTGGGACCTCTTGCTCGGCGGCGACGGCCGCGGCCACCTGCTGCTAGGCGGCGCCGGCTACGGCGCGGCGGCGCTCGCGCTGGCGCGGCGCTGGGAATGCGTGACGGCTGTCGAAGCCGACCCGGACGTCCTTGCGCTGCTCGATCGGCGTTGCGACGCCGCGGGGATCACGAATTTGACCGCGCTGGACGGCGGCCGCGGCCCCGCGCTCCCCCTGCCCGACGCCTGCTGCGACGCCGTGGCCTGGCTCGCCGTCGACGGCGCGCCGCCGCCCTGCGCCGGCGACGATCCCGCCGGCTGGCTGCGCC
>DYDD01000072.1:4886-12534 GCA_020718045.1 Fibrobacter sp. | reverse complement strand
CCCGTGGCGGCGCCGGCGGCGCCGCGACCGCAGGCGCCCGCCCACGCCCACACGGCCGCCGACGGGAACGCCATCACGGCTCCGTTGGCCGGCACCGTGCGCAAGGTGCTGGTGCAGGCCGGAGAAGCGGTCGAAGCGAAGACGCAAGCCTTCGTGCTCGACGCCATGAAGATGGACACCTACATCTACGCCCCGCACTCCGGCACCGTCCAGGAGGTGTGCATCCAGGTCGGCGACACCGTCCAGGTGGGCACGGTGCTGGCCCGTTACCGCGCGGAGGGGTGACGTGGACGCCCTGTGGACCTCGACCGGTCTGGCGAACATGTCGTGGCGCGAGCTGGCGATGCTCTGCATCTCCTGCCTGATGCTCTGGCTGGCCATCCGCAAGCAGTTCGAGCCGCTGCTGCTGGTGCCCATCGGCTTCGGCGCGCTGATGGCGAACCTGCCGCTATCTGGCCTGATGGCCGAGGGCGGCCCCGGCGAGACCGGCGGCCTGTTCCACTACCTGTTCTACGGCGTGAAGCTGGAGATCTTCCCGCCCCTGATCTTCCTGGGGCTGGGGGCGCTCACGGACTTCGGCCCGCTGCTGTCCAACCCCAAGACCTTCTTCCTGGGCGCCGCCGCGCAGCTGGGCGTCTTCGGCACCTTCCTGGCCGCCAATGCCATGGGCTTCACGCCGCAGGAGGCGGCCTCCATCGGCATCATCGGCGGCGCCGACGGCCCGACCTCGATCTACCTGACCATGAAGCTGGCGCCGCACCTGCTGGGCGCCATTGCGGTCTCGGCCTACTCCTACATGGCGCTGGTGCCGCTCATCCAGCCGCCGATCATGCGCCTGCTGACCACGAAGAAGGAACGCGCCATTCGCATGGAGGCCGGCGCCGAGGTGCCGACCTGGGTGCGCATCGTCTTCCCCATCGGCGTGACGATCGTGGCCGCCCTGATCGTGCCGGCCGCGACCAGCCTGATCGGCCTGCTGATGTTCGGCAACCTGTTGCGCGAATGCGGCGTCACCGAGCGGCTGACCCGTTCGGCCCAGAACGAGCTGATCAACCTCATCACGATCATCCTGGGCCTTTGCGTGGGCGTGACGATGTCGGGCGACACGTTCCTGCGGACCGAGACCATGAAGATCCTGATGCTCGGCTGCGTGGCCTTCGCGCTCTCGACCGCCGGCGGCCTGCTGCTGGGCAAGCTCATGGCGCGGATGCCGGGCAGCCCCGTCAACCCGCTGATCGGGGCCGCGGGCGTCTCGGCGGTGCCGATGGCGGCGCGGGTGGCGCACAACGTGGCGCAGGAGACGGACCCGCACAACTACCTGCTGATGCATGCGATGGGGCCGAACGTGGCCGGGGTGATCGGCACCGCGGTGGCGGCCGGCGGACTCCTCGCGCTCCTGAAATAAATCCTGCCGACGGGGCGGGGCGACCCTGCGCCTCGATCTACTCCACCATCAATTCGTCGACGAAGATGAAGGACTCGCCGCCGGCGCCGGGGTGCCAGGCGGGGAGGGGGCTGGCGTTGACGGCGCGGAAGCGCAGGGCGCGCAGATCGGCGCCGTCCAGGGCGAGGGAGAGGTCGCGGGTGATCACGCCGTCGGTGTCGACGGGGACGTCGTGGCGGAGGCGGCCGGCTTCGTGGAAGGTGGCGCCGTCGGTGGAGGTTTCGACGATCAGCTCGGTGGGCAGCACGATCCAGGAGCGGGTGTCCTGGAGGAAGCCGGCGGCGGCGCGGGCGACGGGGGAGGGGCGGCCGAGGTCCAGGACGGCGACGAAGTCCCGGCCCTGGTAGCCCTGCCAGCCGCCGGTGGCCCAGGCGGTCGCGCCGCGGCGGCCGTCGATGAGGGCGTCGGGGCCGCCGGCGGTGTACTGGGTGTTGGGTGTCGCCAGGAGATCGACGCGTCGGTCGGCGGGGAGGGCGTCGAAACTGGCGGTGGTCGCGGGGCTCCAGCGCGTGCCGTCGGTGGCGGCGAAGCGCAGGGTGGTCGTCTCCCGCAGGGTCAGGGGCCCTTCGTAGAGGCGGCCCGCATGCGGTTCTGCGTGGGGATCGTCGGTCCAGCGGATTTCGCAGCCGGGGTCGGCCGAGGACAGACGGACCTCCATCTCGCCTCGGAAGCGGTCGGCCGGGGCTTCGGCCCAGGGCGCGGCGAGGATCGGCGGTGCGGGGGCCGGGGTGCCGGGGCGCGCCGCGGGGGATTCGCCCCACTTCCCATCCTTGCCGAGGTGGAAGACCAGCTCGCCGCCGTTCGCGATCTCCTCGTGCCACAGGAAGCTGCGCTCCAGGGGGCGGCCGTCGAAGGTCACGCGTTCGATCGCGCCTGTGCCTTCGCGGCGGGTGGTGAAGGTGCGCCCGCCGGCCAGGCGCAGGCTCATGCGCTCGTGCAGGGGCGGGATCAGGAGCCACTGGCGGGACGTCGGCGCCACGTCGTAGAGGCCGTAGGCGGCCAGCACGTACCAGCTCGACATCTGGCCGCAGTCCTCGTTGCCGATCAGGCCGTCGGGCGCCGTCGTGTAGAAGGCGTCGCGGAGGCGCGCCACGCGCTCGGCGCTGCGGCCGGGCTTCCCGTTGAAGTGCGACAGCCAGGCGATGTGGTGGCTGGGCTCGTTGCCGTGCGCGTACTGGCCGACCAGGCCGGTGATGTCGGCCTGGTCGCGGCCCGTCGTCGCGCTGTCGGCGGCGAAGAGCGAGTCGAGCACGGCCTCGCAGGCCGCGTCGCCGCCCAGCAGGGCCGCGTGCTCGCGCATGTGGTGGGGCGCGGCGAAGCGGTACTGCCAGGCGTTGGCCTCGGTGTAGTTGAAGTCGACGCGGCGCGGGTCGAAGGGCTGCAGCCAGCGGCCGTTGTGGCGGGGGCGGAAGCAGCGGCTGGCGGGGTCGAAGAGGTGCCGCCAGCCCTGGGCGCGGGCCGCGAAGGCGGCCGCGACGTCGTCTCGCCCCAGGGAGGCGGCGAAGCGCGCGATGCAGGCGTCGTCGTAGGCGTACTCCAGCGTGCGGCTGACCGACTCCATCTCCTGCTCGGCGCCGATGTAGCCGTCGCGCCGGTAGGCGGCCAGGCCGAAGCGGTCGCCTGCGGCGCTCGACAGCATGGCCCGCAGCGCCAGGTCCTCGTCGCCGCGGACGAGTCCCTTGAGGTAGGCGTCGGCGATCGCCGAGACGCTGTGGTAGCCGATCATGCAGTCGGTCTCGTTGGCGGCCAGCTCCCACACCGGCAGCCGGCCGCCCTGCTCGTACTGGGCCAGCATCGTGCGCACGAAGTCGCGGGTGCGCTCCCGCTGGACCAGCGTGAACAGGGGGTGGGTCGCGCGGTAGGTGTCCCACAGGGAGAAGACGGTGTACTGGTCGCGGCCCTCGGCCTGGTGGATGACGAGGTCCAGGCCGCGGTAGCGGCCGTCGACGTCGCTGAACAGGTTCGGGGCCAGGAAGCTGTGGTAGAGGGCGGTGGCGAGCACGGACGCCTGCGCGGCGTCGGCGCCCTCGACCTCGAACGGCGCCAGCTCGCGTCGCCAGGCGTCGCGCGCCCGTTCCCGTGTCCCCTCGAAATCGAATCCCGCCCACTCGGCCTCGAGGTTGCGCTGTGCGCCGCCGGCGTCCACGGCCGAGATCCCCACTTGGACCAGCACTTCGCCGCCCGCGTCGCCGAAGGACAGCACGGCCTTGGACAGACGGTCCGGATGCGTCGGATCGCCCGCCGCCAGTCGCGTCGCGGTGAAGGGGCGCGAGAAGCGGGCCCGGAAATGCACGACCTGGTCGCGCGCCCAGGCCGACGAGCGCCGGAAGCCCTCGACGGTGCGGTCGTCGACTACGCGCAGGTCCGCGTCCAGCAGGCGGTCGCGGTGCTCGAGGTCGACGATCACGTGGGCGGGCGCGCCGGCCGTGAACGCGTAGCGGTGCAGGCCGGTGCGGGGGGTGGCCGTGAGCTCGACGTCGATCCCGCCGTCGCTCAGGCGCACCGCGTAGTAGCCGGCGGCGGCCCGCTCGGTCGCCTTGTCGAAGGGCGAGGCGTACCCGGGTCCGAACCGGTCGGGCTCGCCGCTGTCGAGCGAGGGCTCGCCCGCGACGGGCATCAGCAGCACGTCGCCGTAGTCGCCGACGCCGGTGCCGCTGAGGTGGGTGTGCGAGAACCCGTAGACGACGGTGTCGCTGAAGTGGTAGCCGGAGCAGCCGTCCCAGCCGGAGAGGCGCGTGTCGGGGCCGAGTTGGACCATGCCGAAGGGCAGCGCGGGGCCGGGGAAGGTGTGGCCGTGCCCGCCGGTGCCGATGAACGGGTCGATGCGCTCGACGAGTCCATCGGGGCCTATCGCGGCGGCGTGCAGCGGTCCTGCCGCCAGCAGGGCCAGGCACAGCGCCGCGGCGCGCCTCATTGCCCGGTGCCCCGGCCGGCGAAGTGCCGGTAGAGCAGCCAGGTCGCGACGGCCGTGACCGCGAACAGCAGGATCGGCAGGCCCCAGGTCCAGAAGAAGCCGTGCAGCGGCGTGGACACGGGCAGCGGGACGAAGTCCATCGTGACGTCGTTCATTCGTGATCGTCCTTCCGGTGCCGCTTGCGCCAATGGTTCCACGCCAGGGCCAGGCCCAGGAACGAGGCCAGGTAGGCGATGCTCATGCCGATCAGCATGGTGATGCCCTTGTCCATCTCAGCGGCCCCCCTCTTCCTGCCAGCGCAGGCGCTGCTCGAGCTGCTCGGCGTAGGCCGCCTGCTTGGCCTCGTACTCGATCGAGACGGCCCGCAGCTTGGGATCGATCACCCAGTAGATGACGCCCGCCCCGCCGACGGCGCCCAGCAGCAGCAGCAGCCCGCCCGGCTGCAGCAGCAGCAGCTTGGTCACCCCGAGCATCAGCGCCGCGAAGACCAGCGGCGATAGGACCACGGCGATCCAGTCCTCGCGGGTCCAGGCGTCGGCCTGCTCGGGCGTCCAGGCGCGGCGGATCAGGGGCCGACGGCCCTCGCTCGGCATCGCACCGTGCTGCACCGGCGCCTCGGCGAGCAGGCCGCGTCGCACCGCCTCGCGGTGCACCGGTCCCCAGCGGCCCAGCGGCCGGGTCATCACGTAGTAGCGCACCAGGCGGTCCATGTTCTCGGGCCGCGTGAGCAGGGTGACCGGCACGAAGACCACCGCGCCCAGGGCCATCAGCAGCCAGAACTGCAGGTAGTCCGGCAGCTCGGGCAGCACGCCGAACTCGGGCAGGATCCACACCACCAGCCAGGACATGCCGAGGTTGGCCATCCAGCCCGCCAGGTAGCCCCAGGCGTTGAAGCGCCACCAGACGACCTGCAGGATGTTGGGCAGCCAGATGCCGGCCATCATCAGCCACAGCGCGAAGATCAGCCAGCGCGTGATCTCCTGCATCATCAGCCCGTAGAAGAAGGAGCCGATCAGCAGCGCGAAGGTGGACCAGCGGCCGACCCAGACCAGCTGCTTCTCGGTCGCCTCGGGCCGCAGGTAGCGCTGGTAGATGTCGCGCGTGAAGTAGAGGGCGCCCAGGTTCATGTGGCTGGAGATCGTCGAGAGGTGGATAGCCAGCACGGCGCCGAAGAACACGCCGACCAGACCGACCGGCAGCAGCTCGAAGCCCATGCGGAACCAGCCCAGCTCGTACTGCGCGGCGTCGGTGATGTGCGGCAGCATCGAGAAGAAGGCCAGGATGCCCGCGGCCCAGAACCCGTTGCGGATCAGGGTGACGGCGCCGCCGGCCCACAGGCCGTAGGTCGCGTCGCGCACCGACTTGGCCGACTGGATGCGCTGCGCCTCGACGTACCAGTCGAGGCTCGTGCCCATGCCGAAGCCGCCGATCACCGAGATCACCAGCATGGTCAGCCACCAGGCGATGGGGAAGTCGCCGGTGAACCAGCCGGAGAAGGCGAAGGCGTCCAGGCGCCACTGCTGGCCGAGCGCCGTGATGTTCGAGGTCACGGCTTCGGGGCCGCCCGCGGCGGCCAGGCCCACCAGCGTGACGATGACGATGGCGAAGACCGCGACGATCCCCTGCAGGAAGTCGCCCATCACCACGCCCCAGTAGCCCGCGGCCAGCGTGTAGAAGGCGGTGATCACGCTCGGCAGCACCAGGCCCACCCACACCGGCCAGCCGAAGGCCAGGGCGCAGACCTTGCCCATGGCGATGCCCACCCAGCCGAGGATGAACATGTTCATGAACACCTGCCAGCCCGCCATCCAGCCCCGCAACAGCTCCGCGCCCAGGCCGCCGAAGCGCTGGGTCTGCCACTCGGCCTGGGTGTAGGCCAGCGAGCGTCGGAAGATGCGCGCCGAGACGAAGGCGCCGATGGCGGTCCAGGCCGTGAAGAACGTGTACCAGAGGCCGCGCAGGCCGTTGGCGTAGATGACGCCGGCGATCCACATCGGCGTGTCGGTGGCGGTGTGGGTGCTGAACACCGACGAGGCCGGCAGCCACCAGGGCAGCCCCCGGCCGGCCAGGAAGAAGTCGCTCTCCGAGCGCCTCCCCAGCCGGTAGAAGAAGAAGGCCCCGCCCACCATCAGCAGCAGGTACGCGGCCGCCCAGAAGATGTCCAGGTTGGTGAAGTATCCCACGAGACCGCCTTGGCCGGGGGCCGGAAAGGGGGGATAAGGCGTTGCACGGCCCGGAGTATACCCGTGTCCCCGGCCGCGGGGAAGGCCGATCCGCGGCGGCGCCCCGGCACGGGAAGCTGGCGGAAAGCCCCCCGAACCCCCATCATCCCCCCATGTTCGAGTACCAGCAGCACCGCCGCTATTTCGCGCAGTGCGCGCAGGGTCTGGAGGACCTGCTCGCCGAGGAGCTGCGCGAACTGGGGGCCGAGCCCGAGACGCCCGGCCGCCAGGGCGTGGGCTTCCTGGCCGACCAGGCGGCGCTCTACCGCGTCGTCTACCGCACCCGGCTGGCCGCCCGCGTGCTGGCGCCGCTGATCACCTTCGACTGCCACAGCGACCGCTACCTCTACGCCACTGCCCGCAAGCTGGACTGGGACGTCCTGCTCACGCCCGCGACCACCTTCGCCGTGGACGCCACCGTCTCGCAGAGCAACCTCGACCACTCGCAGTTCGCGGCCCAGCGGCTCAAGGACGCCATCGTCGACCACTTCCGCGAGTCGACGGGAAGCCGCCCCAGCGTGGACCGCCGCGCGCCGCAGCTGCTGCTGAACCTGCATGTGCGTCAGAACCGCGCCGTGATCAGCCTGGACCTCGGCGGCGGCGCCCTGCACCGCCGCGGCTACCGCACCGAGGCGGGGGAAGCCCCGCTGCAGGAGACCCTGGCCGCGGCCATCGTGCGCCTGAGCGGCTGGGACGGCGAGGGCCCCCTGCACGATCCGATGTGCGGCTCGGGCACGCTGCTGGCCGAGGCGTGGCTGTCGGCCTCGCGCATCCCGGCGGGCTGGCTGCGCGCGCAGCTGGCGCCGCCCTGGGCGCTCTTGCCGGACTTCGATGAGCAGGTGTGGGTCGAGGTGCGCCGCGAGGCGGCGGCGCTGCGGCGCCGGCTGGAGCCCGGCCTGGTCAGCGGCGCCGACCTCGACCGCGACGTGGTGAAGACCGCCCGCGCCAACCTGGCGAAGCTGCCCGGCGGCGCGGCCATCGGGCTGGGCGTCGCCGACGCCCGCGACCTCGCCCTGCCGCCCGGCGCCACGGTCCTGACCAACCCGCCCTACGGCGTGCGGCTCGGTC
>DYDD01000072.1:0-4880 GCA_020718045.1 Fibrobacter sp. | reverse complement strand
GGGAGGTCGAAGGGCTCTACAAGGCCTTCGGGGACGCCCTGAAGCGGCGCTGCGCGGGGACGACGGCCTGGATCCTGTGCGGGGACACGGCGCTCGTCGGGCAGCTCGGGCTGCGGCCGGCGCAGCGGGTGCCGCTGTGGAACGGGGGGATCGAGTGCCGGCTGGTGCGGCTCGACCTCTTCGAAGGTCCGCGCAAGGCCGACCTGCCGCCGACGGCTTGATCCCCCTATCGCCCGATCACCGTGCGAGCATCAACTTGATCGTCCTGATGCGTTCGGCCGCCGACAGGCGGGCGAAATAGACGCCTGACGGCGCCGGACGGCCTCGGTCGTCGCAGCCGTTCCAGACCACGGTGTGACGGCCGCCCGCGACCACCCCCAGTTCCAGCAACTTGACTCGACGTCCCTTGGCGTCGTGGATCGCGAGCCGGATCGGCGTGGGGCCGTCCAGCGTGTAGGCGATCTCGGTCACGGGGTTGAAGGGGTTCGGCACGGCGTGTTCCAGAACGGCCGTACCCATCGCCGGCGTCGCGGCGGCCAGCGTGACGCTGCCCAGCACGATCCCGGACGAACCGTTCCCGCTGGCGAGTTCGTAGGTCAGTTCCCCGGCGTCGGCCCCGGCGTCGAGGCAGGTCATGTCGGGGTCTTCGGCAGGGGAAACCGCGATCTCCGTATCGTTTGCGGCATGAAGCGTGTGGCGCCGCAGCACGTAACTCAGCCCCGGCTCGTGGTCCCGCAGCCTCCAGGACAGCCGCACGCCGGACGGGGTGCGGTCGGCCCGGAAGTACTCCATCTCGCCGGCGACGGTGGGCTCCTGCCAGACCGCCACGTGGTGGGAAGCGCGGCCGTCGATGCTGGTGAAATCCCCGACCAGGTGCAGTTTCCATCTCTCCCGGGCCATGGCGTGGACGGGACCGTCGGCGCCGGTGCCGAGCGGCTGCCAGGACTCGCCGTCGAAGCGGGCGATGTTGCAGGCCGCCACACCATCGAGGTGCGAGAACTCGCCGCCGGCGAAGAGGGTGCCGGCGTAGCCGCATAGGGAGTGGATCTCGCCGTCGATCGCGGTCGTGCACAGGGGGATCCAGTCGGCGCCGTCGAAGGCCGCCAGCCCGGCTGCCGGCAGGCCTCCCGCCGTGGTGAACGCCCCCTGCGCCACGAGCTTGCCGTCCCAGACCGCCAGCAGGTCGGCCGGAGCGTCGAGGCCCGAGCCCAGCGGCTCCCAGACGCCGTTGGAGTAGGCGCCGATGTGGCCGAGGGCGATCCCGTCGATCATCGTGAACGAGCCCGAAGCGATGAGGGTGCCCTGCCAGGAGGCGAGGATCCCGATGTCGCCATCGGTGGTCGTGGTCAGCGCGGACCAATCACCGTCGGTGTAGCGGTACAGCACGGGTCCGGGCGCGTAGAGCGCTCCATCGTGATACAACGTCGGGACGGCGGGAACGTCGGGTACGGGTTGGAAGTAGGTCGGGTCGAAGTAGAGATAGAGACGGTCGCCGAAAGGGGTCCTGGTCGTCGTCAAGGCGAGGGATTGCCCGTCGCTGAGCAGCCGATCGACGTGGCCTTGCTGGAAGGACGTCAGCAGCGACCAGTCGAGACCGTTCCAGGAGAGGATCTCGTAGGACGGGTCGTAAGGACCACACCACGGCCCATACTGGACCGTGACGGGATTTCCCCGGTAGAGTTGGAGCTGGGAAATCGGCTTCCGGAGGCCATTGCCGGGCGGAAACAGGGTCTGCCACTCACCATGGTCGTACGCGATGGCTCCGATGGATGCGGCGTCCCCTACGCCGTCGAACGAACCGACGGCGATCAGCCGATCGGCGTGCACATAAAAATCCGTGAATTGCGGAGTTCCCAGGTTCGACGATCCCGTCCAGCTCGTGCCGTCCGTGCGGGCCATGTAGGTCGGATTAGGGCCATCGATCGCGTAGCCGCTCGTGCCGAAGACGAAGATGTTCCCGTCGTAGGTCGTGAAGCCGCTGAATCCCCACCAGGAGTTGCCGTATCGGGGCGTGGCCGTCCAGGCCGCACCGTCCCACGTCCTCACCTCGCAACTCATGAGATCTTCATCGTTGATGTAGCTGCACAGCGCGTGCAGCAGTTCGCCGTTGGTGGTGATGCGGTCGGGCGCGCACGGCAGACCGGCACCCAGCGCTCTGAACTCCCCGTCGCGCCAGGCGGCGACGTAGGCCGCCGGGAGACCCCCGGCGTGGAGGAAGTAGCCGCTGAGGATCAGCTCGTCGCCGCAGACGGCGAGGCTGCCGACTCCTGCATCGGTGCTCAGGACCTCGACCCAGACTCCCTCCTGGAGTCGGTGCTTGCCGAGGTGCACGGATCCGTGGTACCAGGCCATCGGCGCTTGGGTGGCGTAGTAGTCTGGTCCCATCTGCGACCACGTTGCCCCGTTCCAGTGCATCACCTCGAGGACCCAGTACGTCTTGTCCACCCGCTTGCGCATCAGCGCCAACGGGCCGTCATCGCCCAGGATCAGATCCAGGACCTCGTCTGCCAGGCCCTCGCCGAGCGGGTGCCAGGTCCCATCCGTGCAGGCGGCGATGTTGCGCACCGGCACATCCCCGGCGAACGTGAGTGCGCCGCCGGCGATCAGCGTCCCTTGCCAGTCGAGCACGCAGTGGACGTTGCCGGCCAGACCCTGCAGGTGGAAGCCGGACTCCCACGCCGCGCGGCTCGGGTTCGGGGCGATGGCGAGGACGAGGCACAGGGTGGGAATCGCCGTACGGAAGTTCATGGCGGTCTCCCAGGATATGGGCGGGGCGATATCGATGCCATGGTACCATAGATGCGGCGATCCGAATTCGTTGAATCAACCGGGATTCCGGAGACGACCATGAGACCGCACCAGGCCTGGTTCCGGTTCTACGCCGAATTGAACGACTTCCTGTCGCGGGAGAGGCGGGGAGGCGATGCGCCGTATGTGTTCGACGGGACGCCGTCGGTGAAGGACGCGATCGAGTCGCAGGGCGTGCCGCACGTCGAGGTGGACCTGATCCTGGTCGATGGCGTCCCGGTCGGGTTCGGGCATCCCCTGCGGGACGGCGCGCGTTTGTCGGTCTATCCCGTGTTCGAGACGCTGGACGTGGCGGAGCTGGTGCGGCTGCGGCCAGCGCCGCTGCGCGTGCCGCGCTTCGCCTGCGACGTGCACCTCGGCAAGCTGGCGCGCCGGCTGCGGTTGCTGGGGTTCGACTCGCTGTACCGCAACGACTGGGACGATGCCGATCTCGCGGCGGTCTGCGCCGCGGAGCGGCGCTGCCTGCTGACCCGCGACATCGGGCTGCTCAAGCGCAATGAGGTGGACCGCGGCTACTGGTTGAGGGCGACCGACCCCGGGCTGCAGATCCGCGAGGTGATCGGGCGGCTGGACCTGCGCCGCGCCGCTCGGCCGTTCACGCGCTGTCTGGCCTGCAACGGGGAGCTGGGATCGGTCGCGAAGGAGGAGATCCTCGACGAGCTGCCGCCGCGCACGCGACGGGACCACGAGGAGTTCCGGAGCTGCGTGGTGTGTGGGCGTCTCTACTGGCGTGGTTCCCATTTCGCTCAGCTGGAACGGCTGTTCCGCAGCCTGCTTTCAACGGAGTAACATCCGTCTAGAAAAACCGCTTCGCCACCTTCAAGATCCCCTGCTTCCAAGGCACCCGATGCGAAACCCCCGACCGCCCCTCGAACTCCGCCAGGTGCTCCAGGTACCACCGGTAGTTCCGCACCAGCGCCTGCTTGTTCGAGTACTGCGGATCGAAGCCCAGCACCCGCTCCGCCTTCGCGATCGAGACGAAGGAGTCCTCGCTGGCGGTCTCGTAGACCCACTTATAGAGCGGTGAGAGCTTCAACGCCTCCAGCAGCCGCAACGTCGCGATGACCGGCCCGGCCGGGAACCCGCGGATCTTCTTCCCGAAACCCGCCTCGTCCAGCACCGCCTGGTAGTCCTCGCGCATCGTCGTGAACTCGCGGGCGCCCAGGTTGAAGACGTCGTCGACCTTCTCGCGCGGGCCGGTCAGGCAGAGGTGGATGCCCTGGCAGATGTCCTCGACGTCGGCGAGCTGGTAGCGGTTGCGGCCGTCGCCGATCATCGGGAAGCCCTTGCCGTCCTTGGCCCAGTCGTAGAAGAGGGCGAAGACGCCCAGCCGCTCCGGCCCGATGAAGGACTTCGGTCGCACGATCGGCACGCACAGGCCGCGCGCGCGGAACTCCGCGCAGACCTGCTCGGCCTCGACCTTGCTCTCGCCGTAGGGGCCCACGCCGTGCAGGCGGTCGTCCTCGAGCAGCGGGTGGTGGTCGGGGATGCCGTAGACGGCGGTCGACGAGACGTGCACGACGCGTTCGCAGCCCGCGTCCAGGGCGGCCTGCAGCACGGTGCGGGTGCCGTCGAGGTCCGTCGAGCGGATCTCCTCGCGCGTGTACAGGGGTAGCGCGGCGGCGGCGTGCACGACCTGCGCGCAGCCGGCGAGCGCGCGGTCCACGTCGGCGCGGTTGCGGATGTCGCCGTCGACGACGTGCACGCGGGGGTCGTCGCGTTCGGGGTAGTCGAAGGGGGCGACGTCCAGCGAAACCACTTCGTGGCCGCGCTCCAGCAGGTAGCGCACCATGTTGATGCCGAGGAAACCGGCGCCGCCGGTGACGAGGCAGCGCGGCCGGGTAGTCGATCCGTTGTTCATGTCGTCGTCCTCGTCCGGGGTTGTCGTGGTTCGCGCGTTCGAACATAGGCAGGCCATCGCCCCGGCGCCAGTTCGCAACCGTTCGCTGATCGATGGGTTGTGGCTGCGGATATTCCCCGCCCATGCCCACGCTGCTGTTCGACTTGGATCCACACATCCTGTGGTGACAGGGGTGTCCTGCAGGCCCTGAAGCCAGGATGGCGGAAGGGCC
>DYDD01000356.1 GCA_020718045.1 Fibrobacter sp. | reverse complement strand
CGGCACCCTGGCCGCCGCCGAACTGGCGGCGGCGCGCGCGCTCGGACGCATCCGCTTCATCGAGGACCTGCGCTCGGCGCGGCACGACTGGCAGGAGGCGGCCGTGCGCTACGACCGTCTCGTCGGTCGCATCGCCACCATCGCCGGCCTGGCGATCGATCCGGAGCTGGTGGGCGAGGCGGCGGGCCGTCGCGTGCTCGCGGACCTCGATCGGGAGATGACGGCGCTGCGCGTCCGCGCGGACTCGCTGGAGGCGGTCAACCGCGGTTACGGGGCCTGGGTCGAGGGGGGCCGCGCCGCCCAGGACTCGACCATCGTCGGGCTGAGGCGCGAGCTGACCGCGGCGCGTCACGCCCTCTGGGAGTCGCAGCTGCGGGCGGGCGTGGCCGAGGCCGACCTCTCCGCCGTCGCCTCGCGGGAGACCCTCGTGCAGGACCGGGAGGCGGAGGTGCGCAGCCTCGGGCAGCTGTTCACGCCGCAGGAGGGGCTGGTCTGGCTGACGCCCGACGGCGACGTGCGGGTGCGCCTGACGGGCCTGAAGTTCGCCTCGGGCAACGCCTGGCTGAACCCGAAGTACGACCCGCTGCTGGACAAGGCCGCCGAGGCGATCCGCCGCTTCCCCGATCTGGTCCCCGTCGTGGAGGGCCACACCGACGACACCGGCCCCCGCGCCGCCAACCAGAAGCTCTCGCTCGCCCGCGCGCAGGCCGTGGCGGCGGCGCTGGCCAAGCGGCTGGACGCGCCGGCGGCGTCCCTGTCGGCGCTGGGCATGGGTCCGGATCAGCCGGTCGCCCCCAACGCGACCGAGGAGGGCAAGGCGCTCAACCGCCGCATCGAACTGGTGCTGAAGGCGGCGCGCGACGGGAGCTGAGCCGGCTCCGCGCCGGCCGACCTGCTGCGGCGCGGGCGTCGCCGGCGCCGCTGTCGCCGGTGAACCGGGCAGGGGATTCTCCTTGAGGATGGCGGACACGGCCCGGAAGTCCTCGGTCCGCGCCACCCGGAGGATCTCGAACATCACCATCTCGGCGGTCATCACCTGGGCGCCGATGTCGCGCAGGTAGGCCAGCCCGAGGTTGCGGCTGCTGACCTGGCGCGACGAGACGGCGTCGGCCGTCACCGCCACCTGGTAGCCCGCCTCGAGCAGGTCCCGCGCCGTCTGGTAGACGCACACGTGGGCCTCGATCCCGCACAGCACGATCTGGTCGCGGTGCAGGCTCTTGAGCCGGCTGTTGAAGTTGTGGTCGGCGGCGCACGAGAAGCTGATCTTCTCGATGGGCTCGTAGCGGCGCGGCAGCGAGGCCAGCTCCTCGACGGTTCCTCCCAGGCCTTGCGGGTAGTGCTCCGTCACCAGGACCGGGACGTCCAGCCCGTCGCAGAAGCGGATCAGGCGCGAGCAGTTGGCCAGCACCGTCGGCATCTCGTGGATCAGCGGTCGGAACGACTCCTGGACGTCGACGACGACCAGGGCGGTGCGGTTCTTCTCCAGGCGCTGCGGCGGCTTGGCCATCGGGTGTCCTTTCGCGACGCCGGTGCTGGGGGCCTCACTCGCCGCGCGGCGGCGGCGCGTAGTCGGCGCAGGGATCCACGACCTCGGCGTAGGGGCTGTTCCAGCTCGTGTCGAACCAGCGCGCCATGTCCCCGGCGACCGGTCCGCCGGCGATGAAGAAGCTCAGGTTGCGCGATTCGTGGAAGTAGTCGCGCCCCCAGTTGGCGGTGCCCAGCCAGGCCTCGTCGCCGTCCTTGACCAGGTACTTCGGGTGCTCCACCCGCGCGAACGGGATGGCGCCTCCGGACCAGGGCGGGATGTTCGTGAAGCGCACCTCGACGTTGTCCAGGACGGCCAGGCTCTTGATGTGCGGCAGCGCGGCGGCGCGCTTGGCCCAGTTCGAGAGGATGACCTTCACCTGCACGCCGCGCGCAGCGGCGCGGCGCAGGGCGGCGTCCAGGGTCGCGTAGTAGGTCCCGTCGCGCTCGGTGACGCCGTAGCTCAAGAGGTGCAGGCGCACCTCGCGCGCGGCGCGGTCGATCAGGTCGACCAGCAGCGGCTCGTCGTGCGGCACCCCCGGCGGCAGCGCCTGCGGCGGGCTGGCCGCGAAACGGACGGTCGAGACCGTGCCGCCGTCGGCCTCCAGGCTCCAG